>CAYRLQ010000293.1:0-833 GCA_964425145.1 uncultured Nitrospiraceae bacterium
CGCCCCACCGGCATAGCTGAAACAGGGCTTTCTCCGACTTACCCGGCGATTAGGGGCAAGACGCGATAATAGCAGGCCGGGGATCTTTTAGTGTAGTCTAGGAGCGAGTTCCTTTTCCAAACAACATCAGGGAGGAAGGGATAATGGCGTATTGTGAGGTGCTGCAGGTCCTTGTTGTCCTTGGTCTGGTTGCCGTACTGAGCGCGTCGTTCTTCGCGGGGACAGCCTGTGCTCAGGTCGGCCGGGAAGATATGAGGAAGGCGTTCGCTGCGCCACCGGCGTCGTGTCGGCCCCACACGCGGTGGTGGTGGATGGGGAACGCCATCAACAAAGAGGACCTTACGTGGCAACTGCAGCAAATGCATGAACAAGGCATCGGCGGCATCGAGCAGATCACCATGGAGGAGGTCTATGAGAGAGGGAATGTACCCTATCTTTCCGAGGAATTCTTCGAACTCCTCGTGCATGCCATTGAAGAAGCCAAAAGACGCGGCATGGAGTTCTCGCTGAACTTCGGCGGGCCGGGCTGGGTGATCGGCGGCGCTTGGGTCCCAGAGGAAGACCGCAGCCAAAACGTGGTCCCGACGGCCATGCTGCTTGACGGGGGCCGGCGGTTCTCGGGTACGGTTCCCCTTGGAGTGAGGGATGTTCCGCGGACGGGCCAACTGTCGACACGCAATATGACGCCGGAAGACCGCCTCGTGGCCGTCGTCGCCGGTCGGCTGGTCGAGGGGCGCCTGGTGGGACCCTCGCTTGTTGATCTGACGTCCAGGGTTGAGGGCCGCCGGTTGGACTGGGACGTGCCCGAAGGGAAATGGCGGTTGATGGCCTTC
>CAYRLQ010000293.1:843-5481 GCA_964425145.1 uncultured Nitrospiraceae bacterium
CGGACGGCCGATGGCGCCTCATGGCCTTTTGGCTCGCACATACGGGCCAAGGCAACGCGGTCGACCATGTCAGCAAAGGTGCTATGGAACGGTATTGCGAGCGTCTCGGCGGCAGGTTCCGCGACGCCTTTGGCGAGGAATTCGGCAAGACGGTCGATTCGCTGTTCTGCGACAGCTTCGAAGTCGCCATGATCGACAACGGCATCTACTGGAGCGGCGACTTGATGGACAAGTTCGAGGCGTTCAAGGGCTATGATCTGACCCGGTATCTGCCCGCGATCTGGTGGGACATCGACGAGATTTCGCCAAAAATTCGATACGACGTAAACGAATTCCTGCACTACGTCGGACTGGACACGTTTTTCAAGACTTTTCTCGCGTGGTGCGAGGCCAATGGGGTCAAAGGCCGCATTCAGCCCTACGGGTTCACGACGGACATCCTCCAAGGCGCCGGGATCACGCACCTCCCGGAGATGGAAATCACCGCAGGCGAAAAGGACGCGGTCCCGTGGTTCGACACCCGAATCGGGCCGAAAAAATACGTGGCCTCCGGTGCGCATCTGTATGGGCGGAACGTCGTCACGGTGGAGGCGTACACGTACCTCCACTGGGAGCCATACCGGGCCACGCTCGAGGAGCTGAAGATCGCCAGCGACGTGTTTCTCCGCTCAGGCGCCAACAAGTTTTACAACCACGGCTACACATGCTCCCCGGAACGTGACATTGCGCCGTCCCGCCGGTTCCACGCCGCAATCCTGATCAGCCACCCCAACGTCTGGTGGCCGTACTACCGGTTGCTCAGCGACTACATAGCGCGTTGCTGTTATTTGCTGCGCCAGGGCCGTTTCGTGGCCGATATCGCCGTGTATTCGCCCCTGGCGAACCAGTGGACCCACGACGTGCGCAACGCCCGCAAGTGGACCCGCAACTTCGATTGGGGCAGTTTGGGCAAACTGCTCATCGCGAACGGGTACGACTTCGACCTGATTAACGACGACGTGCTTCAGAACCGTGCAAGCCTGGAAGATGGCGTCATTCGCGTGCGCGACCTCGAGTACAGGGTGCTGCTTCTGCCGAACATCCAGGCGATGCCACTCGAGAGCCTCGAGCGGGTTCGGGAGTATGCGCGCGGCGGGGGCGTCGTGATCGCGTTGGAACGTGTGCCGGAATTCTCTGTTGGATTGGCCGACTACGAACGGAAGGACGAGGCCGTACGGGCCATCGTGAGCGAGATGTTTGACATGCCCGTCTGGCGTCGCAATCCAACAGCGCCACGTGACTACGGCAAAGGCAAGACCTATCACATCCGTTTCGTCATCGACCGCTCGGACGTACTGGAATGGCACGCCAGCGCCCTGGACCCGTTTCTCAACACGCTGCGCCGCCATGTGCCGCCGGATTTCGGTATCGATTTCCTCCGCCAGGGTATCCGCGAAAACAACGGGCTGGCCTACATCCACAGGCAGTCTCCCGATCAGGACATCTACTTCGTGACCAACATCCAGGACTGTCCCGTCGGCATGCCCGTAGCGTTCCACGTCGACGGTAAAACGCCGACCGAATGGAACCCTTACGATGGCCGCGTCACGCCGTTGTGGGAATACGAGGCAAAGGACGGTGTGACGTGGGTACCGTTGCGGCTCGCGCCGTACGAATCCACGTTCATCGTCTTCGAGCGCGGCCCCGAAAGCCCGCACGTCGTCCACGGCACGTTCGGGAAGGTGCTCCGGATCGACGACGGCGCCGTGGAGGCCATCGCCCGGGATAACGGCGTCCATACCGCGCGGCTGAACGACGGGACCCGGGCGCGCGCCGTCGTCGAAGGCATCCCCGCCCCGTACACCATCGCAGGTGATTGGCGCCTTACCCTCGAGGGCCGGGATTTCCCTCGCTTCGAAACCACCCTCTCCCGGTTGAGGTCCTGGACGGACGATCCGCGCACCAGGCACTTCAGCGGAACCGGCGTTTACGAAATCACCTTTGACCTCCCGCCGTCGTACCTCGCCGACGACCTCGTGCTCGAGATGGACCTCGGCGATATCGGCAACGTTGCCGAAGTGGGACTCAACGGCAAACCGGTCGGCATACGATGGATGCGCGGACAAGTCCTGGACGTGAGCGGCGCCGCCAAGCCCGGCCCGAACACATTGACGATCAAGGTCACCAACACGCTGATCAACCGCGTGGCCGGGCTCGACGAACTCCCACCGGTCCCCGAACATCTCCGGGCGCGTTTCGGCGGCGATCGCCGCATCGAGACGAGCCCCGCGCTGGGCCTCCTCGGCTTCGAGCCACTCCCAAACTCCGGACTCCTCGGCCCAGTAACAATTCGCGCCTCGAAACGGGTCCTGGCGCCGATAGAACGAAAGGGCTGAACCCTTTGAGTCAACGCGCTCCGTTCAGGACAGGGAAGGAGGCGGAGCCGCGCACACCGGTGCGGGATAATACATGACCTCATTCACGCTCTACGAGCACAAGGACCTTTGCGAGCACATCTTCCACTACTTCTCGTGGCGCAACACACAGCCGTCGCGCCTCTCGAACGCGCCAATCCAGACTCTTGATTTGGTCTGACAAGATTGCCCCTGACGCTGGAAGTCCCGCGGGTAAAACGACCTCGAAGGGGTAACCCTTCACATGCGAGGTGATGGGACAAAACAGCGCCAAACCCACCTTGCGATTATACGCCTTCGGCGAGATGACCAACGCGGGGCGTCGCCCGGCCTGCTCATGCCCAGCTTGCGGTGTGAACTGAAGCCACACGATGTCGCCGCGGTCAGGCACGTAGGAGCGTGGCACTACCATGCCTCCCGACCGGTGGCGCCGCCTGTGGATACCTCATCATGTCGATTGGCCGCGGTCACTCGCGAAAGGAGTTCATCGAGCTGATACGCAGGAGACCGCACTGGCCTGATAACCAGTTGGCCGTCATCGAGAGCGATGTCGATCGGCGAGCCGGCCTCCACGCGCGCTTCCTTGGCCAGAGACTTGGGGATGCGCAATCCCAGGCTGTTGCCCCATTTCTGGATCTTTGTCAGCATGAAACACCCTCCGTATACTCAAAGTATATACGTTGGGCCATGGCGTCGTCAAGCACAAATAGGCGGACGTCGTGTGCATGGCGTCCTCTGAAACGGGTCGCATGGCCGGCCGGGGCCGCACGGGGGTCATGGTTTATAAGGTGCGCTGCTCGGGGTGGCGGATGATGGCGCTGATGCCCCTGTGCTGTAAGCCCGGGAAGTCACCTAGCCCTTCTTCGCATAGCCATGCTTGAGGTGCGCCCGCGAGATACACGCGCTGCGCTCAGGACAGGGAACGAGTCGTGGCCATGAATGTCCCGCTCATGCTGCTCGCCGGTGTGGTGTTCTGCTGCGTTACGTGCGCCTGCGCGGACTGGTCCGTCATCGTGCCCGAAGACTACGTGAACGAGAAGACCATAAGGGTCGCCATCGCAACAATTAAGTATACTGTCCCCAGAACTCCAACCAGACTCAAGGCCCGCCGCGTTGGGTTGGGGAACTTGAAGGAAGCAGGAACTTGGCGTAGGATGCATGGGCATGAGCAGCTCGAATGTCCACGACCGCGATATGGTTGCGGCGCGTTTGCGGAAGCAAGCGGCAGCGGATGCGATACGCATCACGGTCCACGCTCACCAGGAGATGGCCGAAGAGGATATTTCGCTGGAAGAGGTGCGCGAGGTACTTCTCGATGCCCAGGTCGTGGAGGACTATCCTGAGCACAAACGAGGCCCCTGCTGCTTGGTCTGTCAGCGGACCAGTCGTGGGAGGTACGTCCACGTGGTCTGTACGACCTCGCTGGAGGTTGCGATAATCATTACGGTGTACGAGCCACGGGAGCCCAAATGGGTAACCCCGCTCGAGAGAGGGAAATCGCAATGAGATGCAGTATCAAAGGCTGTCCAGGGGAATATGACGTAAGAACCATCGTTCACACCGTGAAGCGAGGCGAGGACATTCTCGTGTTTAAGAATGTCCCGGCGGAGGTGTGCGCCGTGTGCTCTGACACCCTCCTCTCTCCGGAAACCGTCAGGCATCTTGAGGAGATGATGCGCCACAAACCCAAGCCAGAGAAGTTCGCTGCGCTGTACGAGTACGCATAGCCCCAGAAGTGCCTAACCATTGCCTCGATCACGACATTGAAAAGGCAGCGACGCACAGGCACGGGCGCATGGGGTCTTGAATTATAAGGTGCCCTGCTCGGGGTGGCGGATGATGGCGCTGATGCCCCTGTGCTGTAAGCCCGGGAAGTCACCTAGCCCTTCTTCGCATAGCCATGCTTGAGGTGCGCCCGCGAGATACACGCGCTGCGCTCAGGACAGGGAACGAGTCGTGGCCATGAATGTCCCGCTCATGCTGCTCGCCGGTGTGGTGTTCTGCTGCGTTGCCTGCGCCTACCGCTACGGCGACAAGCTCTACAGCGTCACGTCCGCCGGCCCCGGTTCGGTTGGCTCGTCGTGCCCTCGAGGCCCTGGGCATGGTCGTCTCGAGCGTCATCCTCACACGGTGGTGGACGCTCGAGTGCCGCAACGCGCTGCTTCCCTTCCTCGCCCACCTCGTCATCGAGCTCGAGGCGATCGCGTTCCTGCCGGTCTGGTGGTATCTCCGATGCCGGACCCTC
>CAYRLQ010000294.1:0-5471 GCA_964425145.1 uncultured Nitrospiraceae bacterium
GAGCGTGGCACCCACCAAGTCTTTAGTGTAACCCTGTTTGTGTTGAGCTGTACTTACATGCCCCATCTTTAGGTATATGACGCCCTTCGCATCAATTGCGCGATACTACCCTAACCTTGGCTCACCGGACCAGTATGGGCGTGAGCATCCAGCGGACGGACCAGGTCTGGTCTGGGCCGCGGTCGAGGCAGACCACGCCGCCCATCTGGAACGTGACGGGTTGCCTGCTTTCATCCCCCGCCAGCAAGAGGCCGGCCAGTTTCGCCATGAAAGGCAAATGCCCGACGACCATCACATCGCCCTCGCGCAGCTCGAGTACGTCGCGGACCGGCGCCACGGGGTCCGGCGGCGCAAGCCCCGTCCGCTCGATCACGTTGCCTCGTGGCGCGACGTGCCGCGCCAAGCGCTCTGCGGTTTGCCGGGCGCGGGTCTTGCCGCTGTGCCACACCTCCGGCACATCGAGCTGAAGGCGCTCGAGAAACGCACCCACAGCCTCGACTTCGGCCACGCCTTCCTCCGCAAGCGGACGTTCGGGATCGACGGTTTTATCCAGTGCCTTACCATGCTGAACCAGGTACAAGTTCATAGCTTCCCTCCTGTGCTCCAAAAATATGCCTTCGGGCCGCCGAAACTTTGGCCCAGAGGGGGCTCGGTTCACGGCCACTCTTTGATCGATACCGTCTACAAATCCCCCTTCCTGTTTCTTGCCCTCTATTCTGCTATAAAGAAACCGTAGCGGCTGGGGCTTCGAGGTGGGCAAACTTCGCGCACTGGTCCCCACAGCGCGTTCCAAAGATCGGCAAGGGGAAGTCAGGGTAGAGCGAGCTTGGCGTTGACGGATGCGGCGCTGACCTGGTCCTGCGATTTGATGTAGAGTTGGTGAGCCTTCTTGTACCTCGTTTTCGCGATGTTGCCCAGAGTGACTTCGCGCTCTTTATCCCCTTGGGTCTCGTAGCTGTGCGCCGCGGTGCGTAAGATAGCTCGGCCCTTTTCCAAATCGAGCTGAATCATAAGCGTTCCGGCTTCTTCCGTAACCATGGCTAAGAAGCCCGAGTATCCTGCTGACGCTGCGATACTCTGGAGTCCCTTCAGATATTCGAGATGCTTCGAAACTCGGCTCGGCTCGACTTGGTCGGCCGGCTCGTCTTTAGACACGCATGGCACGCGGTCAAAACGCAGGAATGCATCGCGAATGGTTACGCAACAGTCCTGGAATCGGTGCAGGTAGGAGAGAGCGGCTTCGACACCGCGCATGTCCCAGGTTTGATAGGGCGCAGCGGTGGTTTCTTGCGTTTGCGGTGCTTCTTTTTCGCCGCGCTGGAGAGCCTGTTGGCGTTGCTGTTTTTCCAACCTTTGTTCCGCGCTGTATTCAATGAGTTCCCGCGGGGACTGTATGGCCGGTTCCACCAGTCCGAGAAAGACCTCCTTTCTTTCAGAGGCACTCATGGCCAGCCAAAGCAACCTATCCGTGATAATTATGGGGATTTCAATGGCGCGCTTAACATCATTCCCATCGATCAGACAGTCGGTCAAATCGGTGCAATAATTCGTCAGGATGTGGGGGCCGAGTGGGGAATCAGTCGTTTTAATTGCGTCGATCTCTTTCAGGAGTTGCTGAAGTATGAGGTCGGCCGCCAATCTGTAAGCTTGGTCAGTACAGCAAGGCGTTCCCTCTTTAAGATGCTGCGGCAAGGATTCAAGCTGAATCCGCATTCTGGCAGCCGTTGTATACAGGCCTTTTTCGCCGCCGAGCCGCCTTATTTGCGCCACTAGCGGCGCCAGTTCCTGCGAATCCGCGCCCCTGGCCGTGATAAGCCTCTTCAACAGGCTCCGTAACTGCTTATTGAAGTCCTCTTCGTAATCCAACGTCCGCCAGTGCTCGTCCGATTTTCCGTGCCTCCTAAAAGGAGGAGGAGTGAGGATGTCCGATATGCGTTTAATCATACTCACCGGAAGAACCTCTTGGCTTTCCAGGGCCTAAGCCCGGCCGGAAAGGGGCAGTTCTGCGCCCGACGGCGCTTACATTGGGCCTTGCTCCATCGCGGGTTGGTTCGCAAATTAGACCGACCCATTGCTGTGTCGTAATTGCGGTCGTGATGGGCATGAAAAGCGCCATTTTGGAACAAAAATCGCGCCGGACTCCTCAATGCGAATCTGGCCTTAATCCTAGAAAACCTCCCAACTTGTCAAAAATCGGCACTTCTGCAGCTTGGTTCCGGAACCCCTGGGACCGCGGCACGAAATTTGACAATGGGCTAGGCCGTTGATTATACTTTTTTATGCTTGGGGGTTTCTCCAAAATGAAGAATGGCTGTTGTAAAAGTTCTGATTCTGAAAAAGCACCTGTCGTCTGTGCCGTGCGCCAGCACTGCGCGACAGTGTCGCGGTGGTGGTGAGACGTGTGTAACCGTTTGGCTGACCGGAACTACTCGCGCCGGCGCGTTTTAGTCGCCGACGATCAAGCAGTGACTGTCCAGGTTGTCGAGGAGCTGATCCGAGCGCAACTGGGCTGCCATGTGAAGACGGCCTCCGACGGTGATGAAGTTCTGCGCCTGCTGGAAGCCGAGCCCTACGACGTACTCGTCACAGACATGTTGATGCCCGGGGTACACGGTCTGAGTTTGGTGTCCACTGTGCGGGAGAAATGGCCGGATATGGATATCATCGTGATGACCGGTTTCCCGGAGGACTTTCCGTATGTCGAGGTGGTCCACGCAGGGGCCAACGACTTCATTAGCAAGCCGCATCCCCCCGAGGAACTCGAGGCCAAGCTCATTCGCATTTTCAAGGAACGCGATACGCGCGATGCGCAGATTCTCGCTGAAATCAAGTATCGCAGCCTCTTCGAGCTGAGCATGGAGGGCATGGTGCTGCTCGATCCGGACTCGCACAACATCGTCGACATGAACGACGCCTTTTGTGAGTTGACCGGGCGCGAGAAAGATGACTTGATGGGGATGCCGCTGTCCGACGTGCTCCACTCCTCTGAGAAAGACCGGCTCGAGCAGGGCTTAGCCCTGTTTGCGGTCGGCGGGCAAGGGACGCTGGGCGACGTGGTTATGGTAGGCCCTGACGGCAAGGAACGCAGTATAGATGTCAGCGCGACGTTCATCGACTCGCCCGCAGGTAAGGTCGTTTTTCTGGCCTTCAAAGACGTTACAGAGAAGCGCGAGATCGAGCGCCAACTGGCTGAAGTGGCCCAAACCGACCAGTTGACCGGCTTGAGCAATAAGCACACGTTCCATACGCATTTGGAATGCGCCGTTGACCGCGCGCGCAGCGAGAAGCTCCCCATGACGCTGATCACGCTCGACCTGGATAACTTCAAGCAGTGCAACGACACCTACGGCCACCTCGTCGGTGACGAGGTGTTGACGATGGCCGGGGAACTGATCCGTCAGAACATTCGCGTGGGTGGTGACGAAGGGTTCCGGTACGGGGGCGATGAGTTTGCCGTGCTCTTGATGGGCGCACCTTCCTCGATCGCTAAACGGATCGCCGATCGGATGCTCAGCCAGTATGAGCAGGCCGAAAACTACGGCACCAGCCTGAGCATCGGCATTGCCGAGTATCGAGGAGAGAGGCACGCTATCGACTTTATACGCGTGGCCGATGACGCGCTTTACAAGGCCAAAGCGCTCGGCAAGAACGGAATCCACATAGCGTCCTAGTTTGTACACCGTCCTTTGCGCCATAGTGCCCGTCTTTTTGGTCGCTGGAGCAGGCTATGCCTTGCGCTCCTTACGCGCCCTCGATGCCAAGACGCTCTCATCGCTGAACATCTACCTGTTCATACCGGCGCTGGTGTTCACGAGCCTCTCGCGGCGCGAGCTCGAATGGAACGTGTTCGCAGGGTTTGCGCTGGGCTGCGTGTGTATGGTTCTCGGGATGTGGGCCGTTTTGGGCCTGATTGCGTGGCGGCGCGGGCTCGAAGGCGACGCCCGCAGCGCGTTCCTCATGACGATGTTCATGAACCTGGGCAATTTCGGCCTGCCCGTGTGCAAGTTCGCACTCGGCGACGACGGCTTGGCCCTGGCGGTGGTGGTCATGGTCTGTGGGTCATTTCTACAGAACAGTGTCGGCCTCTACTTCGCCCAGCGCAGCCGCCTCGGCATGGGGACGTCCCTGCTGCGCGTCTTCTACTTCCCCATGGTCTACGCGTTCGCGCTGGCGCTCGCGTGTCAGCGAACCGGCTGGCAGCCTCCTGTGGCCGTGTTCCGCGCTATCGAGATCACGGCCGATGCGGCTATCCCGGTGCAACTGATCGTCCTGGGCGTGAAGCTCGCCGAGACCCGCCTGGACACCGGCGCGGATATCTTCCTGGCCAGTGCGATGCGCCTATGTGGCGGTCCGTTGCTTGCCGTGGGGATCGCAGGGCTCGTGGGGCTCGAGGGGTTGGCGGCGAAGGTGTTCATCCTGCAGATGAGCGGGCCGGTGGCGGTCGGCATGGCCGTGTTCGGCATCCAGTTTGATGTGGCCCCCCGGTTTCTGGCCAGCGCCGTCTCGTTAACATTCCTGCTGAGTGTGTTCAGCGTCTCCGCCGTCCTCTATTACCTCATGTGACCCGGTATCAATAGCGCACGCCAAGCGCGTGCTCGCGGGCATGAACCAGCCTCGTGAGCGTCGTGTTGGTGGGACAGGGGACACCATGCTTTTCGCCGTAGCGGCAGATGGCCCCGTTGAGGGCGTCGATTTCGGTCCGGCGTTTCTGTTGGAAGTCCTCGCGCATGCTCGCGTAGTGTGCCGCGGTGGGTGGGATGAGCATGTCGAAGAGCAGGCCGATGTAGCCCTCGGCGGTCTCGGGCTCGAGGGGAACTGCCATGGCCTCAGCCACAGCATACAGTTCCGAGATGACCTCGCGGATGGTCTGGCGGGCGTGGTCCGTCTCGGCCAGGACTCCGTAGGGCACGTCGAGCAGAGCCGATAGGGGATTTAGCGCGCAGTTGTAAGCCACCTTGCCCCAAAGCACGGTGGGGATCTTATCGGTGTAGACTGTCGGGACGCCTGCTGAGTCCATCGCCGCGACAATCTCGCGAACGCGGCCCGCCGGGGCGTCTGTGTGATAAACGCCCAGTGCGGTCGGATTCGCAATGACGGTTACCTTGGCACACCCTGGCTCAGAGAGCCACGTGCCGAAAATCGCCCGCGCACCGATGGTCCGTTCCCAGCCCACAGCGTCCGCGATAAGCTCCGCATTGCCCAATCCGTTCTGGTACGAGCAGACCAAGGTGGTCGAATCGACCAGCGGCTCAATGATCTGGACGGCGCTCTGCGTGTCATAGCTTTTGACCGTGATGAGAATGAGATCGAAATCACCCGGATTGAACCCTGCCACATTGGTGCAGGCATGAAGGGTCGTGACAAGATGCTCGCCCCAGATGCCGGTGATCGACAGGCCGTTGTCACGCACGGCGCGCATGTGTGGGTCGCGGCCCACGAGCGTAACGTCGTGTCCCGCTTTCGCCATAAAC
>CAYRLQ010000295.1:0-5452 GCA_964425145.1 uncultured Nitrospiraceae bacterium
CCTGGCGCAGGCCGAGCCCGGCCTGGGTGATTCCCGAGGCCGCCGCCTTCCCGCCTGGCCGCACCTCGGGCGTGTGCTCCCCCGCGTATGGAGCGTCCGTCACCATGGCCACCTCGTTCACGGCCTCCCAGGGCGACTCCTCGGCCCCCACCGGATAGAAGAACTTGCGGTCCTCGAGCATCTCGGCCCAGATGCCGCCGTAAATGCATCGGCCCAGGTGTTCGATGAACTGGCCGTAAATGTATTTCGAGATCGGTGCGCCGGTTTTCGTCGCGTCAATCGCGATCTCCGGTTTCAGGGCCTTCGTGGCGATCAGCTCGAGTTCGAGATCGTCATACAAGGCGCTCCCCGTTGCAAGGCCCCATCCGCCAAACAGGCAGTTGATGTGTAAGGTGTCATGACGCTCAGTTTCAAAGACCGTCTCGACCTGGGTCCAATCGTTTGTGCCGGTTAGCGCACTGGTCTTCGCCAACTTACCGTGGATATTGATCAACGCGCCCACGCCTGTGCCGGCGATGACGTTGTCCGTCTTGATCCAACCAGACAACCGATACGTCGAAAACGGTTTCACCGCGACGAACGTTTCCCAGGAAAAGTCGGCCCCTTTATCCGACCTGATCCCCACGCTACACCCGCCGCTACGGCCCGGCGCCGGGTAATCGAACGTGCCTTCCCCCTTCAACTCCCGCGGTTTCCAGCCGACCGGCTGGCCGTTCGCCGCCTGCTCGAACGACGGATTCGCCAGGCAGTTGGGCTTAAAGGTCTCGGATTCGTCCGACATAGCCTTCGCTCCCTCCAATTGCCCCAGAGATAGCCACAGGGCCGCCACGACACCGAATGCGGCCGCCGCGATCCGATTGTATCCCAATTCCGTCCTCGAGTGATTCATGATGTTTCCTCCATTTGCCGTGAAGACCGCCTCGACTTACCATACTTTAGCAGAAGGGCCCCCTTGATTCGACCAACGGCTTCGCGTATTGGGCGCATTCCAATGCTGACAACTGACAACCAAGAATGTACTTACAAAGGGGAAATGCGCTAGGATGGGGTCATGAAGATTCAGGTGGTTGGAGCAGGGAGTTGGGGGCTGGCGCTGGCGCGGTTGCTGGGCTTGAAGGGCCACCAGGTGCGCCTCTGGTGCCGGGAGGAGGACGGCCCGGACCACCTGCGCGAAACGCGCGAGAGCAAGGCCTACCTGCACGGTGTCCGCCTGCCGGAAGCTGTCGAGGTTGTCCGCGACGTGGACCCCGACGCAGCCATGGCCGTGTTGGCCGTGCCCTCTCACGCAATGCGCAAGGTCCTTGAAGCCTACCACTTTTCGGCCGAGACCATCCGCGTGAGCGTGGCCAAGGGCATCGAAAACGACACGCTGCTGCGCATGAGCGAGGTCATCCGGGACGTGTCCGGCCCGTGCGCCGTGGTCACTCTGTCGGGCCCGAGCCACGCCGAAGAGGTCGGGCGCGGGTTGCCCGCCTCGGTCGTGGCCGCGAGCGATGACCAGGCCGCCAGTGAAACAGTCCAACGTGCCTTCATCGGAAAGACCTTCCGCGTATACACCAGCTTGGACATCATCGGCACGGAACTCGGCGGATCGCTCAAGAACGTCATCGCCATCGCCGCGGGCGCGTGCGACGGCCTGGGCCTGGGCGACAACGCCAAGGCCGCGCTGATCACCCGAGGCTTGGCCGAGATGGCCCGCCTGGGGGTTGCCCAAGGTGCGGACCCGCTGACCTTTGCGGGGCTGAGCGGCATGGGCGACCTCATCGTGACGTGCGCCAGCCGGCATTCGCGCAACCGTGCCGTGGGCGAACGGATCGCCCGTGGCATGTCACTACAGCAAATCGTTGACGCAACGCCCATGGTGGCCGAGGGGGTCCGCACGACCCGTTCGGCGCGTGCCCTAGCCCAGCGCTGCGGTGTGGAAATGCCAATCACCGACCAGGTGTACCGCGTCTTGTTCGAGGATGCCGACGCGCGCGAGGCCGTCACCAAGCTGATGTTGCGCGAGGCCAAACCCGAGCGCGGTTAGGCCGCAAGTTTCCGGTGTTGTGTTCAAGAAGGAAGAACCCATCAAGAATATCGAGTCGGGGAAGACCTTAGCGATCCAGTGAGCGGTAAGCGTAACGCAAAAGAGATACTCGCGGCGGTCATCCGCGAGCACTACAGCTTGGGCCAGGTAGGCATGCCCGAACCGATCCCGGCCGCGCACCAGCGTCGCCATCGCAAGCTACTTGTCGAAACGACCGCCGGTCGCTTCCTCGTTAAAACCTACACACGCAACCCTTACGTACTCGACGCGCTCCGGTTTCAGCACCGGCTCGCCGACCATCTGCTTGAACACGGCCTGCCCGTAGCACAGATACAGCGCGCCACAAACGGCAAGCGCATCGTCGAGATGGACACCTGGGCGCTCGAGCTGCAGGAGTTCGTCCAAGGCGAAGCCATGGTGGTCTCTGAGTCAACCCTCGCCACGGCCACCGAGGCCCTCGGCCGGTTCCACGACGTTTGCCGCGACTTCCCACGCCCAAGCCGCGAGGCCCGCATGTGGCGCTTCAGCGAAGTGCCCCGCGAGACCTTCGGCCACCTGTTCGAGCGCGCTAAGCGTGCAGAAGGCGACACGAAGACCATCACGGACCATTGCAACGTGATCGCACTGTTCCTACGCGACGCAGCCAAGGCGCTCGACTGGGACGCCCGGGGCGAGTTCGAGACCGGCCTCATCCACGGCGACTGGCACAGCGGCAACCTGTTGTTTCGCGGCGAGGAGCTCGTCGCGATACTCGACCTCGAGTTCGCCGGTGAGGGCTGTTACCTCGAGGACCTCGCCTACGCCATCTCGAACCTGTGTATCCGCACCACCGCCGAGCCCCGTCCACTCGCCGAACACACCGAGTTTCTCCTCCAGCACTACCAGCGCTACCGAACCCTGTCCTTTGCCGAAGAGGCCGCGCTATATTACGCCGTCGGCGTCAAACACATCGCCACCGTGTGCTATCAAATGGAACAACTGGGCGTCGTCGCCGGTCACTCCGCCAGCGGTTGGATGGCACTCCTCGCGGCCCAATGCAACTGGCTCGCCCAACGCGCCAACCAGGCCCGCTGGCGCACGTAACGCGCCAGTTGCCTGGGGGAGGGCGAGACTCCTGTCGAGCCGCACCCGCCCCGACGGCGAACAGGGCCAAAACCCGTGCGCGTCGTTCAGAATCCAGCGTTGTAGTGCTAGGAGGCAGCCTTGACTTCGATCACGGCGCCAACGGCCTCGAGCTTTTCCCGAATCTGTTTGGCTTCGTCCGCCGCCAAGCCCTCTTTGACAGGGCTGGGCGCGGAGTCCACAACCACCTTGGCCTCCTTGAGGCCCAATCCGGTGATTGCGCGGACTTCCTTGATGACCTGAATCTTCTGCTGGCCGATCTCTTTGAGGATAACGTCGAAGGACGTCGGCTCTTCCGCCTCGGCAGCTTCAACGCCTCCGGCCGCCGCTGGCATCGCGCCCATCATCATCGTGGCTGCCGCTTCAACGCCAAATTTTTCCTCGAGGACCTTGACCAACTTGCTCAGATCGAGAACGGAGAGTTTTGCAATCTTTTCGACGATTTCATCGAGCTTTTTCGGCATAACTGACTGTCTCCTCCAAATCTATTTGCCCGATGCTACGGGCAATTCCGTTACAACCGCCGGTTATGCGGCTTCCTGTTGTTCCTTCTGTTTCCGGATTTGATCCAATACGCTAACGAGGTTACGCGGGAGGGCATTGAGCGTGCGGACCAGGTCACGCAATGGCGCGGCAATCGTGCCCACAACCTGCGCCAGCAACACATCCTGCGGCGGGAGACCGGCCAGTGCCTCGAGCTCCTCGACCGATATGACCTTGCCGCCGAGGATGCCCCCATTCATGCCGAGCGCGTCCACCTGTCTAGCGAACTCCTTGAGGGTCTTGGCGGGCGCCACGGGATCGTCCGAGAAGGCCCAGGCCGTCGGCCCCTCTAAAAACGCAACAGCGTCCGACAGGCCCAGTTCATCCAAGGCGCGTTTCGCCAACGTGTTCTTGTAGACCTTGAATTGCACGTCCTGCTCGCGAAGCTTCCTGCGCAGTTCTGTGACCCGCTCGACGTTTATCCCCACGAAGCGCGTCATAATCGCGATTTCATGTCTCTCAATGCGGTCTTTTAATTCCGCGATGACTTCGACTTTCTCCGGCTTTAGCAAAATGGCTTCACCTCCCTTCAAGAAAAGGGACCGACCTCGCGACTACGCGAGCAGGGTCTGTCCCCACTTTTTGCCAAACGTCCCGCACGGTCTCAGACCGTGCGGGACGGACACCTTCACGTACTGATAGTCTCGTTCCACGGTCTCGGCAGGCAAGTTTAAGGCCCCAAAGGCCACCGGCTGTCTTCGACCCATGCGATGAACATACTGTAGCAAATCAGCGCACAGCCAGTCAAACGCACCAACGCTCTGTTGACAACAGGTCGCGGAATGGTCACAATCGCGCAGAAGTTTTTGGGAGACCTCGCGTGGGACAACTCGCCAACGCCAATATCGCTGAACTTTCACCGGCCGGCGTGATCGCCGCAACGGTAGCGGCGATTCTCTTCGGGCTGTTGTACTGCTTCGCGGGTTATCGTCTGTTTAGGTTTCTACTCGGGCTGACAGGGTTTATCCTGGCCGGGTCCGCGGCGGCGGCCTTGGCGGGCTGGCTGAGCGATGGCAGACTGGTCTACATGGCGGCCGGGTTGGTGCTGGGCGGGGTGGCGGGGGCGGCGGCGCTGTACTTCATGTATTACGCCGGCGTGTTCTGCCTGGGGCTGCTGGGGGCGGTCGTTGTGGCGCATAATGCCTTGGCCGGCCAGCCCGAATCGTGGGTGCCGTGGGCCTTGCTAGGCGCTGGGGTGCTTGGGGGGCTGCTGGCACTATGGCTCATGCGCCCCGTAATAGTGCTGGCCACGGCCGCTATCGGCGCTTCGCTGGTGGTGCATGGGGCAGTTTTTCTGGCCGGCACAGCGGGATTACACGAAGTCCTGGAGAACCCAGCGCATGAGGGGGAAATCCTCTCGGCCATGTTGATCGGTTGGGCGGCATTGACCCTGCTGGGCGCGGTCACGCAGTTCCTCACTTTCCAACCGAAGCCCGAGCCGTAAGCGATTGCTGATTACTGACGACCTGTTACTGGTTACTGATTGAAGCTCCCAATCTGCAATCCTAAATCACGCCCGGTGTTGAACCCGGTTGGCGAGGGCGTTTAGCTTGGGCGTGGCATGGGCGAAGAACTTTTTGTAGGCGGGGCAAAGGGGTGTGGGGTTGGATAATGAGCCTGTGGCGAGGCGGTCTTTCTGGCAGCCACCGTGGCACACCGCCCGCCATTTGCAGCCGCGGCACTGTGGCACCTTGTCTTTTTGATAGGCGAACTGGGTGTATTTGTCGGTCTCGATGAACGACTCGACCTTGGCGTTCT
>CAYRLQ010000296.1:0-5452 GCA_964425145.1 uncultured Nitrospiraceae bacterium
GCTTCTGATTTCGTAACCATTCACGCACTGCATACTTAGGATCTGACCGCGGATTACGCGGATAGGTGCGGATTCTTATCAGCTCGTACTGGAGAAATCAAGGCCTTTTACTTCTTGCAACCCGCTGCCACTCCAATTTAGCATGCTTAAAATTGAGAAGAAGGGCCAGTTCCAACTCTGAAATCGCCAAGTAACCCGGCATTTGTGCAATGTGAGTGTCGGTGAATTCCGAAACGACCTTTGGGTCTGCAATAACCAGCCCATCGACTATCAAGTCAGGTATGAGCGTTCCGATCGGCTGCCCGTCGTAATGTACCGGGAAACGCCTTTGTTGCTCGACTTTGTGGCCACGTTTTTGAAGCTCGATAACGAGGGCATTCTCGTACAGTTTTTCATCAAGCCCCGGCTTTAGCGTATTGAGAACAGACATTGCCGCTCCAATTATGGCTCCGCTCAACTGCTCATGAATCAAACCATTGCCAAGCATTATTTTCTCTCTATCCGCGGCCATCCGTGTAATCCGCGGTTTAATCCCCAGAATACTCTCTATCCGCGGCCATCCGTGTAATCCGCGGTTTAGTCCTACTTCCGCGCGAATGGCCTCGTGTTCACTGCATCTCCAGATCGTGAACGGTTACGGCAAACATTATATTCCCTTCTGTTTGCAGAACGCCACACATTTGCGTTGGAAAAAGACGGAAATAACGGGACGGCCCCCCATTTACTGGATTTTCCGTCGCTTTGATATTACCGCAGCACAGCCGCAACCAAAAACGGAGAAATGGGAGATAGGGAAATAAGGAGATAAACTGCTTCTATTCGATTCAATCATCTCCTCATCTCCTTCCCGTATCCCCTTATCTCCCACATGTTTGTGAAAAATGTCCCCAAAACATCGCAGTAAGTTTCGAACATGTTACGGAATAAGACCGTAAAGGGACTGCCTGGGCCAGCGAGCCAGGTCTCCTAGTTCCCCATTCATAACTCGACGCCTTCCCAGGTCACGCTTGGGCCCTGCCGTGGTAATCCTCACCCGAAATGCCTTTGCAAGAAGGCAAGGTCTAGTTGCGGATACACCGGGAACCGGTTGAGGATGTCGCTAACACGGGCGCGGGCCTCCGCGGCTGCCCTTCCATCGATAGTGAATTGCATCTTGCTTGGTCTGCCGGCATTGGGCCCTGACGCGATTGGCGCCGGCTGGGTATTGCCCAGGACCAGCTTGCTGACGGCGGCGATCTCGCGCATTTCCGCTTCGCCCATGCCCAGCGTGGTTACGGCCAGAGTTCCAACGCGCAAGCCGCTGGTGACCAAAGGGCCGTTGGGGTCGTAAGGCAGTGAATTGAAGTTGACCGTGATGCCGCATTGGCGCAAGGCGCCAGCGGCTTGGCGTCCGGTCACCCCGCACGAGCGGACGTCGATCAGTATCAGGTGGTTGTCAGTGCCGCCTGTTGCGACCTCGAGCCCCTCGTCGATGCAGGCCTGGGCCAGACACTGAGCATTATCGACAATCCTGCGGGCGTAGGTTCTGAATTCGGGTGTGCTGGCCTCGGCCAGGGCAACGGCCTTAGCGGCGATGATGTGGCTCAGTGGACCTCCGATCACCAGCGGGCAGCCCTTGTCAACGTATTCGGCGAACTCAGACGTGCACAACACTAGCCCGCCACGCGGTCCGCGTAGGGTTTTATGAGTGGTTGTGGTCACGATGTCCGCATGGGGAATGGGATTGAAATCGCCTTCAAACACACCGCCGGCCACGAGCCCTGCGAAATGCGCCATGTCCACCATAAACACGGCGTTGACTTTGTCAGCCATCTCGCGCAACCGCTTGAAGTTAATGGCACGGGAATAGGCGCTGTAACCCGCCAGGAAGATGAGGGGCTTGACATCCTGCACCCTTTGCTCGAGCGCATCGTAGTCGAGGATACCCGAATCCCGCTCGACACTGTAGGTGTGCGCGTCGAACATCTTGGCCGAGACGTTGTGCCGGTAGCCGTGCGTGAGGTGGCCGCCGGAGTAATAATCCATACCGAGCAGGCGCTGGTTGCCCAAGGCCTTGCGCAACGTGGCCCAGTCTTCATCGGAGAGCTTCCCCGGACCCTTAACGCCGAAATCGGCGAGTGCCGGCACCTCGATGCGCGCTTCCAGAATGGCCCAATATGCGATCAGATTGGCGTCCGCGCCACTATGGGGCTGCACGTAGGCATGATCACAGCCGAACAGCTCGCAGGCTAGCTCGCAGGCATACGTCTCGACGGTGTCCACGTTGCCGCAGCCTTCATAAAAGCGGTGCCCGGGCACGCCTTCGGCATACTTGTCGGTAAGCAAGTTTCCCATAGCCAGTTGCGTAGCCATCGAGCAGTAGTTCTCACTGGCGATGAGTTTGAGGTAGGTACGCTGATCGGCCAGTTCCTGTACAATGGCTTTGGCCACGGTCGGTGCGACCCTGGCTAGCTCGGTCAAGTTGGTGACATAGCCCAGAAATCCAGGGTCGATGTTCTCGGGCTTCGTCTGGGAGAGGTATTCGGCAATGGCGTTAGAAGACACGAAGAATCTCCTTTTCTTGTGGCTTACAACACAGAATATGGTATCGCTTCGAGCCCAGGTATGCAAAATCTTCTGGGCGGTCGCCGTGCAGGGAGGCCCAAGAATCCGGGGCAATTTGACTCGGGCTGTTTCTGGTTGCTATTCTATTAAACTGCCGGTTTGTCCGGCAGAATATCTTTGATGACGGGAGGTTGTTGAAACCGGTATGACAGAAGAACCAAATATTCAACAGAGCGAGGAAATGGAGCAAGAACCGGATTCTGGCCCCTCCGCAGGGGTCGGGGGGTCCAGCGTCTTAGACGCTGACACAGAGCTGGGTGATGATCTGTCCCGGGAAGAAATGGCAGCCCTTTATGACAGGACGCTGCAGAACTTCGCAGAAGGCGAAGTCGTGCGGGGCAAAGTGGTGGAGGTGGGGCCTGACCGCGTCCTGGTTGACATCGGGTACAAGAGCGAGGGCATCGTTCCAGTCATGGAATTCTCGGACCCCTCCGAGGTGTCGCCAGGTGATGAATTCGACGTCTATATCGAGGAGCCCGAGGATGAGGACGGGATGCCGGTTCTGTCGAAGATCAAGGCCGATCGGATTAAGAACTGGACGCACATCCAGCGGATTTACGAAGAGGATGGTGTTATCGAGGGGGTAATCACACGCCGCGTGAAAGGTGGCTTGAAGGTCGACATCGGCATCGATGCCTTCATGCCGGCCAGCCAGCTTACCTGGCGCCCAACCGGCGACCTCGATAAGTATATCGGTGAGCGGCTCGAGGTCAAAATTATCAAGCTGACCAAGCGGCGCCGCAACGTCGTGGTCAGCCACCGCAGGCTGCTCGAAGAACAACGCGCCGACGAGAAGAATCGGCTGCTTGCAACTATCCAGGTGGGCCAGATTCTCGAGGGTGAGGTCAAGAACATCACCGATTTTGGGGCCTTTGTGGATGTGGGAGGCATCGATGGGCTGCTGCACGTGACGGATATGTCCTGGGGCCGTATCAAACACCCGTCCCAGATGCTTTCGGTCGGCCAGCGGATCGAGGTCATGGTCCTCAATTTCGACCCGCAAACCGAACGGATCAGCCTCGGCCTCAAACAAAAGACGGAAAACCCCTGGGAAACCGTCGAGGAACGTTACCCGGTCGGGAGCGTGGTGCGTGGCCGCGTAGTGAGCATGACGGACTACGGGGCGTTCGTGCAGCTTGAAACGGGGATCGAAGGGATGGTCCATGTCAGCGAGATGAGCTGGACCAGGCGTGTCCACCATCCCAGTGACATCCTGTCGCTAGAGCAGGAAGTTGACGTCATGGTCCTCAGTGTGAACCCCGAAGCGGAGAAAATCGCGTTGGGGGTCAAGCAGACGCAGCCAAATCCCTGGATCGAACTGGAACAGCGCTATCCTGTGGGCTCGACGCTCAAAGGGATCGTACGCAACCTGACGGATTATGGCGCATTCGTCCAGATCGAGGAGGGCATCGACGGCCTATTGCATGTCAGCGACCTCTCATGGACGAAAAAGATCGGCCATCCCTCTGAAATCCTCGAGAAAGACCAGGAGATCGAGGTCAAAATCCTCAGCATCGACCCGGCCAACGAGAAGATCGGCGTGGGCCTCAAACAACTCGAGCAAGACCCCTGGGTGGCTATCAGCGAGAAATACCCGCTGGGGACACACGTGGAAGTCGAGATCGCCAAGTTGGTGAGCTTCGGCGCATTTGCGCGGCTCGAAAACGGCGTTGAGGGCCTCATCCACGTGAGCGAACTGTCCGACAGCCGTGTGCAAAAACCCGAAGACGTGTTGGCCATCGGTGATAGAGTGAAAGCCAAGGTCATCAGTATCGACTCGGCCGAGCGGAAGATCGGCCTGAGCATGCGCGAATATCAGCACGACCTCGATGCCGAGGCGCAGCAAGAGTATGCGCAGAGTGACGCCAAGTCGGTGAGTATCGGCGAGACACTAGGCGACTCAGTTCCCAAGTCGATGCTTGAGGCGGGACGAAGCTTCACCGACCTCGCCAATGAAATGATGGCCGCGATGAACGCGCAACTGGCCGAGAGCAACGAAGCCCAAGCCGAGATTGAGGGGGCCGAAGAAGGGACCGCAAGCACTGAGCCCCTCGAGGAAACCCCTGCCGCGGATACGCAGGCTGAAACGCCCAGCGCCGAGACTGAACCAGAAGCGCCCTGCGCCGAAGCCGAAGCCGAGGCCGACTCCACGGAGGAAAACAGTGATGCAGACGCGCCGGACGAAACCGTAACCCCTGAGCCATAAACAACCGCTTAAAACAGAAATTCATGTGCCATGTTCAGCCACATGAGGCGCCAGCAGCCCGGCGGGCCTGCGTCATATTTTGGGGGTTTTAGTCCGGCAGCGCACTTGACACGGTTTCTGGGAAAGGGGTATAATCGTCCATAGCTGATTAGTGGTTATGGGCCATCTAGCCCGCAGTTGCAACGAGGGAAATCCCCTGGCCAGTGTTTGACATGTCACGTTTCGTGAGAGGCACACAAACATCCTGTCACTCCGTGATTCCCCACGCCGTTTCCGACGGGGCCGCCGTAGGGGACCGGCCCCGAGTACCTTGCGTCACGGTTTCACCGTGACAGCTTCCTCGTAGGGTCACAACTACACCCGCTCGACTCCCCCATTCACTTAAGAAAGAACTACCTGTACTTAGGAGGCGCAACGCGAATCTTCGCATCGGAAAGGGCGATCGCAATGAGTACTCAGAAACGGTCCGGCCCGGAACGTGCCGACGAGCACGCGACGGGCAACGCACACTCAGCCAGGCCGAGTCTTCGTGCCTTAAAAGACGATTCGATACGCGGCTCAGCAACCAAGAGGCATAAACGCGCCGGAGAACGCATGTGCGGCGCGGAAATGATCATCCAGGTCCTCGTAGACGAGGGCGTG
>CAYRLQ010000297.1:0-5420 GCA_964425145.1 uncultured Nitrospiraceae bacterium
ACTCGAGAGTATCACGACCCGACGGAGGAGCCATCTAGATGATTATCAGACTACGAATCTCGCCATACGAATTTCGCCATGCTTGCTTGGCACCGCTGTAAACCGCTACACTGCAACAAGCGCGATTTCTCAGGAGGGACAGTAGGCTCACGTCCGTGAAACCGTTGCTGCTAATAGAAAGGAACCATGGCCATGCCTTGCCTTTACTCTTGCCCTGTAACTGTTTTCGCTCTTACTGGGTGTGCCCTCGCTGCATCTGCCGGGTTGCCTATTCCTGACAATCCACGATGGCAGCCGATTGTCGACGAGGTCTACCTGCAGGAGGTCGGAAGCCGGATCGAGACCGAGGAACCGTTGCTGAGTGTGGCGGTGTTGGAGAACGTGGCCTATGTCGGCAGTCGCCGCGGCGTGTTTCGCGTCGAAGACGGCAAGCTGACGCCTGTCGGCGGTTCGCCTACCGATATACGGCGGCTGAGTGCTTTGAACGGCGGTCTGTGGGCGGCGACCGGCAAAGGGCTGTGGCGGTATACGGACGGTTCCTGGAACCGGGTGGCTGCGGGCGCCCATGTCGACGTGAGATTGCATTTGGGTCAAGTCGTCGCCGCTTCCGAAGAGCACGTGCATAAGCTGCGCGATGGCAAACTTGTGCCGAAAACCGCGGCCCCCTCCCGCTCACCCATACTGGGCATCGACTCGTACAGCGAAACGGTATACGTCCGGCACGCCGGCAACATCGGGTTCCTGCGGAACTGCCGAATCGAGTACGACGAGGTCCAGGAATGGGGACGGCTTCCGTTCAACTCCACGACGCGTGACATACTGACCTTGGGCAGCCGGCTGTTAGTGCCGACGGATATGGGCCTGGCAGAGTTGCGCGGCACTACCTGGCGTACCCTCACCGGCGCCGATGGGTTGTGCTACGAAGACACGACGTGTGTGGCAGAGGGATTCGACCGCGACTACTGGGTGGGCACGACGCGAGGCGCCATCCGTGCCGTGAACGGCGAGTATCACTACTTCGGGTATGAACGTTGGGTCCCTCACGACAAGGTCAACGCAATCGCGTGCGGCGACAACGTCGCGTACATCGCCACCGACGGCGGACTGGGCATCATTACCTACGAGCCCTACACGCTGCAGAAGAAGGCGGCGTGGTACAAGCGCTGGCTCGAAGAGTGGGGCATGAAACGCCTTGGTTTCGTCAACACCCTGCACCGCGAGGACGATGGCACTTACACGCGTTTTCTCAGCGACAACGACGGCGGCTGGACATGCCACTATCTGGACGCGCTGTGTTTCGAATACGCAGTCACGGGCGATCCCGAGGTGCGTGAAGAGGCCGTCGACGTCTTCAAGAGCCTGAAATGGACCGAGGAAATCACGCCCATTGACGGGTTCCCGGCGCGCGCCATCTACGCCGTGGGCGAGGACGCGATCAAGGCGGCCACCGGTTCGGCGGGCCGCCCCTCTGAATGGAACCCGACGGATGACGGGCTGTGGGAATGGAAGGGCGACACCTCGAGCGACGAAGTCATGTCGCACATCTTCACCGTGCCGCTGTTCCACGATCTCGTGGCACAGGGGAAGGAGAAGGAAGCCGCCAAGGAACACCTTCAGCGAATCATCGATCACATCATCGACAACGGTTGGTGTCTGCGCGACCTCGACGGCAAGCCAACCGTATGGGCTCGTTGGGAGCCCGAGTTCATATACAGTCCCCTATACACCGACGAACGCGGCCTGAACGCCATCCAGGCCCTGTCGTTCGTCGCCCTCGCAAACGTCATCGTGGGCGGCCAGAAGTATCAGGACGCCAAGCAGCAGCTCCTTGACTGGAACTATGACAGGAACGCGTTGCGGCAGAAGATCGTGTTTCCCACATACACCCATTTCGACGACAGGCTGGCGTTTCTTGCCTACTACCCGCTGCTTCGGTACGAGACCGATCCCGAGTTGCGCGCCACGATTATGCGCAGCATGCAACGCAGTTGGGAGATCAAGCGCGTCGAAAACCAGCCGTGGTTCAGCTACGTCTATGGGGCCTTGACCGGGAACGAGTGTGAAAGCGAGCGCGCCGTGCAACATCTGCGCGAGTATCCGCTCGATTGTACGAACTACCGGTTCACAAACTCGCACCGCCATGACTTGCAGGTGCCGGCGGGCTACAAGAACTACGTTCCCGACAACCACAAGCCGATGGGGCCGCGCGAGCAGGGAATCCGGCGCTGGGACCGCAATCCGCTGGAGTTGGACGGCGGCGGCGGACGCGGCATACTCGATCCATCGAGTTATCTTGACGCGTACTGGATGGGCCGCTACTACGGATTCATCAAGGCGCCGACCACAACCGACTCGAACCTGCTGGACATTGAGAAGCGCCACGTGCAACGCGGCCCCGCACCCTACGACGGTCCGCCGCGACCGCACATTTTCTAGGGATCGGATCACGGCTGTCCACTATGACTAACCGGCCCGCGACGTCGAACTCGCGGGCTGTGCTACATCGTTCCGTACCGTGGATACATCACCGAGAAGGAGACACTATGAGCTATCGCAACCTCACACACTGCACATCATGGTTCTTGTTCACCATTTGCGCCATCCTTGTGTGCACACTGGGGCCGGCCCCTGACGCACACGGGCAGATCTCCGCCGAACTGGGCGCGGGATTCAAGGCAGGTTTCACTTGTTCGGCCGTGTTTCATGCCGGGCGCACCCTCGAGCAGGTGCGGCGAGATGAACTTGGCGGGATCAAGCAGTTGGAGGGACTGCCGGATCCAGTTGTTGATTTTGAGACGAGGTCGGTCACCTGTGCCTATTCAGCAGAGAAACCACCGCGCTTGGCCGTGTTCCGGGATGGCATCGGCACCTTCCTGTTGCCGCCAGGCGCCACGTTAGCCGACACAGCCTCGTTACCCACCGTGGATATGCCGATGCCGGATGACGATCCGGCGTCCATACCCTGGCCGGACGGCGACCTCTTGCCTGAGGCTCCCCTACCGCCGGAGATCGATACCGCTCGGCTGCACCAATCCCTCGGAGACGCGTTCACTGGCAAGCAGTACGAACCCCATAGGACAATCGGCGTGGTCGTGGCATACAAAGATCGCATCATCGCAGAGCGCTATGCCGATGGGTGGAGCATGCACACCCAATACCGCACGTGGTCCACAGCAAAAAGTATCACAAACGCGCTTATCGGGATTCTCGTGCGCAAGGGAAAGCTGCGTGTTGACCAGCCCGCGCCCATACCGGAATGGCAAGGAGAAAGCGATCCGCGCCGGCACATCACGATCGAGAATCTGCTCCACATGAGCAGCGGACTGGCGAGCCAGGGCGCGAACACTTTCACAGGCTATTGGGGAGGCATCAACACTGCTGAAGACGCGGCGAAAGGCGAGTTTGAAGTAGAACCCGGGACCCGCTGGAAGTACGCGAACTACGATACGCTGCTATTGGTGAGATCCATGCGGGAAGTATTGCCGGACTTCGAAACTTATCTCACGTTTCCGCGCCGCGAACTGCTGAACAAGATCGGCATGCGCCACACGTTCCCCGAAACAGACCCGTATGGCAATTTCATTCTCAGCAGTCAGGTCTACACCACGCCGCGCGACCTGGCGCGTTTCGGATTGCTCTACCTTCACGATGGCGTCTGGAACGGGGAACGAATTCTTCCCGAGGGTTGGGTCGAATACAGCATGACCCCGGCGCCCGCGAAGAAGCAGGTGCGGGCAGGTGAACACGGGTATGGCAAACAGTTCTGGCTTATTGGGTTTGATCCGCGTGTGCCCGACGGGAGCTTCACCACGGCCGGTCA
This sequence comes from uncultured Nitrospiraceae bacterium, assembly GCA_964425145.1. Lineage (GTDB taxonomy): Bacteria > Hydrogenedentota > Hydrogenedentia > Hydrogenedentales > SLHB01 > CAYRLQ01. The sequence continues at coordinate 3,821 of CAYRLQ010000297.1, forward strand.
TCGAGGGCAATACGCGACCGTCGTGCCCAGCATGGGCCTCGTCGTTGCGCGCATGGGGCTTGACCCGATGGAAGGCAGCGGATGGGACCAGGCGGCCTTTGTAGCGGACATTATCTCGCCCATTAAAGGCGGCCCGGACAAAGGAAGCCGGTGATGCTCGGACATTAGGACAAGAGTGACACAAGCATTTCGAAAGTCTTGCTAATCCCCCCAGTTTGGATCGATTGCCTCCATTATCAGTCCCAGGGCTTTGTTCAGACTCGTGGCAAGCCGGTGCCGAAGGCGCGCGGCAGGTGGATACGGGGAGGTTACTCCCGTTCCGAATGATGTGAGCGAGGATGGACCAAACGAACGCCTCGAAAGCAGGCTCCTGCGGTCGCGACGACGTGATGCCGGCTCAATGGGGACGAGCGGTTCGGGTTCGCCACTCCGTTAGCGGGCATGCAGGTCGGCTTCAGGCAGGCTCACCTGTCCGCCGATGGCATAGCCGAGGGAGCCGTACCCGCGGAGACGTGTGGCAAGCATCCGCATTGCCGCGCGCACTCAATGACCGCCGGACTTGCTGCACGACCAGATGAATTCAAGTTGACCGTCGGTCGCATAGCCCATGGCACGGTACCTGCGTTCTGCTGAGCACCGAGTGATAACGTATCTCTTGCTCTAACTCGAGACTTTCGCCATAATGCGTAGGGAAAGGCGAAACATGGGAATTGCGGTCATAGTCGCTGTTGTGTCAGTCGGGCTTGTCATTTCGATCGCTTTGTACATCGCGGTCACCTGCCTTAAGGCCGCGCCCGGACACGTCTCGCGAGGGCAGGGTAAGGTACCGGCGACAGAAGGGCGCCCCGTCGTGCTACCGGCGACTCCGGCACTTACCAGAGGTCCGGACACTGTTCAGCCCGAACCGCCAGAGAGCACGATCGAACCGGAGGCGATTACACCGGTCGGTCATCGAGAGAGTCCCGCTGTGCAAGAGCCCGAGACACCGGTTGGTCTTGAAGTGCCTCAGGCGGTGCCGGAACCGGTGCAGAAAAAAGAACCTCAGCCGGAACGGCTCGAACCAGGCCAAACACAAGCGCTGGCGCCCCCTACGGCCCTCCCCGAAACCGTCGAACCACAAGAGCCGGAGATTAGCTTCGACGGCACATCCGAAGTAGAACTCGAACATCCTCTTATGGGGTGTTCTCCGGGAGGCGAGGGGGAGCGAGTGGGCGCGAGTATTACCCCTGACGCCGCCACAGGCGTCAAAGATGATGTAAATCAAACCAGCGTCACCGAAAGTTCTCCCGAGGAACGAGAAGAGCAAGAAAAGCGGGCGCGGAAAACCGGACGAGTGAGCCCGGAGAAGCGCGGCGGACGTCCTCGCAGAGAAGAAGAAGGCGATGAAGAGGAAAAGACCGGGAAGAGCCCGCAACGCAGTCCAAAGCCCGAGATCGTGTGCTGTAAAAGAGAGCGCGAGTGGATTCTCGGCGTGGAAATACCAGAAGGACTTCAGGGAGCGCTGGACACGTCTGTCTTTCAAGACAACGTGCGATTGACGCAGGACACATCGAAAGATGGCTGCTGGCAGCTTGCGAAACTCGGCGGGGAAGTTGTCGTT
>CAYRLQ010000298.1:0-5389 GCA_964425145.1 uncultured Nitrospiraceae bacterium
CGGTCGATCTGGACCAATGCCATCCTTTGCATCCCCTCGTCGCTCCTGTTCTTCGCACTGGGCACGGCGCTGTATGCGTTCTACAAGACCCATCCGGCGAGCCTGAACCCCACGATGCGGACCGACTCGGTCTTCCCGTGGTTTATCGTGCACCAACTGCCCGCAGGCGTTTCGGGGTTGCTCATTGCGGGCGTGTTCGCCGCAGCGATGTCGAGTCTGGACAGCAGTATGAACAGCGTGGCGACGGCGATCACGACGGACTTCTACCGCCGGTTCAAGCCCGAGGCGCCCGATGGAACCTGCTTGAAACTCGCGCGCTGGCTTACAATCGCCCTCGGGGCGCTGGGCACTGCCACGGCGCTCCTAATGGCGAGCTTCGAGATCAAGTCCTTGTGGGATCAATTCTGCAGTATCCTGGGGCTGTTCGGCGGAAGCCTGGCGGGGCTGTTTATCCTGGGCATCTTCACGCGCCGCGCGCACGGCAATGGGGCGCTTGTCGGCGCGGCCGTCAGCGCGGTCGTGTTGTGCCTGGTGCAGCAGTACACGCCGATCCATTTCTTCCTGTACGCTGCCATCGGCATCACTTCGTGCTCCGTGGCGGGCTATGGAATGAGCCTCATCCTCCCCACTCCGGAACGCTCGCTCGAGGGCCTCACCGTCTATACCCTTCCTCGAAAACGCCGGTTGAATGGGTAACAGCATTGAGTTGTATCGCAGCGCCAGGGGCGTGCAAAGCCCGGTTGACCGGTTGTAATCGGACGAGTCGAAGGGGTATTATCAAGAAGGTGCATAGAACCCGTTTCAGGAGGTATTGCCATTACGCCCAACCCGCAAGCGGCTCCTGGACATCCCCGGCTGCAAGCCTTTTGAGGTCCTGAACCTGGGCAAATACCGGAAGGCGAAGCTTAAGGAGAACGGGATCACTCGCTACATTGACTTCGGTCGGGGCGAAGCCGGTGGACTTCCTGGGCTGGGACTTTGAGATGGGGCTTCACGACCTGGTGGACAGGATTGAAGACGAGCATTCGGTCAAGATTCCCCTTGCCCAAATTCCAAGGGAGGCTCTGGCAGTGAAGGTATGAAAGGCAAACCAACCAGAAAAGCGCCAGAAATTGTTATAAGGGACGGCGCACCGGTGGCAGTTATCCTGGATATTGATGAATACGAGGAGATACTGGAGCGCCAGGAGGATGCGGAGGATTTAAGGGTGTTGGAGGAGATGAGGGAGAAACCGCTCCAGTTCAGGAAGCTGGATGACTTTCTAAAGGAGGCAGGCAATGTCTAAACGATTTACTGCCCTGATCACCAAGGAGGAAAAATGGCATGTCGCCCATTGTGTAGAATTGGGCGTTGTGAGTCAGGGGAAGACGATTGAGGACGCTCAGGAAAACCTCAAGGAGGCAGTGGAAGTCTACTTGGAGAGTTTTGGAACGGAAGGTCTTCCTGAAAGTATGGGTGAGGTCGTTTTATACCCCCTTGAGGTTGTCGTCAGTGGCTAAGCTATCGGTTGTTTCCGGCAAGGAGATGATTAGGGCCCTTGAGAATAGCGGCTTCCAAGTGGTCCGGCAAAAAGGTAGTCATGTAACCCTCCAAAAGGGGACTTACAAAACGGTTGTGCCTCTGCACGATGAACTTGCCAAGGGAACGCTTTTAGGCATCCTGAAACAGTGTGGACTATCCAGAGAAGAGTTAATTAACCTGATAAAGAAGTAACCAGATGGCTTATATCGAATTAGACCAAAAGATTAAACGGCTCCGCATACGAATCTGTGCATCAACTGGCTATCATTCTTGACCGCTGGTATTCCAGTTTCTCTCCGTGCCTCCGTGGTTCGCGGTATTTCCCCATAGGCCCTTAACCGACTTCGGCGTCGACCCGGAGGACCTTGTTGTCGGCGTCGACGTGGACGACCTTAGGCTGGTGGGTCTTGGCTTCTTCGGCGTCCATGATGGTATAGGTCAGTGCGATGATCAAATCGCCGGGCTGCCCGAGGCGCGCCGCGGCGCCATTGAGGCACACGGCGCCGGCGCCGCGCTCACCTTCGATGATGTAGGTCTCGAAGCGGGCCCCGGTATTGATGTTGAGCACCTGGATGCGTTCGTTAACCAGCATGTCCCCTGCCTCGATCAGGTCAGGATCGAGGGTAAGACTCCCGGCGTAGTCCAAGTTTGTCTCGGTAATTGTCGCCCGGTGAATTTTGCTCTTGAGCAGGGTTAGCATCATGGTTGCCACTTCTCCTCATTGTTTTTCGGTGACGGTAAACTTGATGTTGTCGATGAGTCGGGTCTTGCCAACGCCGGCCGCCACCGCCAATAACACAGTTCCCCGCACCTCGGACACGGGCTGAATTTCTTCCGCATCAACCAATTCGACATAGTCGATGTTCACATCAGACATCTCCTCGCGAAGGTCGGCAGTGAGTTTAGCCCCGTCGCGCTCGCCGGCTTCGAGCATAGCCTGGGCTTTGTGCAGCGCTCGGGAGATGCACAGGGCGCGTTCGCGTTCGCTTGGACTCAAGTAGCTGTTCCGTGAACTCATGGCCATGCCGTCAAGCTCGCGCACGATGGGCATTTCGACGATCTCGATGCCTAAATCGAGGTCGCGAGTCATGCGCTTGATGACGGCGCACTGCTGGGCGTCTTTTTGGCCGAAATACGCCCGATCAGGCAGCACGGCGATGAACAGCTTGGCCACGACGGTGGTCACGCCGCGGAAGAAGTGCGGGCGCGACTTGCCGCAGAGGTGCTCGGTCAGGCGCATGACAGAGACATAGGTCTGGTAGCCCTCAGGGTACATCGTTTTGGCGTCGGGGGCGTAGATGACGTCGACGCCGATCTTCTCTGCGAGCTCGAGGTCGGTCTCGAATGTCCGCGGGTATCGGCCGTAGTCCTCGTCCGGCGCGAACTGTGTGGGGTTCACGAAGATGCTGATGACAGCGAAATCGTTCCGGGCGACCGCCTCGCGGATCAAGCTGGCGTGGCCCCCGTGCAAGGCGCCCATGGTGGGCACAAAGCCGATGGTCTTACCCGCGCACTTGTGCCGCATTGACCACACGCGCATGTCGCTGGCTTGACGTATGGTCTTCACGAGAATTCGTGCTCCTTTCCGGGGAACGTACCCCCTCTGACCGCCTGGACATAGTCCTGGCACGCCTGGCACATCAGGCCGCGCACATCGCCAAAGGTCTTGCAAAACCTGGTGGCGCCCCAACCGAGCATGTCATGCAAGACCAGGACTTGCCCGTCGCACGCGGCTCCTGCGCCAATACCGATGGTAGGGATGGACATCATGGCGGTGATCTCGGCAGCGAGGTTGCCGGGAATGCACTCGAGCACGATGGCGAAACAGCCGGCCTGCTCAAGTCCCCGGGCCTCCTCCTTGAGGCGTATGCGGCTCTCGGAGGACCGCCCCTGGACCTTGTAACCGCCGATTTGGTGGACCGACTGTGGCGTCAGGCCGATGTGGCCCATAACGGGAATCCCCGCGTGAAGAATCGCGCGGATGGCATCGCCGAACTTGTCGGCGGCGCCTTCGAGCTTAACGGCCTGAGCACCGCCTTCCGCGACGAACCGGCCGGCGTTGCGCAGGGCCTCCTCGGGACTTACCTGATAGGAGAGAAAGGGCATGTCGGCGACGACCAACGCGTGCCCGGCCGCGCAGGAGACCATCTTGACGTGGTGGATCATTTCGTCCATGGTAACCCCGAGCGTGTCGGAGCGTCCCATGACCGCCATGCCCACGGAGTCGCCTATGAGAATCACGTCGATACCGGCTTCGTCGAGGATTTTCGCGGAGGGGTAATCGTAAGCGGTGAGCATGGCGATTTTTTCGCCGGCTTGCTTGCATTCTTTGAGGGATACAGCCGTAACGCGGGCCAACTCTCATTCCTCCCGAACCGTGACGTTACCCGTCCCGGTCCCTGTTGGGCTCCAAGCGGAGCGGTCCAAGAGTCTATGTCAGCCTTTTGACAACCCTGCCTTTAAGGCCGGGCTGTGCGGCGAGTTCCGCAACCGTTTCACCGGTAACGGGGTCGACGGCCCCGGGCGCGATTTCGGCCAGGGGCACCAGCACAAACGCCCGGTTGCGAAACCCTTTGTGTGGCACCGTCAAGCGCTCGGTCTCGATCACCTGGTCCCCGCACAGCACGATGTCAATATCGATCGTTCGAGGGCCCCAGCGAACCGATGGCTCTCGACCCAGGTCGGCCTCGATTCGTTTCACCGCCTCGATGAGTTTAAGCGGGCCGTAGTCCGTCTCAACCTCCACGGCGATGTTCACGAACGGGGGCTGATCGACGTCGCCCATGGGCTCGGTTTCATAACCGTGCGAGACGGCCGTTACGGCGACCCCCTCGAGGGCCTCGAGCGCGCGCAACGCCGCATCGAGGTGCGCCCGACGGTCCCCTGCGTTACTACCGAGACTCAAGTGATAGCGCATCAGAACCGCCCGACCAGGCCTTGCCACACATCGAATTTCTCTTACTATACCACAACGCCCTCGATGGTTTCCAGAATTTTGCCATAGATTTGTAAGCGGAGTTGTCCTAATCTATCGTTTATGGTATTGTAAACTGTATGGATGTATTTGGGTAGTCGGGCCAAAGAAAGGAAGGGTATTGTAGCGAATCATTGAGTGCCGCACTAGAATGGCACACGCTTGATTTGAAGATCGTTCTTCTCATCAAGTCAGCAGTGAATCTGTTCGAGCTAAGTTGCAGTCGGAACGGGAGACAGGACAATGAATAAGAAAGGTTTTACACTCATCGAATTGTTGGTAGTTATCGCGATCATTGGCATTTTGGCCGCTATCCTGTTGCCTGCGCTTGCCAGGGCGCGGGAAGCGGCACGGCGTTCCTCATGCCAGAACAACCTCAAACAGTGGGGGTTGGTTTTCAAAATGTACTCGGGTGAGTCCAAGGGCGAGAAGTTCCCGCCGGTCGCTTTCCTGCTTCCAAACCTGGAACCGGGCCAGGAGGGTGCCACGACCCCCAGCGGCTCATTTTCGCCCGCCGGCCGGTGCGTCTATCCGGAGTATCTGACGGATGCGCACATCTGGGTATGCCCCTCTGACCAGACGGAGACCGACGTTTTCACGGACACCGGCCACCATGGGTTTATCGATGAGAATGGCAACATCCTGCTGTGGAAACTCGAGAGGGAGGGCGACGCCTCCTACGTTTATCTCGGATGGGCGATCGAAGACAATGCCTGGCTCTCTGATGCTTCAGGTGATGTCCTGCCGGTGCTCCTCGTGTTCGGTGAAATCTTGGGACTCTTAGGAGGAGAGGTTCGGTCAGACCAAGATAATACGTTCGCGCATCCGAATCCGGCGCTGGGCGACATCACCCTGTACCGCTTCCATAAAAATATCAAGCGGTTCTTCATCACA
>CAYRLQ010000299.1:0-5343 GCA_964425145.1 uncultured Nitrospiraceae bacterium
CGACCCCTTCAAACGGACACTTCGGTCTATGAAATTGAGATTGACTTGAAGCCTACCAGACTTTCCTGAACTTCCCATGTTCTTTGAGCTGAACGCTACTAATGCTTGCTGACGGCATACAACCTCTGACCGTAACCCTTGCGGCGCGACCTGGGCAAATGGCGACGTTACGCCCAGGCCAGACGCTTCAAGGCACGGTCCAAGCGGCCGAGGGAGGCATCTCTGTGCAAGTGGCCGGTGTGCAGGTCCCGCTTCCCGCCGACGCCAGCCTCCAGCCCGGCCAGACCGTTACGATCAAAGTGCTCGAATCCGGTCAAGGACTCCAACTGCGGATCGTGCCCCAGGCCAGCGTGCCGGCGCACTCGCTCGGCGCTCTCGAGGAGCTGGTGGCCGCCGTGCTCGAATCGCTCGGGGCGCCGATCGGCCCGGAACTCCCGAGTCAACTTGTCCCGGCGAATCTGCCTCAAACGCCAGATGCCGTTCGGGCACTTCTGGCCTTGTTTGTCAGCCGTGGGGCCATGGGCGAGGACCTCCGCCAGATCGCCGCGCTGGTCGAACAGGCAGTCGCCGCCGGCGCGCTGCCTCGGTCGGACTCCGAGGCGCTTCTGGCGCGGATCGTCGTGTCGGAGCCCGGCGACTTCCACCCGGTCCTCGAGCAACTAGCCGACGCCGCCGGGCACACGCTCGAGGCACGAATCGCCATGGCGCTGGCGGCGGGCAACCTTGACGACATCATCGACACGCTCCGCACCGATCTCCGCGCACACCTGGCGCGGCTGCGGGAGAACCCAGTGCTGCAGCGATTCCTGCAGCGGACCGGCCAACTTAGAACCTTTGAGACTGCGGTCGATCGCGTGCTCGAGCGGCTGGTCGGCGCCCAGCTTCAAAACCTGCGCGGCCTCGAGCAGCCTTACCTGTTTCTCGAAGTGCCCTGCAGTCCGGACTCCGGAATACAACACGCCCAGGTCCACGTCTTCAGCGAAGGCCATGGCAAGAAGCGGGAGTTCGATGCTGCCAACGCCTTGGTGGCGTTCGATCTGGCTACGACACGACTGGGCGATCTCTGGATCACTCTGCGAATCACCCAGGGGCGCTGCCTCTGCCGGTTTTGCGCCACGAGGCCGGCCGCCGTCGACGCTCTGACCGGCGCCGCGCATGAGCTGGTGCAGGCACTCGAACAAGCAGGGCATCACGGCGCACGGGTCGAGGTGGCGCTATGGGACGCGGACCGCCTTCGGGAAACGGCGGCGCTCATGCGTCGGTTTTCGGGAATCAACGTGCAAGCATGATGGACAAACCTAAAGGAGTGCGGCGAAAAGCCGTGGCCTTGCGCTACAACGCGGAGCAGGATGCCGCGCCACGGGTCGTAGCCAAGGGCGCGGGCCACGTCGCGAAGCGGATCATCGAAACGGCTGAGGAGCACGGGGTCCACATTCACGAGGACCCCGACCTGGTGGCCGTGTTGTCGAAGCTCGATATCGAGGCGCAAATCCCCGAGAGTCTCTATCGCGCTGTAGCCGAAGTGCTGGCCTTTGTATATCGCCTCAACCAGCGAATCGCCCGTGCCGACCTGTAACCCGCCGTGTCTGCTCCGTGCGGCGAGCAAAATGAAGACCGTTCGTAACCGTTCACCGGTAAACTCGGCGAAAAACCCGACAAAAAGGTGTAAAACCCGAGCAAAACAGGGAATGTCCATGTTCTTGCGGCCTCGGAGCGAAAACCCATGAGTCTATTGGCGTTTCGCCCCGTGAACGCTCACGAAAAAGGCACGAACCGCGCGCCACGCACCTACGCGCCAGAAAAAGCAGGCTGTTCAAGACACGACCCGTCCGCAGAGCCCTACAAGCCCCGCCGCAAGGACGAGAACCCCAAGCAGGCATAAGCCAATCATGGCAACCCCGCGTTAGCCTCATGATTCGCTTCCACCTCCTCCAGGCGGAAGCTACAGGTTCCTACCCAATCTCTCCAACATTTCGAGTAGATTTCCCTCATGCGGAAACGAATCCATTTGGAGTAGATTTATTATGAGGCAAGTCGCATGCTGGCAACGGGTAAATGAATGCGCTATACTGCCGCTGGAATCGCCCAATCTGATCCCTGCGGGAGGGAAGTCAAATGAAAAGGCTTGTCATTCAAATTCCCTGTTACAACGAGGAAAAAACGTTGGGCATCACCCTGGCCGCATTGCCCAGAGAGCTGCCTGGGATCGACAAAGTTGAATGGCTGATCGTTGATGATGGAAGCACCGACCGGACGGTTGAGGTTGCGCTGGAACATGGTGTGGACCACATCGTGAAATTGCCGCACAATCAAGGCCTGGCGCGGAGCTTCATGGCGGGGCTGGCCGCTTCTCTAAAGGCCGGCGCGGACATCATCGTCAATACCGATGCGGACAATCAGTACAATGCTGACGACATTCCCAAGTTGATTCAACCTATCCTTGAGGGAAAAGCTGAGATTGTGGTGGGCGCCCGCCCCATCGTGGAGCTGGAACATTTCTCGCCCCTCAAGAAACGCTTGCAAAAATTTGGCAGTTGGGTGGTCCGGGTCGCCAGCAATACCGACATTCCAGACGCTCCGAGCGGCTTCAGGGCCATGAGCCGGGACGCCGCCATGCGACTGAATGTCTTCAATCACTACACCTACACACTCGAAACGATTATCCAGGCGGGTCAGAAGAACATGGCCATCTCCTCCGTTCCCGTTCGCGTGAACGAAGATTTGAGGCCATCGCGCCTGATCAAGAGCATTCCCAGTTACGTCAAGCGCTCCATCCTAACCATTTTTCGGATTTTCATGACGTATCAGCCGTTCAAATCCTTTGCATGGCCGGGCGTCATTTCCATTCTGCTGGGAATGCTAATCGGTTTGCGGTTCATGTACTTTTATGCGACGGGCAACGGTTCCGGCCACGTGCAATCGATAATCCTGGCATCCCTATTAGTTGGCACGGGCTTTTTCCTGTTCGTCATCGGGATGGTGGCCGAATTGATCGGCGTGAATCGCACCTTGCTCGAGGATGTCCGCTGGAAACTTATGAATCTTCATAATGAGGTTGAAAACCTCAAACGAGATAGTGAGCACGAGCAGGAACATACGCGTTAAGCGGCGCATTTTTGGACATGATTCACAAGATTTACGTAATTGATCCATTGCATCCTGTCAAAATAGGGGGCCGGCCCGGGGACAAAGCCGGTTCATGGCTTGGGCGCGACGACGCGGAGGGCCTGGGGCAGCACGCGAAACGTGGCAGGGATTGCGCCGGCGGGATCGCCGTCGACTTGGAGCGGGGCGGCCTCCGGGCCGCTGGGCGCAAGGTCGATGGTGTGTCCCTGGCAGTAGACCACGTCCTTGCGCCGGGCAAACCCGGGGCGACAGACAGCCCAGAGCAGCCGAAGGATGTGTATCACGGTGAGGCCACGCAGCACGCACACGTCCAGGAGGCCGTCGTCGATCTTGGCATCGGGGGTAGCGACAAATATGCCCGCTGACCTGGGGCAATTGCCCACAATGACGTATTGGCCGTCTTCGCATAAGGTTTCTCCATCGACCACAACTCGAATCATCGGAAACGAATAGGTCAGGAGAGTTTGGAGGGTCGGAATAACGTAGGATGTAACATCCACTTTCTTTCCGCCGCGTCTTTGGTGAAGGGCGGCGACCACGGCCGCGTCGAGCCCCGCGCCCGCGCCCAAGAGAAACCGCCGGCCGCCGAACAATCCCGCGTCGATGGTGCGAGTGGCGCCCTCGGCGATCAAAGCGGCTAATCCGGCGGGGGCGCGCGGGATGCCCAGTTCGCGCGCAACTACGTTGGCCACGCCGACGGGCAGAATCGCCATGCAGGCTCCGGACTCGGCCAAGCCATTGGCCACCTCATTGGCGGTGCCATCGCCACCCACTGCAACGACGCAGTCCGCGCCGGGGCGGCCGGCGAACACGCGGGCGTCCGTGGGCTTGGCGGTCACAAGAAGCTCTACGGCTTGGCCACGGCCTTCCAATTCGCTGCACAAAGCGCCGGCCATATTGCGGCCCTTACCGCCACCAGAAACCGGATTTGCAATGACGCGGATTTTTGACATCCGTTCTTCCAAAGAAATGGGGACAGTCCCGTCTCGCTCCCTATCGGTTCGGTCGCTCGCTTGGTACAGTCCCCATTTCTGATCCGAGGACGACCTGAATATAACGGATAAAAACTAGCCTTTCAAAGCCGTCATCTATCACAGCATGTATTCTGGGGACAGTATACTTAATTCAGTCGTTCTTGGTCTTTGGTCCTGGTTTTCGCTTCCTACTGAATTAAGTATACTGTCCCCAGAATACAGAATACGGTTGCGGCGGCGTGGTGGTGTGAGCTACTGTAGGGCGCGGCGGCATTGCATTGGGTTTCATTACCGTTGGACGCATAAGGAAAGACACTCGAGGCTCGATGGAGGACGTTGATATGCACTGCAAGTTTGGGTTTAGGGGCCGCGTTGGTCGAGGATGGCGCACCGCACCGTTTGTCGCATTAGTCTCGTTGGGAGTTGCGGCCGGGGCGGCGGCACAACCGGTGCTGCTTTCCACGATCGAAAAGATGGGCACGGCCACGGTAGATGTACCGCCGGATTACGTAACATTTTGGCTGCACAAAGAGGCCACCGGTTCGACCTTTGTCGAGGCCGTGCGGGCGTCGCTGGAATTTGGACCCGTTTTGCGCAAGGAGCTGGCCAAACAGGAACTGGGCCCGTTTGAGTTGACCCTCTCGGCGCCGGCTATCCCCGACACAGAGAAAAGGGGCGTATGGGTGTCGGCACAAGTGCAGCTCAGCATGAACCCGTTCAATAACCGGGAAACGGGGCCGGAGATGTTCGCCGCCGTTTGCGACAAGATGGCGGCCCTGGCTCCAACGCTTGAGTGCTTCGTCGAAGGCCCCATTCTCGGCGTCCAGGACCCCTCGGCCGTCGAGCAGGCGGCGGTCGGCCTCGCCACGGAAAACGCCCTCCCCCTCGCCCAAGCCATCGCAGAACTCATGAACTCCCAGATCGTCGCGGTGGACCATGTGATCGTCGAAGAATGCGTCTGGAACGCCGACCCAGACACCAAGGCCACGCTGCCCGACATGCGCCGGATCACCTGCACGGCACGCGTCCGCGTGACCTACGCGTTCTCGGCCACGGCAGAGTGATTGATTTGAACAGGTAGGGCGCTGGGTGAATCTCCCGGGGGCGTATAGCGAGACCCGGATGGGAATCAGGTAAGCGTTCACGATCTGGAGATGCAGTGAACACGACGCCATTCGCGAGGAAGTAGGATTAAACCGCGGATTACACGGATGGCCGCGGATAGAGAGAAAATAATGCTTGG
>CAYRLQ010000300.1:0-5261 GCA_964425145.1 uncultured Nitrospiraceae bacterium
GCGCCCGGCGCGACTCGAACGCGCGACCCCTTGCTCCGGAGGCAAGTGCTCTATCCAACCTGAGCTACGGGCGCGTATCACGCATATCAACTGGAAAGATGCCGTTCTCAAGCTGCAATGGTAGCACAAGTTTCCGTGCCGTGTCCACCGCTGCAAAACGCCGCCGTCGTCTGTGCCACATCGGGATATGCCTTATCACTTCTTTCTGCCGGGAAGCACTATTGGGCGGTTAGGATGATTACCTGTTCGGGAAGTTGCTGGTACCGCGCGGTGACGTGGATGGGACCGGCTGCGGCGCCGGCTTGGAGGAGGATACGGCCGATGCCAGCAGCAAGTATAGTTGCGGGTTTGCCGCCGACGCCACGGAGGGTTCCCGGCCCTTCGACGGTAAAGCAGACCTCGCCCGTGCAAGGGACGGTGGTTCCGGCATTGTCAACGGCCCGCACAGTCAGTTCGGCCGTGTCGCTGCCGTCGGCCTTGATTGTGTCAGGGCGCACAGCGGTTTTCAGCGTCGCGGGCTCGCCCGCGGTACTGAGCATTTCTTGGACCTTCGTATTGTTCTTGGCGCCGATGGCGCTGAGGCTGCCGGGCTGGTAAGGCACTTCCCAGCGGGCGGGGTTCTCGCCCTTGCGCGTGCCGCAGGATTGGCCGTTGAGAAACAACTCGACCGTATCGCAATTGTTGACGACGGTGACGGTGCGCATGTGGCCTTCCTGGCCGGGCCAGGTCCAATGGCCGCAGATATGTAGCATGGGCTGGTGACCCCACCGGCATTTGAGGTAGTAGAAGCCTTCCTTGGGGATTCGATAGGCGTCGAGCACGCCGGAATGCTGGACAGGCCACACGGGCTCGTAGTCGGTGCCGTAGTCGTGCATGGACCAAAGGGCGCCACCGGCCAGGTAGGGACGCTGCTCGATGATGTCGGTGTCGGTTTCGAGCTTATCAATCTGGGCCATTTCGGTGTCGAGGTCGCCGCGCACGGCGCTGTCGGCGTTGGTGTGCTCGCTGCTGAGTAGTTTTACGTCGGGCAACATGGCGCGGACCTCGTCGATGTCGGACAGCTTGTAGTTGATCCCGAGGACCTCGGGGATGAAGACAGTGCCGAGTTGATTGCCTTCTTCTGGACAATTCTCGGCGTAGACCGTGGGTCGGGTGGGGTCGAAGCGTCGGGCAACGGCGTTGAGGCGCGCGAAGAAGTCGCGGTTGCGGCCCTCATTGAGCAGTCCCCAGAGGATGATGGAGGGGTGGTTCTTGTCGCGGACGATCATGTGGCGCAACATGACCTCGGCGTTACGCATGAACCGTTCGCCGCCGATGTACTGCCATGAAGCAATTTCCTCGTAGACCAGTATGCCGAGCCGGTCGCAAGCGTCGAGAAACGCGGGGTGCTGAGGATAGTGCGAGGTGCGTACAAAGTTGGCGCCCATCTGTTTAATGGTCTCCGCATCGCGGACCTGGAGTCGCCGGGGCAAGGCGTTTCCGAGGCCAGGGTAATCCTGGTGGCGGTTGACGCCGCGGAGTTTGAGGGGCCGGCCATTGAGTATGAAGCCGGTTTTGGGGGTAAACTCGAAGGTTCGGAAGCCTAGTGGTACGGTTTCCTCGTCCACGATGGTCGTGCCTTGCTCGATACTTGCGTTGATGGAGTAGAGATAGGGCGAGTCAGGTGACCAAAACTCCGGGTTGCGGATACCGGGGAAATCGAACACGATGAGGCGTTCCGCGCCTGGATCGAGTTGATGCGCCTCGCGCAGTTCCATGACCAGCTCGCCTGCCCGATCGCACACAGTGACTGTGCATGTCAATTGTTGTAGTTTTGGGCCCTCATTGCGCACGACCACGCCAACCCACAGGGTGGCGACAGCGGGTGATACAGTAGGCGTCGTGATAGCCACGCCGTATTGGGGGATGTGGAGGCGGTTCTTCGTCACAAGCATGGCCTCGCGATATAGGCCGCCGTAGAGATTGTAGTCCGGTATTTCCTTGCCGGGTAGGATATCGGGGTGGTGCGCGTTGTCCAAGGCCACGGCGATGAGGTTCTCGCCGGGCACGACGTGGTCCGTGGCATCGACGCGGAATCCTGTGAAGCCCCCCATGAACTGTCCGACATGCTTTTCGTTCACCCAGACATCCGCCAGGGCAAACCCAGCGCCGAACTCGATAGAGACCTTCCTTTCGCAGGCCTGCTTTGATAGCGTGAAACGCTTGCGGTACCAGCCTTTACCGCGGTAATAGCCCCGGCTGGTGGTGAACGTGTCCGTCGCGTTCCACGAGTGCGGCAGCACCACGGGGTCCCATTCGGCGTCGTCAAGGGCGGCGCGCGCTCCCCCATCTACATCCCCGAGGTGGAACCGCCAGCCCTGGGAGAAATCCTCTGTGATTCTTGCCGGTTGCTTCGTCAATGCGTTCCCCTCACTATGCACTGTGCACTGTGCACTGTGTGGTTGGTTCATGTCTACAGATGCGTGCTATCTCCTCTTTCGGCGGTTTTCCCATGTTTAGCGTGTTCAGCGGGCCTAAGACTTGCGTTTGGGCTCGAAACGAGGGGCCCTTGCTCGGGGTACATGTCTATCATGACATTAACATCCTCGGCCGCATTGCCGAAAGTGAGAAATAAGGTGGAACTGTCCGGGTCCCATTGCTGGTCGAACGATATCTCCGGCGTGATGGTAATGGTGCTCGGGGCTTTGGGCAAAAGCACTCGGACGTTGGCCGTGGTGGCCTTAGGGCCGCGCGTGGTGAAGGTGAACTGGTTGCCGGTGAGGGCCTCGTTTCTTACGCGGGTCCCGGCCCCGACGACCTTAGCGGTGACGCCGCTCTCGCGGGCCCACTCGAGGTCATATAGCAACGCGCGCTCGTTGGGCTGCAGCACGCACTCGGACACGACTGGTATGGTCGGCTCGAAGAGATTGATGAACCTGCCCTTGAGGCGCAAGGGACCGTCCGATATGGACTCGTCGAGAACGGACGCGATGAGGAAAGGACCGCGCTGGATGAGCAGGTAATTCTGAACGGCCAATTTCTCGCCAAGACGTCCAAACATCTGCGCGACCAAATCCAGCACTTTCTGGGCGCCGTCTTCTTGCTGTGACAAGTCGCGCGGTTTCTCGGCCAGCACACGGACGTAGCCCTCCCCCACGTTCCCGGGCCTGTTGTAAAACTCCTCTGTCACGCCCAAGTGCGCGAAGAGGTCGTCGCAGGCCTTTGCGCCTTTTTCCCTGCCCTGATCGTTCCACCACTCGCGCACGGCATGGTAGGGATCGGACCCATCGCCGACATAGATCAGACAGCCGCCGTGGCGTACCCAACGCGCCAGGGCCTCATGGTACTCGGGCTTGAGGGGTTTTTGACCCTCATAGGTCAACAATAACACCTTGTACAGCGGGAGGTAGTTGGGCTGCAATGAGTTCTCGAGCTGTACGACCTCGACCGGGATGCCGTTCTTGAGCAAAGGCAGCGCCAGGCCGTAAAAAGAGCTGAGCATCGGGTCGCTGGGATGGGGCGCGGCGCGCTGGAACATCAGTGTGTCGGAGACGATTACGCCGATGCCGCGAGACCCGGTATCGTAACGGACGTCGGTTTGGTCCATCTCGTTGAGGGCGTTGATGATGGTCAGAATCTGCGTGGCGTAGTCGGCGGGGATGCCAACGCGCTCGCCGGACTTCGTCTCCATGTCAACCTTGGGATAGGCGCCCCTGAAGATGCGGCGGGGCCATGGCATGACTTCGAACCAGTGGACCTGCGGCCACATGAGCGATGCCACCAGCGTGCATTCATAGTTGTGCTTATAGTCCGCCCAACTGTGGTTGGGGTTGTCCTCGATGGGGTCGGCGAGGAACCAGACCTTTCGGCCCGTTGGACGAACCATACTTAACGCCTGGCCGTACTCGAGGAACGCGGTTTCGAAGGTACGCTCCTTACTGACACCGCGATACCTGTTGTGGCTGCGGGCGGTGCCGGTCCAGACCTGGGCGATGTAGCCATCCATTGCCTCGATGTCCATGAGATGGGACTCTGGGCTGACGATGCGCCATTGGGCGTAGTTGATGAGGCTGTGGGTGGGCACGTGACACTCGATCTCGATGCCTTGCGCAGCGGCGCGCTTCTCGATGTGCATGAACACCTGCTTCAGCGCGTCGAAGTAGAGTTCATACTTGAGTTTACTGGCGCGGTATTGCGCGTCAACGCTCGAATCCGGCGGCTGCCATGGCTCGCCGTAGAAGCGCTCCCACTCCTTCTTGAAAGCCGCGCTCCAGCCCGTGACAGCCCAGTACTCGGGCTCTTCGAGGTAGATGGCCCGCACGCCCAGGTCGATAGCGGGGTCGACATAGTTTTTGATGTAATCGACGTAGGCCGGCGACGGCACGTTGTAGCCGACCGTCTTACTGCGGCCGTGCATCCACAGCTTGCCGGACTTGTCGGTCTGGACCTCGTCTTTCTTGAAGTTGTCGCCGGCCCCATAATAGGACCCGTAGGCGCCCCAGGCTATCCCCGTCATCATGCCGGTCGTATACCCCTTCTCGCGCCACAACGCCACCCGGTCCGGAAAGGTGTCGTTCACGCCGTACACGATAGCGATGTCCGACCCGATGTCGATCTCGGGAAGGTACTGGGACGCGGTCTGGAAACATGTATTGTCACGGGGCTCTAACTGCGCCTCGGTAATGCCGGAGACCAGAACCAGCGCGGCCAACAGGAATGTAGCGGCAAATGAATTAAGCATGGACGCTTCCTGCACAAAGAGTGCACCGCTTTAGCCGCAATTTCCGCGGCGCTGCCAGATGGTTGCAATGTCCGAGTTCAGAATGCAGCGGTCGCTGCAATGACCCGGTCCGGCAACGACGGACCTTCGTCGAACACGACGACTCCATCTTTGATACGTCCGCGATAGGGCATGCGGCTGAGCCTCCTTACTCCGAAGCGCTCTGCTACGTATTATGGCCGAATCGGCGGCTCCTGGCAAGGGCCTTTATGGCCCCCAAATCCGCTCGTGAGCGCCCCCAGGATCACGACCGCGCAAGTTCGTGCTTCGTGCCTCGTGCCTCGTGCTTCGTGCCGCGTGCTTCGTGCTCGTGCTCGTGTCCGTACTCGTGCTCGTATCCGTGCTCGTATCCGTGCTTCGTGCTCGTGCTCGTGTCCGTGCTCGTGCTCGTATCCGTGCTCGTATCCGTGCTTCGTGCTCGTGCTCGTGCTCGTATCCGTGCTTCGTGCTCCGTGCCTCGTGCTAGTATCAGTTCTCGTATCCGTGCTAGTGATTCGTGCTA
>CAYRLQ010000301.1:0-5233 GCA_964425145.1 uncultured Nitrospiraceae bacterium
ACTCGACTGGTGATTTCTCACGTGTTTATTGCTATGTTGTTTCGGAATCAGCCCATTAGGGTTCCAACAGGTCACGGAAGATTTTCAGAAGAGCCGTAGGCGGATAGGGCTTTTGAATGAATGCCGCAGGCCCCTTGCCGGGGAAGTGATCGATGACGCCCTGCTGCGTGTATCCGCTGGAAAGAACGATCGGCACATCGGGCCGGATGCTCTGGAGCTTTCCGAAGGCCTCCACACCACCCTCAACCGGCATCGTCAAGTCGAGTAAAACAGCCGTGATTCTTTCACAATGGGCTTGGAACAGTTCCACGGCTTCGCGTCCGTCGGCAGCGGTGAGAACGCTAAAACCGTGCTGCTCGAACACTTCTTTGGCCACCGCCCTAACGTCCTCCTCGTCATCGGCTATCAAAATAACCCCGTTACCGCGCCACGTCTCCAGTCTCTCGTCCTGTTGAGGAGCGGGCGCTTCTTGCTCGAAGCGTTTCTCGCGCTCTCCAGCCACCGGAAACAGAACCGTGAAGGTCGTGCCACGGCCCGGTTCGCTGTACACTTTAATGGCCCCCTTGTGGCCGCGAACAATGCCCAGTGTTGCCGCCAGGCCAAGGCCGCGTCCGGCAAACTTCGTGGTAAAGAAGGGATCAAAGATACGCGCCTGGGTTTGCGCGTCCATTCCACAGCCCGTGTCGGCGACCTCGAGGAACACGTAACGTCCCTCGGTGAGCTCATCATCGAAGTACATCTGAGATAGGTAAGCGCGGTCTGCGTCCATGGCATCGGTCCTGAGCGTAATCACACCGGGTTCATCGCCGACAGCATCGGATGCGTTGGTAACCAGGTTCATGATGACTTGCTGAAGCTGGGTGGCATCGCCTTCGATGAGGGGCAGGCCGCGTGTGAGAGCGTACTCAACGACGACTTTCTTTGAAATAGATGCCTCGAGTAAACGACCCATTTCTTCAGCCAGTTTTGAGAGATCAAGGGGTTGAACGAGGAACGTGCCTTTGCCGGAATATGCCAACATTTGGTTGGTGAGGTCGCCGGCGCGCCGGGCAGTCGTCTCAATCTTTTCGATGTACGCGCGCGCCGGGGATTCGACGGATAGCTTGCCGCGGGCCAGCGCGGCATTGCCGAGAATGCCCACAAGCAGGTTGTTGAAGTCATGGGCGATGCCACCGGTTAGCACACCGAGGCTCTCAAGTTTCTGGGTGTGCTGAATCTGCGCCTCGAGTCGCTCTCGTTCTTCCTCGGCGCGTTTTCGCTCGGTGGTGTCACGGACAATGGCCAGGATTTCGTCTTCGCCGCTCACCACCAGCCGAGTCTCGTAGTGCCGCACACCTGTCGCCACACTGAGCTGGAATTCAAAGGCCCGAATATGACCCGTTTCCAAAGCACGGGCTACATGCCCCATGGTCTGTTGAGCGACTTGTTTCGGGACAATTTCCCAAAGCTTGGACCCGACGATTTCGTCGCGAGCCCACGACTCGGGAGACGTCTCCGAATCCACCCTAAAGTCCAGGCAAGTCCCATCTTTTCCGATGCGAATCATAGTATCCGGTATGGCATTCAAAAAGGCGCGATTGCGCGCTTCGGCTCGCCGCAAGGCCTTTTCGGCCTGCTTTTGCTCGGTAACGTCGCGCGCAATGCCGCGGAATCCAATCGGCTCGCCGTCTGCATTGCGCATCAGGGAGATAGAGACTGCCAGCACGGCCCTGGCCCCGTCTTTCTTACAAATCTCCCAGTCAAAGACTTGGATATCCGTGCCGGTTGTATAGACCCGGTTATAGGTTTCATAGACTTTGGCAATGTTTGCTTCATCTCCATAGCACTGGCGGTAATTCATCCCCATCATTTCATCCTCCGAATACCCGAGGATCCGGCAGAGGGCCTTGTTGAAAAATGTGAAGTTCCCCGCGAGGTCGACCTCATAATACCCTTCTTGAATGCTCTCGAGGATGTTTCGGTATTTCTCCTCGCTCTCCCGCAGGGCCTCCTGGGCCCGCTTGCGCTCGGTGATGTCTCGCATGACCACCTGGACAGATTCCTCGCCCGTATCGGAGTCACGCAATAGATACGAATCGTAGACCGCCCATTTCTCATTCTCTTTGAGCGTTTTGAATGGATACTCGACACCGCGTACACGTCCGAATTTCCGAGTCCGGGCGCGAAGCAGCCCACTAGGCCGGGTATAGACAACCAGTTCGGACACATTCTTGCCAATAACAGCCGAAGGTATAGGGAACTGATCATCAAGTTCGAGGATTTTAAGCGCGCCTCGATCCATGAACACCACCGTGCCGTCAAACTTGTACCTATAGAGTCCGATGCCCGCAAACTCCATTGCTTCTTGCCGGATGCGATTCACCCTCTCATCTTCAAGACGGCCCTCACTTACCTCGGTCATCAGCAACCTCCTCCGCTCAGCCAGGGTCCCGGCTTCCCAGAGCATTAAACACCTGCATCTCTGCCTATTATATACTTTCCTAGAAAGAGCGGTTACCCGCAATTCTTCAAAGAGTCCGGGATCAGTGCCATGGCCCCTTTCCGGGAACATACTTAAGTGGCGAGGCGATTAGCATGTGCGCAGATCACGCCCAAGTTCCCGCCTCGCAACAGTCCCATGACCATGGCGGCGGCGAAGGAATCGCCCGCACCAACTGTGTCGACGGCTCGGTCGGGAGGAAATCCGGCGTGTTCTGCTTTTCCGTAGGGCGTGCAGAGGAAGCTGCCTGTCTCGCCCTTGGTTAAGGCAATGGCCCTCATGTCGCCCGTGCGCCCTGTGGCGTGGACCGCCACGGCCGCAGGCTCAACCAGCGCCCCTTGCTCGAACGTAAGACTGTCCGGCAGCGGCATGACCTTTTCCGCTTCGGTGACGAAAAGGTCCTGTGCGACGCCAGGCGCCTGAAAGCCCCACACATTGAGCGCATCGCAGATGTGGAAAAGTCCACTTCCAACTGGGGCGGAACACCGCATTCTATCGCTCAAGTCCCTACCCAACCTCCAGGTCGGGGTTTTCGGGACCGAAGTGCTTGAGCATAACGAGAGGTTCTACCTTCGAGGCGTTGGTGATGGTTACACCGGATCGGGCCACTTCTTCGGTGACGAAGAATTCGTCGTCGGTCAGTTGGCCAAAACGTATCATCGCGGGCGTTTCAATCTCCCATACCCCCATCGTGCCGTGGCCCTGCATCAGGATCATTGCATACGCGGCACTGTCCTCGATGGTAACCGTGCGTTTGGGCAGGACTGTCAGTTCCTTAGCACTGAACGCAGTCGATTTATAACAGACCCAATTCTCCACGTATCCCTCGGCCTCCATTTCTGAAACGGGCCGCACAGGTTTGGGGCGCATGAAACGATTGGCGGCAAAATTGGGGTCAAGATTGAGCTGCCAATCAAGGATGTCCACCAGGTAATCGAAATCGTCGATTCTGTCCTCGGGGATGTCCTTCCATAGCAGCTCAGGGGGTACAATCTGGTCGCCGGTCAGCGACTGGAACATGGCAAACACGTCCGAAGCCACCTGCGGCTCATAGGTGCAGAAACTGCCCGGGGCGTGCAGCACGCCGGGCGGCACATCCCAGCCAGTGCCGACCTCCAGCCTATACGCTTTGGAAATATTCGTAAGCTTGTTGTCGCCCTTGGTGAAATCGATCAGGCACTGCTTGACCTGTTCTTTGGTGGTACCGGGTTCAAGACCAAAAAAGGTGTATGGAAAGTCGCCCGAATGGTTATTTACCTGCGGCGGGAAATAGTAGGCCTCGGGCTTGCCTAGTTTGCCTACGCGCCGGGCCATCTCGTTGTCAAGATGCACATGGTGCGGCAGGGCGCCCATGTTGTCGAAGAACTTGGAGTACATGGGCCAGCCCTGATACTTTTTCCAAAGCCGTTCCCCGACAATCTGCTCCTTCAATTCGCTGATAGCGTCTAGGAGTAGAACCTTTTCGACCTTGTCGACGCCTTCAAAAACGACAAAGCTCAGACCTTCGTTTTCCGCAGTGAGTGGGCCGTTGTCGGCCGGCGTCGTCGAGGAGAACCAGCGTTCGTCAATGCCCCCGCGCTCACCGCCCAGCACGTAATAGTCGTCAGGGTGCAGCTTTAAGCGTCTGCCCGGAACGCAGAAAGACCGCGGCACCCAGTTTGGGGCAAGTCTCAAAATCCCCTTACCTTGTTCAAGAGCTCTTTCAGTGATGGTTTTCGCAGACATGACACCCTCCTATTCTTAAGTTTAGGAACGCAAGTTTCACGGGCGAGACCGATACCAACTTTTCGCCGGGACGCCCCACGCCTTGTGAACACCGTCCGATTCTATATAAGGCCCTGACAATTTATCAATTTGCCGACCGAACGGGTGAATGAAAAGTGATGTACATGGTTCGATCAGGCAGCGGTCTTTTGGCAATACTCCCGTAACAGGCGCGCGTAGGGCCTGTAATCCTCGAGCGTCAGCCAGACGACCGTGTCGCCGGCGGCCTGGCGCTCGGCCCAGGACTCGAGCAGTGCACGGTCAATGACCGCCTCGGGGTCGGGATAGAGGTGTGGTTTAATGGCCTGGTACTCATCCATGGTGGCCACGATACCCCGGCCATAAGCCTCCGGCGCCGGCAAGGAGGCCTTTCGGGGACCTATGCACATCTGGCGGTTCATGTCCAGTCCCAGGTATTCGCGAATCTCCCCTGGGTCCGTGATCGAGTCGGGCAGACCTTCTCCCCGCCACCGTTCGATGGTCTTGTCCCACCAAACGGCCCATTCGACTACAGGCAACCGGTCCACTGGCCCGAAGCTCATGAGCCTCTGAAAACGCGTTCGGTTGTCCATGAGCGCTCAGTTATCCGCAAAATGTTGTGTAAAAGCAACAAATTGAGTAACCGTTCATGGGGCAAATTCGGGGGAAATCCAAAAAGGCCCGAAGAACTGAGCAAAACAGAGACTGTCCTCGCGAGCAGGGACTGTCCATGTTCTTGCAGCCCTCGGAGCGAAAACCCCTGAGTCTGTTGCCGTCTTGCCCCGTGAACGGTTACAAAGTCGGGAGGTAAAACGCAGAATGGGGCAAGGCGGGGCCTGTCCCGCCGTTGGATTCGATCATGGTGTGGCAGTTCCCACCGCACCTCTTCCGAAAGGCAATGCGGGTTCTCTCAGGCCTTCAGCCGGCTTTTACGCCTGCGCGGAGCTTGACCGCGCGCAAAGGCCAACGCCGTCACGATAAAGGCCAGAATCAGCAGATCACCGCCCTGGC
>CAYRLQ010000302.1:0-5211 GCA_964425145.1 uncultured Nitrospiraceae bacterium
ATTGCGGCCATCGAGCAGGTCGCCCGGGCCCGCAGGGCATGGGAGAAGAGATAGGCTCGGGTTGTTTACACCTATACGTACGAACCAGGGCAAATCGCCGTCGCGTGGGGCCGACCCGGGAAATGCGGCGCCGCGACCGGTTCCGGCACGCGGTTCACCGAGGTCCCCGGCCTGAGATACGTTTCGGCGATACACCCCTCGGCGACCAGTGTCTGGACGATCGCCTTGGCGGCCACGCGGTGGGCCGCTGCGTTCCAGTGGCTGTCGGTCTTGAAGCGCAGCCTGTACAATTCACCCTTCTCCAGCGGGAAGCAGGACATGATATCGTGGTGATCGAAAGCGGAAACGTCCACCTGATACGCACGCTTGAGGCATTCGCTGAGACGCGGCAGGAATATGAGCACGAATCGGCCGCCTCGCCGCTCGGTTTCAAGCCGGGCACTGCGGACCATCTCGAGCGCTTCCTGCGTGGTGTCCGGTTTGAAGCGGTTGTGGATGACATGCCAGAGCCCACGGGCGCCGGGTGCGGTGAGGGCCAGCAGTTTCAACTTGTTCCACAGGGTTCTCTCGAGCTTGGTGTATGTTATCCGGCCATTGGCGTACGCGGGGTAGTATTCGATGGGCACCTGGTTTTCTCCACGCCTGAACGCGCAGGTGTAAGGGAACACGAAATCCTTGACGTTTCGCTCTATATCGGCCGACGTGGGCGTAAACACGACCACATCGCCCGGTCCAATCCGGTCCAGGTGGCTTAGGAGTTGCTGATACATCTGGACAATGCCGTACCCGTTGACAGCGGCATTGTACACGGCGACATCTTCGGTCAAATAGACATTGGCGATCAGGCTCGCAAACGTCTCAGCGTCGTCGACACCGTGGCCGAAGGTATACGAATCGCCGTAGAACGTGATGCTGAACGTGGGGCTCAGGGCCCGCCCCGTTTTTCGGAACCCCTCGGCATCGACCGTATACGTGACGTCGAAATTGCCGTTTTTGGCGTGTCGGCAGCAGCTATCCGCCTTTAACTTCCAGCCCAGGCGTTTGTCTAGCTCGTGGATGCTGGTGGACACCACGTCCCGGACCTCCAACCGCGCATCCGCGCGATAGAAGTCGAAGGCCAGGAACACCAGCACAATAAGTAGCCCGAGAGAACATGAAAACGCTAACGTCAGAAGGGTCTTGGCGTTGATTTTTCTCCTGCTTTTCGCTGCTTTCGTAACCACTGTGGGTTTTTCTCCCCTTTCCTCTTCTCGCGCCGGGATATGAGACCGTCCCCATTTTCTTCACGACCAGGGCAGAATTATAGCAAATTCTCAGCTTTCCAACGGGGGAGGCCATCTTCAATTCCTAAATATTGCGGCCTTGTTTGATTCTCACGCGGTTCCATGGTAGGTTTTGGATAAAAGGACGTGAATGTATCGCACGTTCAGTGGGAAAGGCTTCACTTCAGGGAGGCAAGAGGGTCATGGTTAAGCACTCAGGTTGTTGCGGTTGTTATGTGAAAAACACGATGGGGCGGAGATCATTCCTGGCGTCCGTGAGCGGTGGCGCCCTTGGGGCCGCGGCACTGACAGGCTACGCGTCAACTGGGGCTGCGGCCGGCGCCAGCGCTGCGCGCAGAAAGCCTGTTCTCGAGAAGAAACCACTCGTCGTCCAACCCGCGCTGACTTACAACATTCCCCGGCGGCGGGAAGCCACGAGCTGGCGGTCGTGGGGCGGCCTGCACACGAAAGGGGACGTGGAACAGGAAGTCGGCCGTATCGAATCCGAGTTACACGAGCTCGCCGCACAAGCCGAGTTCCCCATCACGTTCCGTCCCGTCGCACATGTAAGGTCGCGAAAG
The DNA here is from genome assembly GCA_964425145.1 of uncultured Nitrospiraceae bacterium. Classification (GTDB taxonomy): domain Bacteria; phylum Hydrogenedentota; class Hydrogenedentia; order Hydrogenedentales; family SLHB01; genus CAYRLQ01. The sequence continues at coordinate 1,844 of CAYRLQ010000302.1, forward strand.
GAAGCGGCGGCGTTGCGCGATGGCGACGCCGATGTCATGTTGATCTACGGGGCCTCGGCCGGGCTCGGTGAGCTCGAGGCGCTCATCTCGCCGGATCGGTATAACCTGATGTTTGTCCGGCACAAGTCTGGCCCGGTGTACCTCTGGTACGAGATCGTCCATCCGCGCCTGCTCCGCAAGACCGTCGATGAGTATGGCCAGCCGGGTCTCGAACCGTACGACGTTATCGTTGACGAGTACCGAGAGGTGCTTTGGCGGCTCCGGGCCTTGTACGCGTTGAAAAACACGCTTGGCTCGCCGATAGTTGCCATTGGCGGCCCAAGCGGCTGGGGGAGCGGAGGACGTGAAGCGCCCAGAATCGCTGCGGAGCTGTGGAAAATGGACCTCCAAACGGTTACCTACGAAGAGTTGGGGAAACGGATCGCGGCGGCGAGGTCCGATGCGGGGCGCGTGCGTCGCGCCGAAGCCGAGGCCGCAGAATACCTCAAGACCCCCGGCACGGAGCTCCAAACCGACAGGGGATTTGTCGACAGGGCCTTTCTGCTGACCGACGTGTTCGAGGAATTGATGGCCGAGGCCGGCGCCCAGGCAATTACCGTAAACCACTGCATGGGCACTATTATGCCCATCTCGGAGACGACGGCCTGTCTTCCCTTGAGCTTGATCAATGATTCGGGCGCCCTGGCGTTTTGCGAATCCGACTTCGTCGTGATCCCGTCCGGCGTCCTGTTACATCACATCGCGTCAACGCCTGTGTTCCTGCAGGACCCCACCTATCCACACGATGGCATCGTCACCCTGGCCCACTGCACAGCGCCGCGGAAGATGGATGGGGAACACATGGAAAAGGCGCTGATCCTCACCCACTTCGAGTCTGACTACGGCGCGGCGCCGAAGGTCGAAATGCGCATCGGACAGGAAATCACTGTCCTCATTCCCGACTTTGCCGAGAAACACTGGATCGGATTACGGGGCAGTATCGCCGATAACCCGTTCCTCGATATTTGCCGCTCCCAGGTCGACGTGGCCATTGATGGGGATTGGCGCAAGCTTATGGAGGACATGCGGGGGTTCCACTGGATGCTCGCTTACGGCAATCACCTCAAGGAAGTCGGATACGCCATCCGCAAACTGGGCATCGGGTGGTATAACCTGACTACGGAACGCACCGCCGAAACCTGAGCCGTCAATTACAGTCCAACACCAGGCCTACGCCGACCTCCTTGAGGTCGGCTACCCAATCTCGGACCCGAGGCCGGTACAGTGAAATATAAGGAACGGCCCCGGTAACCGTTCAGGCGGCAAATTCGAGGAAAAATCCAAAAAGGCCCACAAAAACTGCGCAAAACAGGCCCTGGCCCATTATTGCCTCTAAAACAGGGGCCGAAAAGCAAGAAGAAAAGTAATTAAGTATGGTGTCCCCGGAATTTATCGGAGAAAGGAATTTGCCATGGAGAGCAGTGAATCGTTGCTGAAAAGGGCCATGCTGTTAAAGCCGCAAGACCGATTTTTACTCATCGAGGGGCTGATCCGGAGCCTCGATGAACCCGACAAGGAGATTGACGTGATCTGGGCCGAAGAGGCCGAGAAACGGTTAAGGGCTCACAGGGAAGGAAGAACGCAGGGCGTTGCGTTTAAGGACGTGTTTGTAGAAGACCTGTAAAGATGAAGGTCCTTTTCGACAAACTGGCCAAACAAGAATTGGGCTCCTCATACGAATCTGTGCATCAACTGGCTATCATTCTTGACAGGATGAACTGGATTTATAGCATCGCGTCAATCCGGTCTATCCTGTTATCCTGTCAAGAAAGAACAAGCGCGTGATTAGCGTGCCGCTTTATCATGGGCGATTCAACTCGGTATCGTCTTGTATTCCAAGCAGTTGTGAGCCGCCCTGGACACGTTGGTTGCACAGATTCTTGTGAGCAACCTATTTTCAGTGTTCATTCTGTTTGTACGTCAGCTATCCACCGGCCGTGCAGATTTGTCAACCGCTCGACCACATCCGGATGCTCGCCGGCGAGATTGGTTCGCTCGCTCGGGTCTTCCGTGAGATTGGCCAGGAAAGGCTCTTTGAGGTTTTTGACGTCGCGACCGTCGGTCGTATCGCGTGCATTGACAATGAGTTTCCAGGGGCCCTCGCGCACGGCCCACTGGTTGCGCAGTTGCCAGTACCACACGCGGTGGGGACTGGGCGCCTCAGCAGACTCTATTACGGGGGTAAGGCTCTTGCCGTCAATCTTTCGCCTGGGCAACTCGACGCCGCAGAACTCGGCAATAGTCGGCAGCCAGTCGCAGCCGGTACAGAACTGCCCGCGCACCTCACCCTCCGGGATACGGCCCGGCAAGCTCGCCGTAGCCGGTACACGCAACCCGCCTTCGAACAGACTCGCCTTTGCGCCTCGATAGGGCCCTGCATTCCCCCCGCCGTAGTTCGCGCGCGCTTCGGTCGAGTGGCCTTGGTCCGACTGGAAGATGATCAACGTGTTCTCGCGCAGCCCCAATTCGTCCACCCTCGTCAGGATACGCCCCACCTGCTCGTCCATCGTGGATATCAGGGCCGCGTAAGAGCGTCGCGGTTCGGGCAAGTGCTCGTAATGCCGCCGATACTTGTCATAAGGCTGCATGGGATAGTGCGGCATTCCAAAGGCCACGTACAAGAAAAACGGCTTGTGTGGGTCCGCCTCCATGAAACGTGTCGCCTCGCGCACAATCAGGTCGCCCGAATGCGTGCCCGATTCCCAAACTTCCTCGCCGTTGTGGTACCAGTCGTGGCGTTTCGGTGGGTTCCCCCAGGACGCGCCGCCGTAGTTGAAGTGCGACCACTTGTCAATGCAGCCTCCCAGGAATCCGAAGCTCTCGTCGAATCCGGCGCCGTTCGGCCCCGGCTTAGCGCCCAGATGCCATTTGCCGAAGTGGCCCGTCCGATAGCCCGCTGCCTTGAGCATCTCGGCGATGGTCACTTCGCTGCCCGGCAGGCCGTGCCCCTTTCCGAAGTATTGCGGCCGCGACTCCGCGTTACTCGGGACGCCCGCCCGATGCGGATACCGCCCAGTCAACAGGGCCGCGCGAGACGGGGAACACACCGCCGACCCCGCGTAGAACTGCGTAAACCGCACGCCCCGCCTCGCGAGTGCGTCGAGGTTCGGCGTGCGGAGATCGCCTGAGCCGTAGCAATTGAGGTCAAGCGTGCCCTGGTCGTCTGTGAAGATGAGGATAACGTTGAGGCGCTTGCTTGTCGTGGCCGTCTCCGCGAACAGGCCGCGCGGCAGCGTCAACGCCGCCGCACCCAGTCCCACGGCTTTCAGAAACTCGCGACGGTTGTTCCGTGGTGTAGGCATTGCACTCACCTTATCTGTTTGTCACAG
>CAYRLQ010000303.1:0-5156 GCA_964425145.1 uncultured Nitrospiraceae bacterium
CGTCATTCCGGCGAAAGCGGCAGACACGGGAGAGGCGTCATTCCGGCGAAAGCGGGAATCCAGGAGATGACGATGCAGGAAAAACACCGCGCTGTGTACATCCTGGCAAGTAACCGTAACGGCACCCTGTGTACGGGCGTAACAAGCGATTTGAGTCGGCGTGTTGGCGAGCACAGGAATGATGCCGTCGAAGGCTTTACAAAGCGATACGGTGTGCATAGGTTGGTCTATTTTGAGTTTCATGGCGACATGCGCTCGGCCATTATACGAGAGAAGCAGATCAAGAAGTGGAATCGCGCGTGGAAACTGGAATTGATCGAGAAAGACAATCCCGAGTGGCGTGATTTGGCCGAGGAACTATGGTGAACTGGATTCCCGCTTTCGCGGGAATGACGGGAGGGCGTCATTGCGGCGGGTGCGGGAAAGACGGCCCTTGGTGAACTGGATTCCCGCTTTCGCGGGAATGACGGGAGGGCGTCATTGCGGCGTGTGCGGGAAAGACGGCCCTTGGTGAACTGGATTCCCGCTTTCGCGGGAATGACGGGCAAGCAGGCGCAATGGGACCCTGCATACGGGCGTAAGAAGCGATTTGAGTCGGCGTGTTGGCCATGGAACGGATCGGCAACCTATATCGGGGAATTTGCGCCTTTGAGAATGTGCTGCTGGCGGCGAATGTACAGTTGCGGTTTGCGTAACTACGTGCGCCAGTTGGGCTCGGGTGCGGAGCCGGTCTCTTCGAGCAGTTGGCGTAGCTTAGTCTGCATGGCCTTGTATACCTGCTTTAGTTCTCCCTGGACTCTGCCGCTGATGATGCCGTCCAACGCGCCGCCTTCATTGCGTATGGTGAAATCGGCCAGCAGATTGTGCATTTCGTTCGGATCGGTCTCGAGGTCGTACAGTTCGTAGCGGTCCCATATGCCGTGATACTTCATGAATTTGTAGCGGTCGGTGCGCACGCCGAGCACGGTTGGTGTTTGGGGGAACGAGCGTTCCCAGAAGTACTCGTAGAGCCACGCGTCGCGCCAGTCCTTGCGGGACCCGTCAAGGAGTCCGTAAAACGATTGGCCCTGCATTGAATCGGGGATCGGCGTTCCGGCGGTCTCGAGGATGGTCGGGGCGTAGTCGACGTTTAGGATCATCTCCTTGCGCCGTTGGCCGCCTTGCACGAGGTCGGGGCAATGTACGATGAGTGGTACGCGAATGGAGGCCTCGTACATGGTGCGCTTGTCGATCAGCCCGTGTTCGCCGAACTGGAACCCGTTGTCCGATGTGAAAATGATGAGTGTGGAGTTGAGCAGGCCCAGTTCGCGCAAGGTTTTTACGATCCGGCCGACGCTGTCATCCACCGCACGCAATGTTTCGGCATACTTGCGCACGAACTCGTCGAAATCCACCCGCTTGTTGTACATGCCGTCGACGCCGTGCCAACTCTGCCGCTGGGCCTTCACCCATGCCGGTTTGCCTCGGTAGTTCTCCTCGGTGTCGGCCATCGAGGCTGGATAAGGATACTGACGGCCCTCGTAGGACCCTTCGTGTCGCTTGGCGGGGTAGAAATCGGCATGGACCGCCTTGTGCGACATGTATAGGAAGAATGGATGGTCTTTCGATTTGCGTATGAAGTCTTCGGCGTAATCGGTTATGAGGTCGGTGACGTAGCCGTCTCGCTTAATCCGGTCGCCGTCAACGTTGAAGCCTGGATCGTAATAGCGGCCCTGCCCGCGAAACGACACCCACCGGTCAAATCCGGGCCGGGGTGCGTCGCTTGCGCCGCCCATGTGCCACTTGCCCACGAATGCTGTTTTATAGCCGGCTTTTTGCAGTTCCTTTGGGAACGTGGGGATACTTGCGGGCAGGCGCGTGCTGTTATCTAGTACGCCGTGGCTGTGGGCGTACTGGCCGGTCAATACGGACGCGCGGCTGGGCGAACAGAGCGAGGTGGTCACAAAGGCCCGCTCGAACAGGATGCCGTTTTGGGCGAGCGTGTCGAGTACGGGCGTTTCGAAGAAGGGATTCAGCATGCTCAGCGCATCATACCGCTGGTCGTCGATGAAGATGAATACAACGTTGCGTTTCGCCGTCTCGGGGTTTCGCTGCGCGTGGGCGTTTCCTGCCCCGGCAGCCAAACCCACTGCCGCCGCGCCCGTCATCTTCATAAAATTCCTGCGTGAAGTCATGCCGCTCATGATCTCTCCTTTGTCAGTCATCAGTTGTCAGTTGTCAGTGCCGCGGGCGGCAGACTACATTGAATACCCCCGCTACCTCTCCCGCTTCATGCGCAAGCAGCACCGAAATCGTGTCGACGAGCGCCGAGCGCTCGAGCCACGGCGCCATGGCGTCTTCAAATGTCTCTGGCGTATGATCCTTGAGCAGGCCGTTCTCTGCCAGCAGCATTCCTGCATCATACACCGCCTGGACGCATGGGTGGGGCCGCACGCACAGGTAGAGGTTGCCCGGGGCGGTCAGCCGCTCTGTCTGCGCCGGCCTGGCCAGGAGCGCATCAGCCAGCGTGCGGCTCGTCGTCACCAGCAGCCCGTCGCCGTACACCACGGCCGTGGGCTCGATGGAAGGGCCGCCGAGCATGGGCAGATGCACACGCCTGTCCTCGGGGTCATACCGCGGAAACGACTCCCACGGGGGCATGTCCTCAGGCACAGGCGGCACAGCCTCGAGTACCCCCGCAATCGCCTGCGGACTGGCATCGAGCGCGACGGCCACCTCCGGCACCGGTCCCATCTCATTGAGGTCAATCCCGCACAAGCTCAACCGGATGCCAGGGCCCAGCGGCCCGAGAAGGCCCATGAAGAACCGCGCCAGCATGGTCAACACGTCTTCCTCTACCGCCGACGACCCCCAGTCGTCCCAAAGACCTGCCCAGTAGGCCGGGTCCTTGGACAAACCCGCCATGCCATCCCATACCTCGCGCACAGATTTACCGAAGTCTGCCGAAACCATTAGCATCCCTTCCGGCGGAAGGGCGAGGACCTGCGGCGATACGCCGGAAAGCAGACCAGAAAGCCGCGTGTGCCACTCAGGCCGGAGCGCCCCCCGGCACTTCACACACGCCTCGGCAAGGTCCACGCGCGCAGCAAAACTCAGCGAGGTAAACACCTCGCCCAGACGGGCCAAGGGCGCCGCTGAACCCGCGCCGCCGGTTTCGTGCGAGGCTTTCTCGCCGAAAGTTACCATTCCGTGGAGGTCCTCCGCGCCAAATGCATCGACCGCGCGCGCCAGGGCGTCCGGGTCAAGCGCATCCTCCTCGCGGAGAGTCACAGCGCGAACGAGCGCTTCGCGCGAGGGACTCATCACCAGTATCCGCCCGCGCACCGCGTAATACAGCCCTAGTTCCTCGACCCAGCGCAGGTGCAGCCCGCCAGCGGGGTCACGCTCGATACCCGGCGCCAGCCGGTGTAGCTTTTCAACCAGGCAGCCTATCCGCCTCATCTGCGTCACAAACAACATATCCCCGAAGTGCTGCAAATCATTGCCCGAAACGTGGCATACCGGCCCGATGAGATTGTTCAACACCCACTCAGGCATACCGAAGTCCTGATTGAGCCGCTCGGAGACCTTCAACAGCCCCCAGGATTCCGGGAACGTCCGCCATACCGTCGATGCGGCTATTTTCCCCCGCTTGACCAGGACGTCGCTCGCGAAGACCTGAACCACTTGCTCACGGGGTATCAGGCGGGCCATTGGGTGCGTGTCGCGGGTGATCCAAAAACCGTAGGCAACCAGCCCTAGGACAAACAGCGGGAACAAAAACCAACCGCCACACCCGCTGCTTCGGCGCCGCCGCCGACGGGTGGCGCGGGGTGGGCGGATAAAGATGTTCTGCGTCTCACTCATGGAACGCCCGCCACGGCGGAAGGGGCCAGCGAAACGGTTGCGAACTCACCCAGCTTACCTTCGGCGCTTGGAAAGGCTACGCGCAATCGGCCCCGCAGCGGCTCAAATACCACGCCGCACCGCGTTTGCTCGTTCAAGATGCACGCCGCGCCCTCCTGTTCCGGACCCTCGTCCCGCAGCGTTCGTTCTATTTCAACCGGCGCGATGATCCGTTCCGCGCCTAAGAGTTCCGCCACACGCTTGTACCGCGCCTGCGCCGCTGAGTCGATCCAGGGCAAATTGGGATCGGCGCCGAGCAGGAAACCGGCATCGGGTTCACGAACAGCAACCGTCCGGCCAAACTCGAGCACACACACACGGCCCGGCTTGCCCCGGGTCCCGGGCGCGGCGATCAATACATGATAACCGCGCAAGCCCTGCACGGCCTGAAGCTGCGCCAGCGCAATATCTACGCCGTCGGCCTCTTGTAACAGCGTGCGCAGCACCAGCGGGACGGGCGGGCCATCTTCCGGGCTGCCACTATCTGCACCGAGCATCTGCTCGAGCAACGGGTTACCGGACGGGGACGTTTCGAGCGGCTCTGTGCGTACCGCACACACCACCAACCCTGCCTCGTTCATGCCCGCGAAGGCGCCGAGGTTGCTCGAAAACCCCAGATGGACGAACCGATGCCCCTGGGTGGGCCGCACGTCCAGCACCATCGGGACACCCGGGGCCCGCCAATCGAAGTTGCACCCCACCAGCAAATCGTCCGCGCCGGCGCGGTCGCCCACCGCCGCGAACATCGTACCGGACGGCCAGGGATATGCCTCGTCACCATTCTCGGACAGCCTGAACGGCGCCGCGCACTGCAATAACCACACCGCATCAAACGGCAGACCTGCGCCGTCCGCCACTCCCTCGATCTCCTCGAAAACGTCCTGCGACAACCCCTTCAGGCGCGGCCGGACCTTTATCGCCAAGGCGGGTAACGCCACCGGCGTAAGGTTCAAGAACCCCGGGGCATAGCCCCAAATCCCGGTGTCCGGTACCAGCAGGCGCGAGTCGACCGGTTCAACCACCTCTCGTGCATAGGCTTGGCGGATCACATCTTTGAAAGCGGCGCCGCGCTGATAGCCTGTCGCGTAGGCGGAACCATGCAACGTCACCCATTGCGCCTCGGCCCGCCGTTCGACTTCCGGCGCCTCGAAGGCCTGCCGGCCCTCGGCCGCGCTTGTGCTGCTTGGGCGCCCGAGGGTCATCAGCGCCGAAAACTCCCGGTAGAACCACTCGTCGATCCGCGGGCCATAGAAACTCATCCCCGCTTCATA
>CAYRLQ010000304.1:0-5152 GCA_964425145.1 uncultured Nitrospiraceae bacterium
AGCCCAGCGACGCCCCCCCCACCCTCCCAACCCAACGCCCTTATTTCTATCCCCAGGCGCGCCTCGCGATGGGGAAATACTATGCAGACCGCGGTGAAACTGTCATGGCGGTCGAGAATGCTGAGTTGGCGCGCGCTTTCGGCCAGGCGGCTCGAGGGGAGTACCAGCCTTTCCTTTATGAGCTCTACGGCGCCCTGGGGGCATGGGGGCGGGCATTTGACCATGCCACGCCGACTCGCACGGCCCTGCGTACGATGCGCGGCGAAGCCCTCCTCGCCTTTGCTCGATACTCGGCCAGTCGCGGCGCATGGCTCGATTGTCGGGCGGGCGCGGAGGCCCTTGTAGAGAACGGCGAGGACACGCCGGAAGCCAATCTCTGGTTAGGGCGCGCGCTGTTGGCCGCGGGACAGCCTGAGCCCGCGGCCCATGCGTTGAGTAAGGCGATGGACCTGGGCCAGCCGGATGCTCCCTTCTTCCTGGGCCTGGCAAAAGAGGCCCTCGGGCCGAATGACGGCGTAGCGGAGGTGTATCTTTGTACTGCAACCGAAAGCCTGTATCGCCCCTTCAGCCTGGCCAAGGCCATCGAGCACCTTGAAGCCGAAGCCCGTGAAGGCCAGACCGAGAACCCGGCGCAACTGGAACAGCTTGAGCAAGAACTGCGAACCTACTTCGAGGAACCCCTGCCCTTGCCGCGCCCCTTTATACAGGAGCCCACTGCCGTTCGGCCGTTGGGATTCAACCTTGAGCCGGGCCGCCGTGACGCCCAAAGCCCGTTCCTGCTCCAGATTCTATGGTTGGACGAGCGTGGCGACAATGACAGGGAACGGGAGGAGTTCTCTTTAGACCTGAGCGGGACCAACCAAATCCTATTGGCGCATGGACAACGCATTTTAGAGTTGAGGTTCGTCACAAATCTCGTCCCATTTGGAAACTTCGAGCAACTGGACGCATCCGCACGCGCCTTGCCCGGCTGGCCTGAGCTGTACAGGCGGCCGAAACCTCCCAGGGGTGAGAAGGAATTCAACCTCGTGCGGAAGGAAACCGGCGTCCGGCTGCGTATACGATCGTATGCTGATGATGTCATCACCGAGATTCGCACCGTTTTTGTCCACGCGGGTACGGCCCGGCACTACCTCTTGGCCGTGCGGGCCTGCTCGGACCCCGCCACTTTGTACGCCGGCTGGAACTGGTACGACTCCCGCGACAGCCTCGTAGACAACCACAACGTGTTCAACCAAGTTAAGGTGAAAGGAATGAGGTGGCGCACCGAATACAGAAGGCGCCGGGAGACCGCGATGTATGTCCAGGCCATTGCCGGAATCTTCCGTGATCTCGGAGTTGCTGAATTCGATGCCGTGGTGATCGTCCCGCTCGATCCTCCGAAACCGCTATAACGCTACTTTTCGGCCAAGCGCCGATTTTGCGCCGATTTTTGTCGATTTCACCCTTGAACGGTTAGGAGTTTTGAAAGGAGTCCCCAAAGCCTTGTTATTATAATGACGTGCCAGGTAAAGTACGCGAGGAAGGCAGACCCGTCGCGCATCGTCTACTCAAAACGATTGCTTCGTGGGAATACTTAGATGGCCGGCATCCGATCCATCGTACATAACCTCTCCATAGTAGCCGGAATACCTGTGTTCGATGCCCTTGGCCTGCTCCAGGTGCACCATGACACCGCACTGTTTTCTCAGATGCGGGAACTGTCTCGCCTACCGCAACCCGAGGCCAATGCAGACGGGAAAAAGGTGTTGTTCCTGTCGCTCAAGGGCACCTGGAAAAGCCATCTGGCCTGGGAATATTCCATGGCGATGGCGCTGAAGGTGCGCGGTGCCAAGCCGGCGTTTTTGCTCAATGACAATTTCTTTCCCAAGTGCGACGTCCGCATTCACCATAATCCGACCTGTACCCGCGCTTGGGCGGCGCATGCATACAGCAAACTCTTTGCGAAATACGTCAATATGCCCACCTACTGGTTGGGCAACTACATCGCGCCCGAAGAACGCACAAAACTGGCCAAGCTAGCCTACGAAACCCCTTACGAGCGGTTGGCGGAAATCCAACACAACGGCATAGACATCGATTACACGGTCAAACCGTCCCTGGTGCGCTTTTTCCGCCGCGGGAGTGTGCCTGACACAGCCCGTGGCAGGCGCGTTCATCGGGAGTTCGTGCTGGCGGGATTGCTGGCGTCGGAGGCGTTGCCCAAGGCGCTGGACGCAATTGAACCGGACAGGGTGGTTGCAGTGAACGGCAAGTTCTTCGCGGAGAATATCATGTTTCAATTCTGCCGGCGCCGGGGGATCGATATCTTCACCTACGAGCGCGGCAAGATCAAGGATACGCTCAATATCGTCTGCAACCAGATATCCGTGGACCAGGAAAACACCTACGCCTGGAACACGGTTAAGGACCGCCATTTGACCGAGGATGAATGGGCCGTTATCCGCGGCTACATTGACGACCGGAAAAAGGGCGGGCGCACCGTCATGCGCTTTCATCCGAATCCCGAGGAGAACGAGGCCGCCGTCAAACAGGCCGCCGGGTTTGAGGAAGGCAAGAAACACTTTGCCCTGTTCTCAAACATCGTGTGGGACTCGGCGGTCCAATACAGAGACATCGGATTCGACAACATGTTCGACTGGATTCGGCTGACCATCGACTTCTTCGGGCGCCATCCCGAGGCGAATCTCATCGTCCGCCTCCATCCGGCCGAGGTGAAAATCTCCTCGGACGTGACCATGGAAAAGTCCTTGGATTACCTGAACTCCGTGTTTGATGAATTTCCCGAAAACGTCAGGGTAATTCCGCCCGAATCGGATGTCAGTTCCTACAAACTTATCGATTATTGCGACACGATTATTGTATATACCTCCACCATCGGCATCGAAGCCGCCCTCGAGGAAAAGCCCACCGTGGTCTGCGGCGAGACCCATTTCTCGCACAAAGGTTTTACAATCGACATCGAGACACAGCAGCAGTATTACGAAGTCCTCGAGCAACTCATGGCTGACGCGTCGCCCGTGAAACTCGACTGGGAGGCGGCTTGGAAGTACGCGTACATCTTCTTCTTTAAGTGCATGATACCCTTTCCCTGCGTCTCCGAACAGGCCATCGGCCTCATCGAGGGCGTCTCGTTTGACGACCCAAGCGAACTGGCGCACGGAAAGGACGCGAATTTGGACCTGATCTGCGACGCCATCTTGAACGCTACGCAGGCACTGCCATAGCGCGGCGGCACGTTGCTCTCAGAACTCTTCGAGCCGGCTGGAAACCGTCATACATCCCAAGGATGGGATCGCATTTGGGGTCTTGACATCACGAAAGCGGATTGGTGTTATGTCCGCTTTTCAGAGAATGGGCCATTGCCATGGACAAAAGAGTCTACTATTCCCTGATTGCGTTAATCTTCGTGAGCTATCTAGCGCCCTTGGTCGTGCTGCGCCAGAATAGTTATGTACCTATCTATGATAATTTAGATAGTATTGTGCCCACGCTGAAAACGCTTGCCGAGAGCGGCAAGATATTCGCCAAGGGAGATGAGGTCATTGAGGCGACGGGACTGCCGAGGAAGTGTTACGCATCGGAGTTCAGTATCCTTCTCTGGCTCTTTGCGCTTTTCCCCCCTTTCTATGCATATCTGGCTAACCAGATTCTCATGCGTATAGTTGCCTTCCTGGGCATGCATCTACTCCTCAAGTCATTTGTGCTACCGGATGAAGAAGACTATCGCTTAGTCGGGGTATGTGCTCTGGGCTTCTCTTTACTTCCCTTTTTCCCCGGTGGCGGCTTGAGCGTGGCGGGGATTCCGGCCCTAACCTGGGCGTTTCTTAATCTGCGGGCAGGTGATCGCTCACTCAGGAATTGGCTCATCATTGCCGTCTATGTTCTGTATTCCAGCCTGATTTTCGCTGGCTTTTTCTTCCTTGCGGTAGCAAGTGTCGTTTTCTGCCGCGATGTGGTTCGCACTCGGCGTTTCAACGTTCTGTTCTTTGCCGGGATGGGCTTAACGGCCATCGGTTACCTGTTGGTCGAATATAGGCTTGTATTAAGCTTTTTTCTGGACAGCGGTTTTGTCTCTCACAGAACCGAGTTTCTGCGACAGCCGTATCCGTTCTTGAAAATGTTCCATTATGTACTCATATTCGGTCACCAACAGGCCACAGGCAAGCAGTTCCCCGTAATAGGTTTCACCGTTTTCCTGGCGCTCTGCTGCCTGATCAAGAAGCGCCGCTTTTTCGGCCTGATACCGATGCTCTGCGCCGCACTGGTCGCAACTTCAGCAATAGTGGAGGTCTATTTCTCGTCGCCTTTTTTTCTGCCTGTGGAAAGGCAATTTCGGTTCCTTAGCGTCTTTAACATCTCTCGGTTCTTCATTTTGGACCCGACCGTTTGGACTGTACTTTTTGCATTATCATTGAAACAAATACAAGACGCCTGGGCCTGGGGGAAAAGGCTTGTTCTTGTGCTCCTGATAGGCCAAGGTGCCGTCCTGTTCTATGGCAGTGATTTTGTGCAAGAGTACAGATGGAGCGGCCTGACCTATCGTGAGTTCTTCGCTGAGGACCTCTTTGATGCCGTTGAAAGGGAGATAGGACGTCCGAGAGACACGTTTAGAGTTGTGAGCATTGGAATCCATCCGGGGATGGCCATATATAACGGTTTTAGAACTCTCGACTTTTACTGGAATAACTATCCTCTGGAACGCAAGCACGCATTTCGAGAGATCATCGCGCCGGAACTTGAGAAAAACGAAGAGATGCGCAAGCAGTACGACTACTGCGGTCACAGGCATTACGTGTTTGTCAGTGAGTTATGGCGTGTCCCCTCCACAACTCTGAAGAAGGACCTGCAGATAGAGAGTCTCAATCTGAATGTCGATACCCTCCGGGCGCTGGGCAGTTACTTTGTGAGACTTGCAGTGCGGATTCTCAGTCCAGCAGAGAATGAGTTATGGGGTGACCCATTCACAAATCCGAAGAAGGGCATGCAGATAGAGAGTCTCAATCTAAATGTCGATGCCCTCCGGGCGCAGGGCGGTGACTATGTGATATCTGCGGTGGAGATTCTCAATGCGGCAGAGATCGGCCTCATTCCGTTGCGGTCTCTCACCTCACAGTCCTCGCCTTGGACATTCTATCTCTACCAGGTGCCA
>CAYRLQ010000305.1:0-639 GCA_964425145.1 uncultured Nitrospiraceae bacterium
CGGTCGCTTCGTTCCATTTCTGAGCCGATAAATCCACCGTACAGGTGAACTCCAGCAGCCATGACAATCGATCCTGTATCCACCCAGTTCTCAGAATCAGGTCTCAGGTCTATGTCCATGATCGACTGGCGCTCTTCGTCATACACGCCCTCGGCCACCCACACCTCACCGCCGCCGTCTTCAAAGGCCGCGTCAATAGCCGGTTGGATCGTGCTAAATGCGGTGCCCCACGACCTACCGTCCTCGTCGCCCGAGCTGTTGTCCTTGTCCACGTACCAGACGCTTGCGGAGGACATCAGTGAGAAACCGACCGCCACGCCAAGCCCCAGGATTCGTTTAATCATATCTTCTCACCTCGCTCGGGGCCCTTTACGCGGCCCCCCTGGCAATATCAGATCGAGATTGCTTCGCTTCGCTCGCAATGACGGAAGAGCGGGCGCAGTTGTTTGTGCAAACAGGTCGGGTGTAGCACCCGACCGATCACTCACTCCTCCAAAACGATACGGAAGTTCTCCCACCAGAACGTGAAGCCCTCGCGAGATGGCGTGGGATACTCATCAGCACCGATGTCGCGCTCCTCCTCGTCAACTCCATCGCCGTCCAAGGGCCCAAGGTGGTCGTCAAAGTCCCGGAACGGGA
>CAYRLQ010000305.1:649-5132 GCA_964425145.1 uncultured Nitrospiraceae bacterium
CGCCCGTTTCTGGGTCAAGAGGGGTGTCCCCCACATCAATGCACTCAGAATCCTCGTGCAGATGTAGGAACTGGTGCCAATTGTTGTTGACGACCAAGGCGATATCGTCCAGGCGACACGTGCCCGCAAGCTGCCAGAATGGCATGTTGGTGGTGGTGAGGACGGTGGCCTTGTGGGCTTCATCCGTTTCCAGGATTTTGCTCATCTCGCCACCCTCTTCACCTCGCCAGACCTCGATGTCGGGTCCCGAACACTTCACATAGTAATCATACCACGTGTCCACCAGCGTGTCGGCGTCGTTATTGTTGTCCAGGGTCGTGTAGGCGCCATCCACACGTTCGTCAAGCGACGTGCGGGTCGAAGACATCACGATCCGCACGCGGTCGTCTTGAGGCGTACCCATGTCAAACCGCACATGGGCCACACCGGTATTATTGTTGTCGCGATAGTACCGGAACCAGAGCTCGAGATCAGGATCGGTATTGGAGCGTACGAGGTTACCGCCGCCGGCGTTTGTCTTCTCGATATATTCGCGGCCCTCGGCGGTCCAGGTGCCGCCCCAGAAATACCAGCTATCGTCGTAACTGCCGCTGAACTCGTCCAGGAACTCCCACGCGTCCACAAACTCATCGCTCACGAATCCCGGGTCGGTGACGGACGGATCGGAGAAGGGCCCGATGTTGTGCGCCCCACCTGAGTTTTCCTCCTCATCAACGCAGCAATAATCGTGCGAGGTTGATTCCACAATCTGGCCGCCGGTGTTGGCCCAAATGATGTTGTTCCGGATCACGTCCGCGTCACAGCCGTAGAGGCCTCCTCCCGATTGACTGGCCGCCATTTGCTCACGTGCCGTCTTGGCCGAATGGGCGGGTCCTGCGAGCAGAAATGGCGACATGAAACTAACACAACTATATAGTCTACCTCCCCCCGCATTTTGTCAAGCCGTTTTTCTGTGCTGTCGCGCAATCGCCGCAATGCAGTTGTCCGGGCCACGGGGCGCGGCACAGCGTGGCCGGCGGCTTCGCCTTCGTGGTGGGGCCCTAAGCAGGGACAGTTGCCGTTTACTAACCCGGCCGCAAAGTAGTTTGCATCCCGCCGCGCCTCATGTCTCTGAAAGGGCCTGCCAGTATCTCACGCAGAGCCGCAGAGGACGCAGAGAAGTGGAAACCATTTACTGGCCGGCATAGTAAGACAAAGAAAACACCTTAAGTGGCAACTGTCCCTGTTTAGGGCAGAAGGCGGGTTACCGGCTGTAATGGAGGAAACCTATCGGTGGCCGTAGGGATTAACATTGTGGGTAAGCGTTCAACTCAACACAAATAACGCCACAAATCGGGTTCAACTCCTTGCCGGAGGCAACCACCGCCCCCGTCATTGCGAGCGACCGCAGGGAGCGCGGCAATCTCCTTAAGTGCAAGGACTTGGCCGGAGCGAGATTGCCGCGTCGCTTCGCTCCTCGCAATGACGTGCTGGTGATATACTCCGCCCCATTGTGTGATCTTAATTGTGTTGAGCTGAACGCTTACCATTGCAGATTCCAGTTCGGTATTGCGCGATTGGAGGCGTAGTTGTCAAATCCTGTGATACTTGCTTACAATCCCGTGTCATGGCTGTAAAGCGATTCAACGGAGGTGTCGCGGCGGTGCTTCTGGTCGCGGCGGTTGGTCTGCCCGCAGGCGCGCGGGCGGTGGACTATCCTTCGCTGTGCGTTGAAATCAGCCCCGAGCACCCCCTGTTTATTTTCCAGAACGCCGGACGGGATAACGAGGACGCGCCCGCCTACGCCGAACGCGTGATCCAAGCGTGGGCCGACCTGCCGTATGAGCTGAAACCCTACGCGGCGATGCAGGTCGACATGCCGGGGGCGGATGCGGCCTCGCGCCACGCCCGGTTTCGCTCGCTCCTGCATGAATTGCACGTGGCCGACGTGCCCGCGGTCGTCCGGCTGGCCGACGGCGATCCGCGCCGTATCTACCCGCTTGCCCGCGCTGAGGAGTTGGTCCGGGACTTTACCTGCGTCAAGGGCATTCAGGCAGTGGGACTGGGCTTCGAGGAGTATTACCAGTTCGGCGACCACGACGCCTTGGGCATCCCGCCGAATGTACGCTGGCTCATCGGCGCCATCGACCTGGCCGCGCGCTATGGTCGGTTCATCTCGGTCGAGCTTGACGAGCTCCGGTGGCCGCGGATCATGGCGAACACATGGTGCCGGCCGCTGTACGAGAAGATACGCGCTTGCGGGGCTTACACCATCCCGACTAACGCCCACCGCGGGCCGCACAACATCGCCCGGATGACCGCGCTGATGGGGCTTTGGCTCGAGGGCGCCACGGCGCAATGGGGCGTGGGGGCGCGGTCGTGGTGGTATTCCGATGCGCACTTCATCGAGCCGGGCGTATTCGGACTTTCCCAACAGCCCAGTAAGATGCCGCCGACGCTGTACCGCGCGATGATCCTCAACGGCGCCATGACCGGCGCCACGGTCTACACCTTCGCCCCGGACACGGACCTGTGGTTCGGCCGCGCCCATCACCACTGGTACGAGGCCATCTATCCGACGCTGCTCGAGCTCCTTGACCAGGGGCTCATCGCGCGCCGTGATTTTGTCCGGAAAAAGGCGAGAGTCGCCTACCAGTTGGCGCCCGCAGAGACTTCCGAAGAATTTCACCTGAATCTGCGGGATATCGACGGCGTATTCGACCGTGGCTTCCTGATTCACGGGGCTTATGGCATGGAACGGCCGGGACAGGTACCCGAGCTCATCCTGAATACAGGCCGGCACTACTGGGTGCCCATACTGTCGCCTTACGCGTCCGAGGATGCCCTGGCCGGGTTCGACGTCGTCGTGCGGCCCGGCGAGATGGCCTCCGCTCAGGCCTGGACCGAGCTGCTTGACCGCCGCTACGACCCCGATGGTGAAGGCAGCGCATTTATCAGCCGCGTCGGCCGCGGGGTCTTCGTGATGAACACCCGCGAGAACAGTATCGAACAACAGACGGCCCATATCCCGAGCGTCCCGGCGCCGGTGCGGGGGGTCGAAGCGCGGCGAACCGAAAACGGCGTCGAACTCACCTGGCCGTTCCGCGAAGGCGACGTGTCTTACAAGGTCTACAAACGTGTGCTGCCGACTACGCACCTGACGCTTCTAGCCAACGGAGTCGACCAGCGGCGGTTCATTGACCCGCAGGTCGACCCGGACGCCACCGTCGCGTACGCCGTCACCGCCTTGACCAACGAACTCGAACCCTACGAGTGTACCGTTGATTACGGCGAATACCTTACGTTCAGCATCGTCGAGAGCCGGGTCGCTGAGGAAGCCACGATTAGCCCATTGCTCGGGTTCGCCAGAAGCCGGCCCATCGAAGGACCCGCCACGTCACGCATCCCCCGGCAGTCTGGATGGGCCGACCTCGAGGGACTGCCCGACGACCAGCGCGCGCCGGCCCAGGGAGTTGCCGACCGGATCGAGGCCTGGGGCCGCGCGTTCCGGGAAGAAGACCTCAATGGGATGCTCGACCTGTACTCGACGGAATACGAAGACCCCCAGGGCTGGCGGTTCCAATACGTGCGCCGTGCCTACCAGTGGTTCTTCGAGCGGTACAACTCCTGCACCATGGCGCGGCAGATCAGGCGCTGGGATTTCAGTTCGTACCCGACGTCCCACCAAATCAACGTGCTGCTCTACTGCCGCTTCCAGGGCGTCGCTCAAACAGATTCCTCAGGCCGCTTCGCCGATGTCTGCGCCCATTTCCCACGGACCAAGGAGAGCGAGGTGTGGGTTTCCTTCTCCGACCGTGAGGGCCCGTGGCGCATCCTCCGCACCAACCCGGCCCTACCAAATTTCCGCGACATCCTCAGCTTCTGCGCAAGCCCCTACGACAACTTCCCGCCGGCACCGGATATTGCGCCATAAACACGGCTATCAGGTATCAACTATCAGCAATATGGGCTCCCACTCCCCAAAGTAATAACGGGGACGCGTTTCTCCGCACATACTGCAGCATGGCCACCGGTCTCCTATGTTCCATCGTGCACCGGGATTCCCGTGTCCTCACCGTTTCCCATTGTGAGATGCACTCGAGCCCTCCAGGGCGCAGCGCGCCATCGGCGCCGAATCAGGCGCGTTGCCCCGGTTGCCCGTAATGACCGCGGAGTCGTTGTTCAACATCTTCGTTGACAAGCCTTCCCGGATCGAGGCGCGGCGCGCTTCCAATCGCGGACTTCTCAAGGTTCACCTTGATCAGCTCTTTGTTCCAGACAACGCGTTCGATCGCCCCGCCGACGTGATTCATAGTCCGTAGGTTTGTGATCGAGCCTACACTTCCGCAAATACCGGGCGCGCCCTTGTTAACACTTTGGACCAACGTGATACCACCGAGTGTCTCAGCAATGTGCGTGAGAACATTGCCCGCAAGCGTAACGGGCGAGGTCGTGCCGCAGATGGGTTCAGTAGGTATGACCACGGGCAATCCCTGCGACGCCA
>CAYRLQ010000306.1:0-5110 GCA_964425145.1 uncultured Nitrospiraceae bacterium
GCCCTCGTTGTGGATGGTGACTTCAGCGGGTGTGTAATACAGCGCCGTGGTCAGGCGCAGTGCGCTGTTCTCGGGACTCTTCAAGGGGATGATCGTCTGGACACTGCCTTTGCCGTACGTGTGCTGGCCCAAAATGAGCGCCTTCGACCAGAACTGCAGCGCCCCGGTGACGATCTCCGCTGAACTCGCCGTTTGCTCGTTGATAAGCACGATTGTCGGGAAGCCCTCCGGTAGTATCGGCGACCGTTCGGTATACAACTTCATTTGTTGGGCAGGTTTCCCGTCCTTCCCCTTGCGGCCTTCGGTGTACGTCACCAAGGTGTTCTTGGGCAGGAACAGTTCGCACATCTCCTTCGACGCGGATAACAACCCCCCCGAATTCCAGCGCAAGTCGAGCACGAGCGAGGTCATGCCTTCATCAAGTAGCTCCCGGATACGTTTAGCGAGTTCATCGGCGGTATGCTTCTTGAAGTCGCTCACCCGGATGTATCCCACGCCCCCCTCGAGTACGCGGGCCTCTTTGATGCTCTCGAGCGAGATTTTGCCCCGCTTGACCTCGATTTCCAAGATCTCGCGTTCCCCATCCTCTTCGTCGTAGCCCCGCTCGATGGTCAGCAGCACGATTGTCCCGCGCGGTCCGCGGATCAGCTTAGCCGCGTCGGGAAGAGCCATCCCCGCCGTCGAGACACCGTCGATCTTACGAATGAGGTCAAAGGCGCGGACGCCGACCCTCGCCGCCGGCGAATCGGGCAACGGTTGAAACACCACGATGTTGTCTTGATCATCCTTACGAATGCTTACACCAATCCCGTCAAACTCGCCTTCCGTATCCTCCGTCAGCTCCTTGAGGGCTTCGGCGGAGATGAACGAGCTGTGCTTGTCCAGGGCAACCATCATGCCCTGCAGCGCCCCTTCCACCACCTTGTCGATGTCCGGCTCTTTGTAGTACTCGGTAAGGATCGTATCAAGCACAACGCCGATGGGTTCCAGCTTGAGATAGATGTCGAGCTCGTCCCCTTGCGCGCGCACGCGCGTAGCGAAGCCGTTGGTCAGGATCAGTGTCGATGCCACAAGGAAACATAGCAACGCGATAAACTCAGACTTACTCGTTCTTTTCTGCATGGAAACCTCCGAACATCGACAGCGCACCGCCCCGTGAAACGGCAGCACCAGCCACCTGGCCGTGACTAATTTCTTACATGATCAATAATAACAGAATCCTCGGGAAAATTGCGAATGTCGCAAACGAATGCCGAACGAGGCATGAGCCCATTGATACCGGGCATTGGGTCCAACAGCTATAAACATCCGCTTAACAGGGCCATTCTGTACAGGATACTCCTGTTAAACACGGAAAACGGCCCTGTATAAGAGCTCAGCAGGTCAGGTGCATGGCGATGGCGACGTCTTTGCCTTCGGCACACAGCCTGTTGAACTGGCCCACTGCATTCGCCGTGCGCTCCACGATCAGCGCGATCCCGTTGCCCTCGATGAACTGCCGGGTCTCCTTCGGCACGCGCATGAGGCCCATAGCGCCCGTGCCCACCACAAGCGCCGCGGGCCTTTTCGCAACCAGCGCCTCGATGTCATCGCGCGCCACGATATGTCCCGACACGCGCCACCAAGATTCGATTAAATCGCCATGGACGATCACGTCTGAGGTGTATTCCTGGCCGGCGATCTCGACATGGCCAAAACGGTAGTTCTCAATCATCCACCACTCTCTTCTCGGTCAGCCCGAAGCTATTTTGCAGGGGCTGATTCGGACTGTATACTACACGAGTAGAGGCAATTTTTCAGGAAAACCCACCATGAACAAGAAAGAAGTCGCCGCGGTTTTGGAAGAAATCGCCGTGCTCCTCGAGCTGGCAGGGCAGAACCCGTTCAAGGCCCGATCGTACACGAACGCGGCCCGCGCGCTCGAACAGCTCGACGAAGACCTCGAGTCGGTGGTGCGCGAGAAGCGGCTCCGCACGATCAAGGGTGTGGGTGACGCACTCGAGAAGAAGATCGATGAACTGGTTACTACCGGCTCGCTGCGGTACCACCAGGACCTCCGCGCCAAATTCCCCGAGACCTTGTTCGAACTGTTCAAAATCCCCAGCCTGGGCGCCAGGCGCATCAAGACACTCTACGAGGAACTCGGCATCCAGTCTTTGGGCGAACTCGATTACGCATGCAACGAAAACCGACTCGTGGCACTCAAGGGCTTTGGGGAAAAGATCCAACAGAAGCTCCGCGACGGCATCGCCTTCGCCAAGAAGCACCGCGAGTTGCATCTGTTCGACACTGCGTTTGCGGAGGCGCAACGCCTGCGCGGCGTGCTGGCACAGGACCCCGCCGTGGTGCGGATCGAGATTGCCGGCAGCCTGCGCCGTCGTAAGGAGGTCATCAAAGACATCGACATCCTGGTCTCGAGCGACGAGTCCGCGTCGATCATGGAGAGGTTCGTCGAGGCGGACGGCGTCGAACGGGTCACAGCGCACGGGGAGACCAAGTCGAGCGTCGTGTTGGCAACGGGTATCGCGGCCGATGTGCGGGTCGTTTCGGACTCACAGTTTCCCTACGCGCTGCACTACTTCACGGGCAGCAAGGAGCACAACGTCGCCATGCGCCAGCGCGCGCGGGAAATGGGCTTGAAGATGAACGAGTATGGCCTGTTCCACGGCAGCAAGAACATCCCATGCGCCGACGAGGCCCAGTTGTTCGCCGCGCTCAAGCTGCCCTATATCCCGCCGGAACTGCGCGAGGACATGGGGGAGTTGGATGCGAACGAGCTGCCCCGGCTTGTCAAACTCGAGGACCTGGTGGGGGTGTTCCATTGCCACTCGAAATACAGCGACGGCACCGCGACGGTTGCGCAGATGGCCGAGGCGGCCCAGGCCCGCGGCTACCATTACCTGGTGATGGCCGACCATAGCCAGTCGGCCGGGTACGCGGGTGGACTGAGCCCCGAGGCCGTCAAGAAACAGCACCAGGAAATCGACGCGCTCAATCAAAACCTGAACGGGTTCCGCGTGCTAAAAGGCATCGAATCCGACATCCGGACCGATGGGGCGCTGGACTACGACGAAGCCACACTGGCACGGTTCGACCTCATCATCGCCTCGGTCCACAGCAAGCTCGACATGTCCGAGGACGAAGCAACACGGCGCATCCTCAAGGCCATCGAAAACCCATACACGACGATCCTGGGCCACCCGACAGGCCGCCTGCTCCTATCTCGTCAGGGCTATCCACTGGACATGGAAAAGGTCTTGGACGCCTGCGCGGCCAATCGCGTCGCCGTCGAGATCAACGCGAACTGCCATCGGCTCGACCTGGATTGGCGCTACGGCAAACGGGCCAAGGAAAAAGGCATTAAGCTGTGTATCGGGCCCGACGCGCACAACACGGAAGGGCTCGATGACGTGGCCTACGGCATTGGCATCGCCCGCAAGGGCTGGCTCGAAGCCGCCGACTTGCTCAACAGCATGACGGCGCAAGAGGTTCTAGCATGGCGAAGATCAAGCTGACCCAGGCCGCAAACAAAGAACGGGCGCCTGTCATTTTCAACCGCTTGCAACAGGCCTATCCCGATGCGGGTTGCACGCTCGACTTCAAGACCCCGTTGCAGTTGCTCGTTGCAACCATCCTCGCCGCACAGTGCACCGATGTTCGCGTCAACCAAGTTACCAAGACGTTGTTCAAGAAGTATAGGAAACCCGAAGACTACCTCGCGATGCCGCGCAAGGAACTCGAAGAGGACATCCGGACCTGCGGCTTCTTCCGCCAGAAAGCCAGGAGTATCGCCAACGCCTGCGAGAAAATTGTCGAGGAGTTCGGCGGGACGGTCCCTGGCACGATGGCTGAACTGCTCACACTCGATGGGGTCGGCCGGAAAACGGCCAACGTGCTCCTGGGCGAGTGTTTCGACACCCCCGGCATCATCGTCGACACGCACTGCAAACGCGTGACCCACCGCCTCGGGTTCACCAAGAACACCGACCCGACCAAGGTCGAGCGCGACCTTATGAGAATCTGGCCTCAGGAGAACTGGACCCGGCTCTCACACTGCATCGTCTTCCACGGCCGTGCCGTCTGCACCGCCCACGCGCCCAAGTGCTCCGAATGCGCCTTGAAAGACCTGTGCCCCTTCACCGACACCCGCCGTGAGAGGAGATAGGGGGATAGAAGCGGTAGGAGATGGGGCGATAGATGTGGGCAAAAGACGGCCAAGTAATTCTCCATATGGATTATGCTCCTCGCCCCCTCCGCGAACTCCACCGCACACAAGGCGCCGCCAGCACGGACCAAAGAGGCCATCCCGTCACCTGGCTGGCTCAGCGCCAATACGCCGATACGCGAGGTCACCATTGCAATCACCACCTCCCCCTGATAGACTCTCCTATGGCACAAGCAACGGGATGCCGCAGCAACAGAGCCGATACGCAGACAGGGTAATGGGTCCCTGGATTCCGCCGCACAAGGGGGCCGGCCCGTGATATAATTTGGATTGTCAGAAAAACAGAGCGATGAAGAAATCCAGAGAAATCCAGAGCAGGAATCCAGAGCAGGAATCCAGGGACAGACTACGCATTAGCCCACATTTTGCGCATCTCAAACGCCATCATAGCAACGAAAGCAACTCGTTCACTCTGCGCTCATCTGCGCAATCTGCGGATAGAAAAACTCCCCACGAACGGATTCACGCAACCACTGACAACGCGTGATCCTCATCAGATCCCAAACGTGTTTGTAAGTTCAGCCCGCCTCAGGCGGGCAAGTATTCCCAACTCCGTGCCTCCGTGTCCTCTGGACTACTCACGTTGAATTTCTTGTTTTTGGGGCAACATTTTGCATAAGTGTGTGTAAGAAAAGGGGATATGTAGATATTGGAGATAAGGGGATAAAATGGTTTTTATGGTTTTTTGAATTAAAAAATCTCCTCATCTCCTTAATCCCCCTATCTCCCGTTCTGAGGAATCCAGTGAGGAATCCAGGGAGGAATCCAGGGGAGGAATCCAGGGACAGGAGGAATCCAAGGAATCCAGGGACAAGGAATCCGGAATCCAGGGAATCCAGGGACAGACTACGCATTAGCCCACATTTTGCGCATCTCAAACGCCAT
>CAYRLQ010000307.1:0-5096 GCA_964425145.1 uncultured Nitrospiraceae bacterium
AACTCAGGCGAGATTGCTTCGCTTTCGCTCGCAATGACGGGTAGGTTGGATTTGGTCGCAATGATGGCCATGGCTTGACGTGATTGCCACAGCGAGCGTAGGATCATGCCCATTGTGTTTGCAGGGCCTTGCGCTCGAGCGCGCACAAAGAAGGCGATGTAAAACCGCAAGCAGACTGTAGGACATCATATCCGAATCTGAAGAGAGAAATTGGAAGAACCGGAATGTGATCACGATGGATACGAGGATTTGAAGGATTACTGGGATAAAATCGTGTATTCAGGTTGGCCGAGAAGCGATTGCAGGATTCTGCCGCAAGTGTAGGATTGAGGATATATTGGTCGATGGTTGGCTTATGGGGAGCTGACCGGACTCTGCGACGGCTAAATGAAGGACGAACAAGGCGGGAAATCATATGACGACATACAACACCAACCTAGCTTCCGAGTTCTACGTGCTCTCCATGCTTCACCGGCTTGGTTGTGACGCCAGCCTGACCCTTGGAAACAAGAAATCCGTAGACATTGTCGTCGTGCGGGAATCGGGAGACGTCATTAAAGTCGACGTCAAGGGACTTGCCGGCACAACCAGTTGGCCGGTCGACAACGTGAAGAAGGTAGCCAAAGACCATTTCTTGGTCTTCGTCTCCTTCCTCGGCAAGATTGCCGACCACTCCGTTCCTCCTGAAGTCTATGTTGTCCCGTCCAAGCGCCTCGGGCCACTGGTGTATCACTCACCCAACGGGAAACGACACGTCTTGCAGTTGTCCCGAATGCGGAAAGACGGGACCACATTCCGGGATGCATGGCACTTGTTGAAATGAAAGGAACAGCGAACCAGGCAGTACACCGTATTGCCAAAGACCGCTCTTCGCTTGCCTTTGTCAAACGGTGACTGCCATCGTTAGAGCGAATGGTCAAATCCCCCAGACGACCAAAATGGTCGGTATGTGACATGCTGCCGATCGACAACGCAAGGATGCTGGTTCAATGACTGAAGACTTGCGAGAGAGGGTCGGCCGGGCGGCAGCGGCGCTGAAAGCGGCCGGGGCCCGGGATGTGTACCTTTTCGGCTCAGCAGCTACCGGCGCAATGCGAGAGGGTTCAGACATTGACATTGCTGTCTCGGGTCTGCCCCCTGAGGCATTCTTCAAGGCAATGGGCGCAGCCCGCAGAATTCTTCGGAAACCGCTGGACCTGGTGGACCTGGATGAAACCAATCCCTTCACGCGGTACCTCAAGAACGAGGGGGAATTGCGGCGTGTGGGATAAGCTCAAGAGGCAGCTAGACGTCGAAAAAGAACAGCTAAATCGCCTGTTGGAAAGACACCATGCGCTGTTGGGAAAATGTTGAACTGGCCAAAGGGTTCGGCGCCATGCTACGCGTATTTCCCTCGACATAGCCCACAGCTCTGTGAACCGAGAAACAAGCGGCCATGAAGGCATTTATACAGACCTACGGCTGTCAGATGAACGAACACGATAGCCAGCGCATGATGGCCGTCCTCGCTTCGGTGGGGTACGAAATGACGGCCGATATTCACGAAGCATCCCTGATCCTGGTCAATACGTGCTCGGTCCGGCACAATCCTGAGAACAAGGTCTACAGTTTCCTCGGGACGTTACATCCACTTAAGAGGGACAACCCGAATCTGATCGTCGGCGTGGCGGGGTGCGTTGCGCAACAGGCGGGCGGGGCCATTCTCAAACGGAACGCAGACGTGGACATGGTGTTCGGCCCGGACCAGTTCTTCCGATTGCCGCAGATGATCGAGGCGGTGCGCGGCGGCGAGCGCGTGGTGAGGACCGACTGGGCGCCGCGCGAGCCCAAGACGCAGAACTTCATCCCCGACCAATGGCTCGAAGCGGGGCATGTCGAGAACCGTAAGGCCTATATCGCCATTACGAAAGGCTGCGACAACTTTTGCAGCTTCTGCATCGTGCCATATACCCGCGGGCGGGAGATCAGCCGCCGGCCGGACAACATCCTTCGCGAAGCGCAGGCGCTCATCGACAAAGGGGCGCGGGAAATCTGGCTACTGGGGCAGAACGTCAATTCGTACAACGCCGATGGGTATGGGTTTCACGAGCTGCTCGAGGCGATGGCGCAACTGCCGCTGTCCCGGCTGCGGTTCACTTCTCCACACCCGAGGGACTGGAACAATGCCCTGTCGGACCTGATGGCCGCACAGTCGGTCATCTGCAACCAACTGCATCTCCCGTTGCAGTCGGGCTCCGATCGCGTCTTGGAACTCATGAATCGCCGTCACGGCATCCGGGATTATCTCGAAAAAGTGGCTTATGCGAAATCTGTCAATCCCGCCATCGAGATCAGCACCGACCTCATCGTGGGGTTTCCCACTGAGACTGAGGAAGACTTTGCGTGCACCTTGGATGTGCTCGATCAAGTGCGCTACAGCCAGGTCTTTTCGTTCATGTACTCGCCCCGGCCCGGTACGCGGGCAGAGAAGCTCGATGATGACGTGCCGCGCGATGTCAAGGAGGAGCGGCTGCAGCAGCTCATCGCGCTTCAGAACCGGATCAATCAGGAACAGCTCGAGAACTATCTCGGCACGACTCAGGAACTCCTCATCGATGGCGCCCATCCCAGGAAGGACCACACCGTGAGTGGACGGACGGACGGCTTTCGGCCCGTTTCGGTGACGGACCCCGCCCTCGGGATCGGTGACCTCGTAGACGTGCGCATCACCGGCTACCACGGCCACTGGCTCGAGGGTGAACGGCTTTACCCCCTTACTTCTTCTTTAGAGAAAGAAGAACTAAGCAAGAAGAAACCATCATCCGCAACTTCTTCTTTAGAAAAAGAAGAACTAAGCAAGAAGAAATCATCATCCGCAACTGTCCGATCCACAATTCCCTTTGGGCAACTGGGAAAGCATCGTGGCTGATTCAGGCCGGAAAAGGGCCTCGGTCTACACGCTGGGGTGCCGGCTCAATCAGGCCGAGACGGCCATCATTGCCGAAGGGCTCCGCGAAGCCGGCTACACGCTCGTGCCCTTTGGCGACCCGGCCGAGCTCGGCATCATCAATACCTGCACCGTTACGGCCGAGGCCGACGCGAAGTCGCGCAAGATGGTCCGGGCCTTTATTCGTAAGAATCCTCAGGCCTTTGTGGCAGTGGTCGGGTGTTACGCCGAATTGGCCTACCAGACCATCGCCCTCATTGAAGGTGTCGACCTGATCGTCGGTAACAGGGAGAAACTGAACGTCCTCGACTATGTCGCGGAGGGGAGAAAAGCGGCTCCAATAATCGTGCACGACCCATTGGCTAAGGGTTCCTTCCAGGACATGGATTTCACCATCGAGGTCCATGGGACGTCGGCGTTGTCGCGGCGAGCCAACCTCAAAATCCAGGATGGCTGCGACTCGATGTGCGCGTATTGCCTCGTCCCGTACGCCCGCGGACGGCCGCGCAGCCGCGATATTGACAATCTGTTGGAGGAGGCCCGGTGTCTCATCGAACGCGGGGTCAGGGAGCTCGTCCTTACCGGCGTTAACGTCGGTAGGTACGAGTTTCGGGGCCAGACGTTGGTCGATGTGATCGACCGACTGGACGCAATCGACGGGCTCGCGCGTATCCGCATTAGTTCCGTCGAAATGAGTTACATTCCCGAGGCCCTGTTCGGCCTGATGGAGGACCCGACACACGCCCTCGTACCCTTTCTCCATGTTCCACTGCAATCGGGCTCGGACATGGTTCTGAAGCGGATGAACCGCCGGCACACTGCGGCGGACTTCCGCTCGTTCGTAGGGCAGGCGCACGAGGCTGTGCACGGCCTGTGCATCGGCACGGACATCCTGGTGGGCATGCCTGGCGAGACCGAGGAAGATTTCAATAAAACCTGTCGCATCCTCGAGGAAACGGCCATCGCTTACGCGCATGTGTTCAGATACTCACAGCGTCCAGGGACCCCCGCCGCGCATTTCCCGGACAAAGTGGACCCGAAGGTTCTCAAGCACCGCAGCGCCCGCGCGCGCCAGATCAGCGCGGAAAAGCGGCGCCGGTTTCATGAACAGTACCTGGGCAAGACGCTCGATGTGCTCTTCGAGCAGGCGAAAGACGGCCAGTGGGCGGGCTACACGGGGAATTATATCCGCGTTGCGGTTTGTTCCGGCGAAAACCTGGCCAATTGCATTCGCCCGGTCGTGTTGGAGCGGCCGTGTGGTGCGCGTGTATTGGGGAGATTGTGCGATGGTTGAAAACGTCTCGGAAGCGGCCCTTCGGAAAGAAGAGAAGCTCAAGGAGTTGCTCGCGGGCTACGGCAGCATCGCGATAGCGTACTCGGGCGGCGTCGATTCGACGTACCTGGCCGATGTCGCCCATGAAGTCCTTGGGGACAGCGCCGGTCTGATCCTGGCCGACTCGCCGAGCATGCCCCGGTCGGAACTCGCCGAGGCCAAGGCGATGGCCCGAGCGCGCGGCTGGAACCTGGTGGTGGTTGCCACAAACGAGTTCAGAAACGAGGCCTTCCTTCGCAATGATGCGCAGCGCTGCTACCATTGTAAGGTGGAACGCTTCGACACCATGAAGGCCTACACCGCCGAGCGCGATATTGCCGTGGTCGCCCACGGCGAAAACGCGGACGACGCACGCGACTCGACACGCGTCGGCGCGGTCGCCGCGAGCGAGCGTGGTGTCGTGGCCCCCTTGCAAGAGGTCGGCCTAACGAAAGACGAGCTCCGCATCCTCAGCCGACGCCGCAATCTGCCCACCTGGAACAAAGCCTCGTTCGCGTGCCTCGCCACGCGAATTCCGACGGGCACCCGGTTGGACATCGCCGAGCTGGCCAAGGTCGAGCAGGCCGAGGAAGTGCTCAAGCGGCTCGGTTTCCACCAATACCGCGTCCGGCGGTACGGGGACCTCGCCCGCATCGAAATCGAGTCCGGGCAGTTCGCCAGAGTCATCGATCCCGAGGTCCGCACCGCGATCCTTGCCGAACTCGCCCCCCTCGGCTACCGCCACATCACGCTTGACCTCGCCGGCTACGGCGGCGGAACGATGGGGTGACACGGACCTTTCTAACGCTGCAACGCTAAATTCCAGTATCGACTATCGTATAAATCCAAGCAGACAAA
>CAYRLQ010000308.1:0-5069 GCA_964425145.1 uncultured Nitrospiraceae bacterium
CCTGGGCGTGCTGCTGCTCCCGCTTTTGCTGCGCGTGATGGACACACTTAGCGTCCTCACCTCCGTCAACGGCGTGCCGGACGAGAGAATTCGACACCTGGCCACACTCGCGTGCTGGACCTTTCCCTATATCTTTTTCATCGGCATGGCCGTGTTCGCCATGGGGCCCCTGTTTGCCGTGAAACACTATCTCACGCCGGCATGGTCGCCGGCGTTGTTGAACATTGCCATCATCGGCTGTTGTCTGGCGTTCCGCCATCGTTTCGCCGACCCGGCCTACGCCCTTGTCGTGGGCGTGTGGCTGGGCGGCATCGCGCAGATGCTCGTCCAATACATCGCCTTGTCCAAATACGTCGGCGTGTGGCGGCCCAACTTCAACCTCGCACACCCGGCCATCCGCGCCATTTTCTGGCTCCTGGTCCCTGTGCTGATCGGCCAGGCTGCCGGCGAGGTCAACAAACTCGTTGACACCCTGTTCGCAGCCGTCTTGGGAGATGACAAGGTCAAGGCACTGTTCATCGCTAACCGCCTCGTGCAACTACCACTATCCGTGTTCGGGATCGCCGTTTCCGTCGCCATTCTCCCGGCCGCATCCCGCGCCGGCGCCCGCGAGGATTTCGACGAAATCCGCCAGACTCTCATTCACGGGCTACGGCAAACCTTCTTCCTCGTCTTCCCCGCCCTCCTTGGCCTCATCCTCCTGCGCGCCCCCCTCGTCCGACTGCTGTTCGAGCGCGGGGAGTTCAGTCCCATCGACACCGAACAGACCGCCACCGCCGTGTTGTTCTACGCGGTCGGCCTGATCGCTTTTGTCTGGGTAAAAGTGCTCGTGTCCGGGTTTTACGCCGTGAAGGACACCAAAACGCCGGTTATCGTCGCCTCGACCAGTATGCTTCTGAACATTCTCCTCAACTGTGTTCTTGTGGGCCCTTTGGGATATAAGGGCCTGGCCCTGGCCACCACCATCTCTTTTACCATCAATTTCATCCTGCTCTACGTGCTCTTGTGCGACCGCTTTGGCAACCTTTGGGACAAGCCCTTCCTCGAGGCCTTGCTTCGTATGACCATCGCCACGGTAATGATGCTGGCAGTCGCCTACGGCACCCATCAGCGCATATTGCTCTATCTCCCCGCGTCACGATTTATTTGCGTGGTCGTGCCTGTCGTGTGTGCCGTAGTTGTTTATGGCACGCTGTGCCATTTTCTTCACGTGCCCGACCTCTATAACTTCCTCAGCCTCCTGCGCCGCGGCCAAAGACGGTCTTAGTGCCTCTAACGAAAAGACACATTCTTCTTGTGGCATGGGCATCTTGCCCATGGAATCACGGGCTGGAAGCCCGTGCCACCGGGGTTCTGTTAGAGCCTCTTAGTACAGAACGATGCGAATAACAGCACAAGGGGGGCTAATCGGTCATGTCTGGTTTCTCGAACTTGGCGCCGTGTTTTCGAGCCCAATCTAGAAATCCATCTGGCGGATCATGCACTTCGTAAAGATTTGCCCACTCTATCTTTATCGTTTTCTTACCCCGGATGGCATGTAGACAGGCGAATGCCAGGTCTGCGCCGCGAAGGTCGGCCCTTCGGAGGTCCGCCTCACTGAGGTTGGCCTCGAAGAGCTTGGCCTCGAAGAGGTTTGCCCCGCTGAGGTCTGCCCCGGAAAGGTCCGCCCGGATGAGGTTGGCCTCGAAGAGGTTCGCCCTGCGGAGCTTCGCCCTGGAAAGGTCCGCCTTGATAAGGCTTGCCCCGATGAGCTTTGCCCCGCCGAGATTCGCCTCAGTGAGGCGTGCCCCCGAGAGGTGCGCTTCGCCGAGGTCGGTCTTGCGCAGGTTTCCCCGGCTAAGGTTCGCCTCCAATAGGTTCACGCCCCGGAGGTTCGCCCCCACGAGGTCGACTCGGCCGAGGTTGGCCCCCCAGAGGTCTACGCGCCGCAGGTCCGCCCCACGGAGCTTCGTTCCGGTTAGGTTCGCTCCGCTGAGGTCGGCATCCCAGAGGTTTGATTCACTAAGGTCGGCATAAGAGAAGTTCGCCCCCCAGAGTTCCGTTGCGCTGAGGTCCGTTCTGGAGAGGTTCGCCTCGCGAAAATCCGGCTTGCTATCAGGGTTCTCTCGGCGCCACCGGTTCCAGGCCTTCGCCCCTTGCCGGAGGATCTTAAGGAGTTTTTCGTCAGCCATTGGCCAATGTTCTTGCGGCGCTTGTTTGCAGAGGGCGCTGTGGACATTTTACGACCCGAGTGCCCGTTTTTTCAAGCATTTTATACTATTAACAGCCCTTCTTGCGTCTTGTTGCGAAGGCTTTGTGGTAAGTCGTTGCCTGACACTCGTTGCATCAGGGTGACAAGGCACAATACGGTTCACTTAAGGTACTTTCGTGCTCGTGCTCGTCATTCGTAATCGTTTCCCTATTTTCGATTACGAGCACGACAAACGAGCACGAGCACGATCCGAGAAACGTTAGCATGGTCGCAGTCTTTCATCACTTTACGTCTACCAAGGCTTAAGTGAACAGCATTGGGACAAGGCAAGGTTTGGCCTGTATGTCCAGACCGGTGTCCACCAGCGCTTTGAATCAAGGACTGATGCAAAAGAAAAGAGGTCACGCATCCATCGTAACCTCTTTTATTCTCACTGGTGCCGGAGGAGGGACTCGAACCCTCACGATGTTGCCACCGCCGGATTTTGAGTCCGGTGCGTCTGCCAATTTCGCCACCCCGGCCCTACATGGAAGTATACCGAAGTGAGAGGCGAAAATCAACGGACGCGGCCTGCAGGGCATTCAGAAGCGGTCGAAATGCCAGACGTAGGGATGACGTTTGGGAAACAGGACCGCGAGGAGCGCGCGGGCTTCGGGTGTAATAATGCGCCTGCGTGCGGTCAGGATATCTTCAACGTGGCGATACCCAGTGATCATGTGCATAAGCTGAGCTGTGGAGAGGCCGACTTTGTTCTTACCCGATGCCGGGGCGATGTCGATGGCGCCGCAGTTGGCGCGGACACGGTAGGATTTGTTGTCGACGAAGAGGGTGAACTCGGTGCGGTATTTACGGACGGCGCTGCGGGCGAGTAGGCTTTCCCATTCGGGGATCATGGACTCGAGTGCTTCGCCCAAGTCGACGAAGGCCATCATCCCGCCAGAGTCTCGCACGATGCGCATTTCGTGGGTTGATGTGTACTTGAGCAAGAACCGGGCGAATGGATGTGGCGGAGGTATTTGAAACCGAATGCGCCCAACGGCTTCCCCGGCCGCGAGTTCGGCACAAGTGGCCAATAAGCCGCTGCAAACCTTGGTGCTGGCGGTAAAGACTTGGGCCGCGCTGGCGCCGCGCGGCTGGAAGGCGGTCTCGGCAACCCCCAAGTCGATAACCGTCAATTCGTCCTGACCCCGATGGGCGTTGACATACGCTACGACTTTCCCCTGTTCGGTGGTCAACACTTTCAGTCCCTCACTCCAGCGGTCCCATTTGTTGGTGATGTGGGCCGCGGTGCGCAGTAGGGAACAGGCAACACCGGTGACCTTTGCGTTATGGATTTTCTGGATGGCTCGGATGTCGCCGGGTTTGGCGGGACGCACCTTGAACGGGGCCCTGGAAGCCACGGCCGCCTCAGAGGCCGCGACCACGATAGCATACTCAGCCAACGCGGTCACGAACCCGAATCGGTGATAGAAGTTTGGAATGCCGAACAGCATCGACACGTGGTAACCGTGGCGTTGCATATAACCGAGCGTATTATCGATCAGCGCGTAGGCCACGCCCCTGTGCCGATGGCGGGGCACCGTGGTCACCCAGCCGAGGCCGCCCATTCTCAGGCGCGCTTCGCCCACGCGGACGGTTTCGGTAGTGATGCGGAGCGCGCCGGCAAGGTCGCCGTTCCGCAGCGCAATGCGGGTATGCTCGCGCAGGAAGTTCGGATAGCCGACGCCGCAGGTCTCGAGCCACTCGACCCCCTCAAAGTAGTCCGCGCAATGGCTCTTGGCCATCAGGTCGTTGGCCAGGCGCATTTCTTCGTCGGTCTCGGCCGGCTTTATAACCAAGTCGGGTGCATCATTCTTATTCGCCACGCTTACCTCGCTTGATTGAGGGGAATTGTAGCACAAACCCGGATAATGCGCCTGGACAAGGGGGGAAGTCATTGCTCCTTCAGTGGATTATTGGAGAATTGGTCCTAATTAAGAGCAAAAACACACCCGCAGCCGGGGCGCGTCGGTATCGCCACCATCCGCTTCACGAGCTACTTCCCTCGCCGCAGAAAGAGCCGCTCCGAAGGCAACGGTACACGCTGCTTTTTGGGTTTCACACGCCATTTGCGCTCACCCTCGATCGATTTCAGCTCTTTGGGATTCAAATGCGCTGCCGCCGGGGCCGGCTGTTCTGGAGGCCGCACCGGCAACACAACTGCACTGGGATATTCCTTGCCCATGTGCACTGAGTTATGCGCGATGCGCAGGTTGTCTTCATCAGGCCAGTCGTCGCCAGTATTGGGGTTTTTCTCGAAACGGGGATAATTGCTGCTCGATACCTGCAAACCAATCCGGTGCCCTGTGTTGAAGACCCAACTGATGCTCCAGAGGTCGATTTCAATTTCCACGACCTCGCCGGAACAGGTCAGCAGCGCCGCGGGCTGGTCAAACCCGTTGCGGTACTTGAGGCGCTGGATGTTGTCGAGCATGAGAATTTCACGCTCGTCACCCGGCGGAAAGATGTCGATGAGCTTGACGGTAAAGTCTGTGTCCGGGGCGTCCGTCGCGACGAACAGACGCACCTTGACCCGGCCGGTAACCTCGAGCGGCTCGGCCAGCGGAGCCGAGTCGAACTTCAATAGGTCCATGCGGCCCTCGTTGACTTCACGTTGATCGAAGGGCCCAGCGGGAAGGAGGAGATTTTGCCCGCCATGCGTGGGAAATGGGTTCGCGGGGTCATATGTGAACGAGGCCGTCGCGGGCGCCGTGCTGGGCGCATCCGGGGTAAGCAGGCCGCCTTCGGCCAGGTAGTAGGCCGTGGCGTTCGTATCAAAAGGCGGCCACGTGTCGGCCGCCCGCCACTCCATCCCAGGGGCACGGGGGTCGGTATCGTC
>CAYRLQ010000309.1:0-5056 GCA_964425145.1 uncultured Nitrospiraceae bacterium
AGCGACGCGGCAATCACTTGAACCAATGGCCTTTGTGGCAAGTGATTGCTTCGCTGCG
Source organism: uncultured Nitrospiraceae bacterium (assembly GCA_964425145.1). Classification (GTDB taxonomy): domain Bacteria; phylum Hydrogenedentota; class Hydrogenedentia; order Hydrogenedentales; family SLHB01; genus CAYRLQ01. Next base: position 59 of record CAYRLQ010000309.1, read on the forward strand.
CCCGCAATGACGCGAGGGCACCGCTCGTGCAATTTTCCGCCAATATGCGGCATTATTTATGACGTTCTGTATAACACCGACGGGAACGATGCCACACGTCATATTTACCGACGCTACACGCCGTTCTCCGGGTTTACCCCTGTACAGTTCCGTGTTTTCTTTGTCCTCTGTGCTTCGCTTCCTTGGCGCCGATGCTGAGGATCAGGCGCACTTCTCCCTTACCGAGGCCCAGTTCCCGTGCAATCTCGGGCACAGACATTCCGGCATCGCTGTATTCCAATACACGCGCGCGCAGCGTCCCCGACCGGCTTCGGCCGTTGGTTTTGCCCGGGGCAAGGGCTGGTGATTGGTCTTGTGCAGGTTCCTCAGAGAGGTTCAGCAACTTCCGGAATGCCTCGCGGGCCGTCTCAGGGTCTTCGGCCACATCCGGGACCACCTCGGGCACTTCGAACGCGTAGGGATTGGGTTCGTCGCCACCGAAATCCAGACCCACCCAGGTATCGATGAGGTCGCCATCCGAGTCCGGATTCGCCGGTTGGGCGAGGACTTGAAGCGTGGGAGATTGCTCCGTCACTAGCGGCTGATCGACCCGCACTTGGGGTGTCCGTGCCGGCCGGGACGGGCTTGTGGATTCCTTCGGCCCGGGGATGGGCGTCTGCGAAGGTGCGGCGGTCTGGTTAGCCTTGATGGCCGTGGCATGTGCCCGAATGCGGGCGAGGTCGGCCTTGGCCGCCGTCATCATCTGGGTGAGTTCCTGGTGTGTCTTGTTGAGTCGCTCACGCTCGTCCGTTACGGCGCGGACCACTTTGCGGATAATGGTGACTTTATGGTCGAGGCTCTTGTTGAACTCGCGGGCAAGCGCTTTTTGCTTGTCGAGCATGTCGCGCATGGTTTGTAGGAGGATCGTCATGTTCGTGAGCTCGGTTCGAGGGCTATTTTGCGCGGTGCGGTGGGCTTTTGCTTCACGCCGGTAAAGGAAGAAGAGAAGTACGAAGACGATGCCTACCGCAATCCATCCCGCGGCAATAAACCCGTTGCTCACCAGGGTTCTCAGCATGTCCTGTGCTCCTCGTTACTACTCTGGGGACAGTATACTTAATTCAGTCGTTCTTGGTCTTTGGTCCTGGTTTCCGCTTCCTACTGAATTAAGTATACTGTCCCCAGAATAGCAAAGTATACTGTCCCCAGAATAGCAGCAGACTTCTACACGGTGACATCAAAGTGATGTTCGTCGGGGTTTTCCACGGTTTCTTCGTGTTCGTCCGCCGTGTAGAACTTATGAGCCGCCTCGCGCTCTTTCTCGTCCTCAGACTGGGACGCCCGCCTGCGCCGCCTGCGCCCCATGTAAGGATTCCGGCGCCGCGCCTCCGCCTCGACCTCCTCGCTCTTGGGCTGAGGCTCATGCACAGCCGTTTCGACATCGACCCGGGCATCCTGCTCATAGGCCGCCATCCGTTGCTGTGCCACCAGCGAGGCCCGGTCTGCAATTTGCTGAATCCGCTCGGTCGCGATAACGCGGGCCATTTCTGTCTGCAAATCTATCGGTTGAGGCATCATGCACCTCGTAGCAGCATAACTTTGCGCAGTTTTTTCATCGCGGCGCTGTGGATTTGGCAGACACGCGATTCCGAGACATCCATGACAGCGCCGATTTCCTTCAACGTAAGTTCCTCATAGTAATATAAGTTTAACACTTTCTGCTGCTGATCAGGTAATTGTAGAATCGCTTCGGCCAGCATCTCGATGCGCTCGCGCTTTTGAGCCGCCTGCCCAGGCGAGGTGGCCGCCGCGTCGCTTGTGACGTCGACTTTACGAGCGTCCTCGCTGTCGCGTGGCAGGTAGTCGTCCAGGGAGAGCACCTGTGCGGTTTGAAGCTGGGCGGCGGTGTCCTCGACCTCTCCGGCGGTTGTGCCCAGTTCCTGGCCGATCTCTTCTACAGTAGGTTCGATGCCCTTTTGCTGTCGCAGCCTGTTTTTGGCCTCACCAACCTTACGTGCCATGGCCCGCAACGACCGCGGCGCCCAGTCCAGCGTTCGGATCTCGTCGATGATGGCGCCGCGCACTCGCGCGGACGCGTAAGTAGTGAACTTGAAGTCCTGGCGATGGTCGAATTTTTCGAGGGCGTCCATGAGCCCCAGCACACCCCAGCCGACGAGGTCATCCATCTCGATGCTGGCGGGGATATGTATGGCCATGCGCCCGGCGATGTATTTGACCACGCGCATGTGGTGCACAACCAGCATATCGCGCGCGTCGTCATCGCCATGTTCTTTGAACCGCACCCAGAGCTTTTTTTCCTCGGTTTCCGTCAACGCAGGCTCTCAATCCGCTCCTCGGGGCTGACGATTTCCGTAATGCGGAGCCCAAACTTCTCATCTATGACGACAACGTCCCCGCGCGCAATCAGTTTATCGTTCACGAGCAGCTCGATGGGTTCGTCGACCAGATGACCCACTTCGATAATTGACCCTGGGCCGAGCGCTAGAATCTCGCCGATGGGCATCTCGACGTGGCCTAAACGGGCCGTAGCAACCAGTTTGATGTCCAACACCATGTCGAGGTTGGTTGGCGCCTCTACTGCAGCGGAGGGAAAGACCTCGCTCGGCACGGGGACTTCTTCGCCCGACTCGGGGCTGAATCCGCTCAAAATATCGCTCATCTCAGCCTCGGACAGATGCGCATTGACCGCCAGCTCTCCCACCGCGGCACCTGTATCGGGCGGATTCGTCAGTTGACTCGGCACCATCGCTTCGATGTCCTGGGAAAACAGTAATACCCCGCCGCCGTCGAGCTGTGGGGGGGAGGCGAACTTGAACGGGGCCACGATCGCGCCATCGCCCAGGAGGGCCGTTAAATCGCCGGTCACGGAAGGGCCTATGCCCACCTGTGTGTCTTCAAGCTGCTCGGGGTCAAGACCAAACGTATCCATCAGGCTGCTGACGCCACCGCCCAAGCAGGAGGTCGCGATCTCCTTGAGCGTAGCCAAGTCTGTCTCTTCCAGGGCGTCCTTCGGCGCCGGTTGATCGCCGGATGTCAAGCCCACAAACCGTGCCGCATCATCCACGGTAAGCAGCATGGCTACCGCGCCGCCGCGCTTGAGTCGCGCCCGCATGGCGACGGGATAGTTTCCGAGCATCTCGCCCAGTTTACTCTCGGTGAGTTCCTGAATATCGGTCTGGCCGTACATGTCCGCCGGGGAACCGAAGGAGAGCGAAAGCAGGGCATCGAGGATATCGAAACACCCCTTCAAAAAGCTTTCAACAACGATATTCGAAGCGGTTACCTCCATCACTGGTCCTCTCACCCTCGAATGAGGTTTGTCAGTTGCACCGCGCTCTGCTCGCCTTTACGGCCTGGCTGGGCGTAAAATGTGGGCAATCCACCCACGGTAACCGTGATCGGTTCATCCGGACTGGAGTCCAATTGCACTACATCGCCCACTTGCAGCCGCATGATCTCATCGAGCCTCAGCGGTGTCTGTCCCAAGACAGCCTCGATGTCTACCCCCGCTCTCTCGATGATGTCGTTGATGGTCTTGCGGGTGTGGGTGGCCATCTGCGTGCTCATCTTGCGCATGTAATGCGTCTGCCGCGAGATTTGGTCGAGGACGGGGTTTAAGACCAGCAGCGGCATGCACATGTTCATGGTGCCGACGGTCTCGCCGATGTGAACCTCATAGCCCACGAGGATGACCATCTCGCTACCGGCCACGATTTGCACTATGAGCGGGTCGCTTTCCTGAGCTACAATGCTCAAATGGAACTCGATGAGCTGTTCCCATGAACGCTTGAGACTGTCCAGAATCATCGTGGAGATACGCTGGATAATGCGGTTCTCGATCTCGGTGAGTTCACGCGGCTCGGCCAACGTCATACCTTTGCCACCGAGGACCCGGTCCAGGATCGGGAACACCATGGTCGGGCTCAACTCGAGCACCGCGTTGCCCTCCAGTGGTGACATATTCACGATTGATAAGGCCGTGGGCCGCGCCACCGACAGTATAAACTCGTCATACGTCAACTGGTCGATCGAGGTTAGATCGACGCGCACCACAGTACGCAGGAATGGGGGGAACACAATGCTGACTTCTCGCGCGAAGGCCTCGAAAAGGCTCTGCAGCCCTTTCAACTGCTCCTTCGAGACCCGTTCCGGGCGGCGGAAGTCATACGTGCTCATAGCGAGCTCGGCCTCAGCTTCCGGCGCCTCCGCTTTTTCCGTAAGGGGAACTTCCCCTTCTGAAACTGCGCTCAAAAGGAGGTCAACTTCATCTTGGTTCAGGATATCCGCCATGCACGGACCCCCTCCTGAAAGTTGAACTCGACGATTTCACTCTTTACACGAAGTATAGCACAGGCCTGTCTCCGGCGCAAGCCGAGGGAGCATTGGTAACACATTTACTGCGAGCAACATACGCAGGCTCGAAGAGCCTCCCTGCTCGCCTGTCGGATTTTACCAAATGGCACTTTGCGAAGTTTAGTCCAGAAACAACCAGCCGCACATTGAGTAGCCGTGGCCCAGTGACAGCCGCACAGAACGCCCCTGGGCAAAGTTCTCCGGTTACTTCACGCCGAGCATGCGATTGAGCGCGCGCCGGGCACGAAGACCTGCGCCGGAATCGAGGACGGCAAGCAGGTCCAGCCGGCCCTCCACTTTCGCTTTGAAGCTCTCGAGGGTATCTGTGGCATCGATCCAGATGCGCCGGAGAGCCCAGCGATCCGCGCCAGGCCCGTTCGGTCCGTAGCGATTGGACACGGCGAAGGCAAACCCGGACTCGCGCACCAGTTGCTTACTGAGAGGGGTGTAATCCGCCGAGGACCCAAAGGGATAGGCGAATGCTGCGGGAGCGTGGCCGAGATTTTCCTCGAGAGACCGGGCGCATCCGGCGATCTCCTCGCGTTGCTCCTCCGGGTCAAGTTGCGAGAGGCGCCGGTGGGTGAGTGTGTGTGCGCCGATCGTGAACCCCATGGCTTCAAGTCCGCGGATTTCATCCCAAGTAAG
>CAYRLQ010000310.1:0-5050 GCA_964425145.1 uncultured Nitrospiraceae bacterium
CGCATGGCGCAATCTGAAGTTTAGGCGCAAGTTCGCCAAACTCGGTACGGGGTGTCGCTTTGTCGGCAAGGACCTCCACGTGGAAGGTCACGTCGAGTTAGGAAAGTTCTGCCGGGTTCGCGATCGCGTTATTCTCCGTACGCACGGTGATGGGAGGATTCTCCTAGGCAAACGGGTTATTGTCAGCTACTACTGCCTTATCGAGGCGACGGACCTGGTCCAAATTGGTGATTACACGGGCATCGCCGAGTTCGTGGTAATCCGCGACACCACACACCTGATTCGCGGCATCGACGCAAATTGGCACGCCACCCCGCTGGTCGTCAAACCGATCATCATCGGCAAAGGCTGTGGGATCGGGAGCCGCGCCTACATTGGTCCGGGCGTGACTATCGGCGACGGGGCCATCGTGGGCGTCGGCAGCATGGTCACTGAGGACATCGGGCCGTTCGAGGTGTGGGCCGGGGCGCCCGCGCGATTCCTCTATCACCGAACCAAAGACGTGCCGCCGGAAATCCAGGCTGAAACCGACCGCGTCATAGCGGAACAAGGCATGCGCGCCGACCGTTACGAGGGCCGGTAATGGCGATTCGCGCGATCACCTTCGATTTCTGGGGCACCCTGTTTCGCGATGCCAAGGGCGCCGCGCGCCAGCAGCGCCGCGTCGAGGCATTTGCAAAGGCAACCGGCCTGCCCGTCGATACCGTTGCCGAGGCGCTCCAGCTCACGTGGGCCGAGTTTGCGCGCTGTCACCGCGAAGAACAGCGCACGCTCGACGCCCTGGACGCCATCAACATTACAGCGAACACGCTGGGCATCACCATCGCCGAGGAGATCGCGCACGAGCTCGCATCCGTGTTCGCCACGGCCATTCTAGCTCATGCCCCCGAGCCGATTGACGGCGCGCTGGACGCCGTTCGAGCGGCCGCAGCCGTGGCGTCTGTGGGTATTGTTTCCGACACAGGCATCAGTCCCGGCGCGTCGCTACGCACGCTGCTCGAACGCCGCGGGTTCTTGGACTACTTCGCCGTGCTCAACTTTTCCGACGAATTGCGCGTGGCCAAACCCCAAGCCGCGATGTTCGAAGCGGCGGCCCGCGCGTTCGATGTGGTTTCCAGTGAGCTCCTCCATATCGGCGACCTCGAGTACACCGACATCGCAGGCGCCAAGGCCTTCGGCGCCCAAGCCGCCCTCTTCACCGGGTACAACGCGCGCTACCTCGACAGCACTCAAGCCGACCACGTTTTCACATCCTGGCAGGCATTCATGGACGTGCTGCCGGCACTCTGCAATCCGTCGTAGCGGTACAGTGAAACACAATTGCTGCGACTCGCGACCGTGCGGTTCTTGCCTTATCTCCGCGAGGCCAGCAGCACAGCCGAGAGCGGCTGTGCTCACATAAGACACTATCAGCATGAATGACTGCATTAGGGCAGTTGATACTTCACCGGGCGGAACGCCACGTGCCATGGCGCTTCTTCGGTATTGATGAGGGCGTAACAGGCGCATGGCCGGGCCTCGGATGAAACACCCACCGCGCCGGGGTTGACGAACAAGGTGTCGTCGACCCAGCGCGCAAAGGGCTCGTGGGTTCGGCCGCACACGACAATCTGCGCCCCGGCCCGTTCCCGCTCGCGGCGGAAGCGGTTCAGGGCGTCGGTCTCGCGAAGCGCGCCGTAGGTGCTGCTCGGGGCGCCGTGGCATACGGCTATCGCAATCCCTTCCACGGTGATGCTGTTCATCTTTGGAAGCTCGCTGAGAAACTCGAGGTTGTCGCTGCGCAGGCGTTCGTGCGTCCACGCGATGGCCTCGAAATCGGCCGGAACTTTTCTGTGCAGCGTTTGGCGCTTTCTGAGGAAGCCGGCCACGTACCGATCCATTAGCCCTTGAACTGTGACGATGTTTCGGGCGCGAAGCAGGTCGATCACTTCATTGGGTCGAGACCCGCCTACCACACAGTCGCCGGTATTCACAATCGTCTGAATGCCAGCCTCGTCAATCTCCGACAGGACCGCCTCGAGCGCGGGTAGATTCCCATGGATATCGCCCATAGCCGCCATCAGCATCGCGTTTTTACTCGCTCGCGCACACCAAAACCCCGGTAAATCCACGCTATTGCCAGGAACTATCGGGAACTATATCGAGTCTCGGGTCGTGCGTCAACCAATCGGCCGACACGAGCTGCCCCTGTGAGGGCCGTTTCCGCCACGCTCGTAACCCATGTAATGTCAAGAGATTATAAAAGACTTCATGGATCGCGCCCGATACAAAACCGCGATTCGCCCCGTTAAAAGGGGAGTTCGTGATGGAGAAATTCATTTTGAGCCCAAAAATAGGGCTTGACAAATGGTTCAATAGTTTGTAAGCCATCGGTAGTCAAAGGTTCACGGAACCGATGCGTTAGGCAGTAGGGGGCAGCGCCAGTCGCGTTGGCCTCGAGGAGAGTTGCGTTTTTGGGACAAGATTGAGCCATTAGGGATCGCTCACGATAAGGAGGGTAAGACAATGGCAGCGAGGAAAGCTATGACAAAGGCAGAACTTGTGACGGCGCTGGCGAACAAGACAGGGTTGACGAAGAAGCAAGTCAACGAAGTGCTGGCCGAGCTGGCGCAGGTGGCCTACAAAGAGGCGAGGGTAGGCTTCACGATTCCGGGCATCGGGAAGTTGGTCGTGGCATCGCGGAAGGCGCGGATGGGCCGTAATCCGGCCACCGGCGAGACGATCAGAATCCCGGCCAAGAAAGTGCTCAGGTTTCGCATTGCCAAGGCGGCTAAGGACGCCATCGCGCCTGCCAGGAAATAACGCGAATGAGCCTGCTTGGTATCTGCAACCCGGCGCGGGCGTTTTTGTCCCGGGCCGGGCTGTCTTTTGTTTCGCCTCTTTTTCCCAGCATTTGACAGGGTCGAAGGCGCCTGTTAGAATTGGTCGACATGCAGCCTGAAATAACGGACTAAGATGGATTGCAAGATGGGTGTAAAAGGCCTTCTCACCGCTATGAGAAGGCCTTTTTTTCGCCTGGGAAACGTTCATGAGTGAATCTGAACAGGCCGAGTTTGAAGAAACCGTCGTAATGGATGCCGAAACGATGGCCAGCGTCATCCGCCGCATGGCCCAGGAAATTGTGGTTGATAATCCCGACATCGAATCAGTGGTGCTGCTGGGAATTCTGCGGCGGGGGCGGCCGCTTGCAGAGCGCCTGGCCGAGCACATCCTCGAGATGACCGGCGAGATGCCTCGGGTTGGGTCGCTGGCCACGACGCTGTACCGCGACGATCTGCGCAGTGGGGTGGGACATGTCAAGCTCAGTTTCGAGAAAACGCACTTCGATTTTCGGATCGATGGCCTCACCGTTGTGCTGGTGGACGATGTCTTCGCGGCGGGGCGCACCACCCGAGCCGCCCTCGATGAAGTGATGGACTATGGCCGGCCCAAGCGAATCCAGTTGGCCTGCCTGATCGACCGGGGCGGGCGCGAATTGCCCATTCAACCAGACTATCTTGGCTGGTCCGTGGAGACGAACCCTGGCGACCATGTCTCGGTGCAGCTCGTCGAGACCGACGGGCAGGACATCGTGTTGCTCGAGCGCAAACCGCCGGAACCCCAGGAAGAGGAAGTGGACTAGGCGCCATGGCGGACGCGGTACAGACGACGTGGACCCGCAAGGACCTCATCGACATCGAGGGGTTGTCTCGCGAGGAGATCGAGTTGATCCTCGATACTGCACCGCAGTTCGTCGCTATCTCCGAACGCGACAGCGGGATCAAGAAAGTGCCGCTGCTCCAGGGCCGCCTGGTCGTCAACTGGTTCTACGAACCCAGCACCCGCACGCGCATGTCGTTCGAGTTGGCCGCCAAGCGCCTCAGCGCCGACACGCTCAGCATCTCGGCGTCGACTTCGAGTCTCGTTAAAGGCGAAACCCTCCATGATACCCTCGCCAACATCGAGGCGATGCACAGTGACGTGGTCGTCATTCGCCACCAGTACGCTGGCGCACCGCATATCTTGGCCCAGCGCCACCAGTCGCACATTATCAACGCGGGCGACGGCTGCCATGAACACCCGACCCAGGCCCTGCTCGATGCGTTGACCATGCGCGATCATGTCCGAGGCGTGCGCCAGGACCCCGAGGCGGGACTGGACGGCCTGCGTGTGGCCATCATAGGCGACATCAGCTATAGCCGTGTCGCCCGTAGCAACATCTGGTGCCTAAACAAGCTGGGCGCCCAGGTCGTTCTGTGCGGGCCAAGCACGTTGATGCCCCCTGAAGTCGACCGGTTGGGCGTAGAGGTCACGACGGACTTGCGCGAGGCCATCTGCGATGCCAACGTTATTTACGTGCTTCGTATCCAGCTCGAGCGCCAGAAAACCAGCCTGTTCCCGAGCATTCGCGAGTACATCCGCGTGTTCCGGATTGACCGGGAATCGATCAAGGCCGCACCGCAAGACGCGCTGATCATGCACCCCGGCCCGATCAACCGGGACATCGAGCTTTCCGCAGCGCTTGCCGACGGCCCGCGCAGCGTCATCCTCGAACAAGTCACTAACGGCGTCGCCGTGCGCATGGCCATCATGCATTTGCTCGTGAACAGTCCCGCAGGAGCCTAACCCAATGACACTTGCGATCAAGAACGGACACCTTATCGACCCCGCGTCGGGCATCTCCGAGCCGATGGACGTTCTCGTCGAAGGGCCGACTGTAAAACAGATCGGTAAAGACCAATCGGCGGACGAGCTCCTCGACGCGGCGGGTTGTGTGGTTTGCCCAGGTCTGGTCGATATTCACGTCCACTTCCGCGAACCCGGCTACGAGTTCAAGGAAACCATCAAAACTGGCAGCCGGGCCGCCGCGCACGGCGGCTTTACTTCCGTGGTCACCATGCCAAACACGAACCCGCCTATCGACAACGCGGGCATGGTCGAGTTCACCCTGCGCCGCGCGCGCGAGGTGGCCTGCATCAAGATTCATCCGGCCGCATGTGCAACCAAGGGTCGGGAAGGCCGTCAAATGACCGAAATGGCCGAACTCAAGGCGGTCGGCGCCGTGGCGGTT
>CAYRLQ010000311.1:0-5023 GCA_964425145.1 uncultured Nitrospiraceae bacterium
GGCTCGTGTGCCCCATGGGCGGCCGCGAAGTTCAGACGCTGACCAAGGTGGTGCACACGCCCCAAGGATTTGAAGAGTCCGAGGACATCCGCTGCGTGTTCGTACCGCTTATCGGTAAAGAAGGCTGGCCAGACTGAGGCTTATCGCTGATTAATTGCGCCATCAGATCGGCTACGCCTGGTAAGGCAGGGTGCCCGAATCAATCGCTTCATCCACGATCTTGCTGATTTCTTCGCGCGGCAAGCCGCTGGCGACGCATTCGGCAACGGCGTCCATCAAATGCGCCGTCACCATGGCCCGGGCGTTGGTTCGGCAGAGGCCGGGTGCTTTGTCGGTGACGGTGACACCGACGCCCCGACGTGTTTGGACGAGCTGCATCAGCTCGAGGTCGCGGTAGGACTTGGTCACCGTGTTGGGATTAATGCCGAGCACGGTTGACATCTCCCGGACAGAGGGCAGGCTATCCCTTGCCTTGAGTCGACCGGAAGCGATGGCGAACTGGACCTGGTTCTCGATCTGGACATATACAGCGATCGGACTTTTAGTGTTAATAGCAAAGGTCAACTTCCCAGCCATGCTGATTCCTCCCTCGTGTTGAACGCGCAGCCACTTTCCCGTGGGAAAAAAGGAGTCTCCTAACTCGCTTTATTTTACCACGTTAGTAGTCCAGTTGGCAACCCCGAAACGATTAAAACCATAGAGCCAACGTATACACCGCACCTACTGTGCGAAACATGTATTTAGGAGCAAGCGGTCCGATGGACGCCGCCATGTCGCGTCGGAAGGGTCTTCATTGGCAGTCCTCGACTTGGTCCTGCTTCAGGAACTTGGGATTATTGCCCGCAATGACCACCGTCACCTCGCCTTTAATCTCGGTGTCGCGGAATTGCGCGGCCAAGTCCTCGAGGTAGCCGCGATGGACCTTCTCAAACTTCTTGGTCAGTTCGATGCAGACCGCCGCGAGTCGATTGCCCAGTACCTCGAGGGCATCGGCCAGGAATTTCCCGAGCCGGTATGGCGACTCAAATACGACCAATGTGTGGGGCAAATGGCGGTCCATTTCCAGGAAGCGCCTTCGCGGGCCGGTCTTTTTGGGGGCAAAGCCCTTGAACGTGTAGCTCGATGTGGCCAGGCCCGAGGCCACCAGGGCGGTGGGCACGGCACTGGCGCCAGGGATGACTTCGACGCGAAACCCACGCTCGATGCACGCCGATATGATCCGGTAACCCGGATCGCTGATGCCCGGATAGCCGCCGTCGGAGCACAGGGCCACGGACCGGCCTTGGCCGAGCAGGGCGAGAATACGTTGGCCGGCCCGGTCCTCGTTGTGTTCGTGATAGGAGAAGACGATTCTCGGCCTGGGAACCTGATGGCGCTCGAAGATGCGCCGTGTGAACCGCGTGTCTTCGCAGGCCAGCGCCTCCACCTCGCCCAAGACCCGCACGGCCCGGAAGGTGATATCCTCGAGGTTACCTATAGGCGTTGCGATCAAATATAAGGTGGCCATTGTTACGTTCGGCAGTTCCGTGTTTACACCTGCACCGACCTCGCGCCGGATTACTCGGTAATTATCGGTTTGATAACCTCGGCACGGCTCCCCTCGAAGGCCCCTTCGATGCGTTGGAACATAGCTTCGTCGTCGTAGGTGCCGATGATCGCTCCGCCGGACCCCGTGAACTTGCAGGGCGCGCCGACGGACCGGGCCCGCTCAATCATCTCGACGTTCTTCGGGTCAAGGTTATAGATGGACTTGCGGCGGTCAAAGTTCTTGTTGAGCCAAGGACCGATTTCGTGACCGCGGCCGTCCCTGAGCAGGTCCCGGACGCTTTGGGCATAGCCGGCGAAATCCTCCATGGCTCGAACGACCTCCGGCTCGCCCGCGAGCCAGCGGTCGCGAATGGTGTTGTGGAATGTCTCAGAGCCCTCGGCAAGGTCGGTGCGATATGCGATGAAGAGCTTTGGCAACAGGCCCGGATCAAGCTTCTCATAGTCACCGCAGCCTCGCGATTGCATCAAGGCTTTGTCGAAGTTCATGAAGACGCAGCCTTCGTAAACCTGGATGACACGGTCCTGGAGCCCGGCGGCGATCTTTAGCTCCTGATTCTCGACGCTGAGAATGACGTTGGGTTGAATGGGCTTGGGAATCTCGACCTTGTAGAACTCCATGAGACAGCGCAGGGTCGCGGTGACCAACGCGCTCGAGCCGGCCAGGCCCAGGTGCCTCGGGATCGTCGAGCGGTAGCGGATGGAGAAATTCTTGTCGGGCAGAGTGATGCCATGTCCGTCGCAGTAGTCGACGAACCTGCGAATGGCCGCTTTCATGAGGCGAATGCCCCCATAGTAACCGTGGGCCTTGACATCCTCGACGAGGTCGCGCACGCTGGGATACCTCGACCGGTCCCGGAAGCTCGGGACGATCTCGAGCTCTGCGCTTTCGTATAGGCTGGCTTTGGCGGCAAAATTCCGCACCGAAATGCTGATGGTCTTGCCGAAATAGCCGTCAGATGGGTTCCCAACCAGCCCCGCCCGCGCATAGGCCGTCGCTTCACATGCCATACAACAGAATCCTCACCGCAAAAGAAAACAGGGACAGCCCCCTTTCCTTTGCCGCCTCGCATCGTAGGGGCGCCCTATCAGCCGCCACTATGCAGTTTCGCAAGAGCATACGCCAGCCCTGCGGACAGTTCAACCACCGTGCCGTGCAATGTATTCCACCGGAGATTAGTTCATTGAACTTGCCCTAGAACCTGTGCAACTCTGTACCCATCGGCCAATAATAGGGAGAAAGGTCATGAAAGTCCTTGTGAGCGGGTCAACGGGGTTTATCGGCTCAGCCCTGGTGGACTTTCTCAAGGAACAGGGCCATGAAATAGTCCTCCTGGTTCGAACCGCGCCGGTCTCGTCGGAAGCGGCCGTGTTTTGGGACCCTGCGTTAGGCGTTATCGACGCCGCGGGCCTGGAGGGTCTAGAGGCTGCGGTGCACCTCTCGGGCGAAAGTATCGCCCAGGGCCGCTGGACCCGTGCGAAGAAGGCGCGCATCCGCGACAGCCGCGTCGCGAGCACCCGGTTGCTGTGCGAGAGCCTGGCGCGGCTGAAACCGCCGCCTGGGGTCTTGGTGTGTGCGTCGGCAATCGGCTACTACGGAAACCGAGGCGAGGAATTTCTGGACGAAGGGAGCCCTTCAGGCAACGACTTTCTCGCCGAGGTCTGCCGAGCCTGGGAAGCGGCCACGGCGCCTGCGGCGGGAGCCGGTGCGCGGGTCGTGAACGTGCGTTTTGGCGCAGTATTGGGAATGGGGGCTGGTGTACTCGCGGGGATGTTGCCGGTGTTCAAGCTAGGCCTCGGAGGGATCATCGGGAATGGCCGGCAGTTCGTGAGCTGGGTGGCGCTGGACGATGCGATTGGCGCCATCGACCATGCCCTGGCCACAGAATCGCTCGAGGGGCCCGTCAACGTCGTCGCCCCACACCCGGTCACGAACTACACCTTTACCAAGACCCTGGGCGAGGTCCTGGGGCGCCCCACCCTTTTCCACATGCCACGCTTCGTGGTGAGGATGGCCTTGGGGGAGATGGCCGACGCATTGCTGCTGGCCAGCCAGCGGGTGGAACCCCGAAAGCTCGCGAATGCAGGCTATTCTTTCAAATACGCGTAGATTCAAGGCGCTCTCAGGCATTTGTTGGGCAAAGGAGGGTAAGTTCAGCGACATCTTGGAGGCTTGACATTCTTTCAAAGAATGCTTGCGATATTTCAAGAGTGCGCTTATAATTTCAGCCAAGAGATTTGATTAGGAGGAAGCGGACCATGCCAACCTTCACTTATGTTGCACAAGACCGAAGCGGGAAGAGACAAACAGGCACCATGAACGCCGACAGCCGCCAGACGGCGACGAAGTCGCTTCAACGACGCGGGTACAAAGTCCAGAGCGTGAAGGTGCAGTCCGGGGTCAAAGGCGGCCCGAGTGCCAGGACAAAGGTTAGGAGCGTGGACCTGCTCGTTTTCACGCGCCAGCTTTCAACCATCGTGAACGCGGGTCTTCCTTTGCTGCAGGGCCTGGACATCCTCGCGGAACAAACCGAGGACGAGAAATTCGCCCTTGTCATTAAGGACATCGGTGCGCAGGTGGAAACGGGGGAAACGTTCTCGGAAGCGTTGAAGAAGTTCCCGCGCTCGTTCCCGGACCTGTTCGTCAGCATGGTGCGGGCGGGTGAGGCGGGCGGCGACCTGGACGGCGTGCTGTTGCAACTGGCGGACTATATCGAAAAGACCGAGGACCTCAAACGGCGAATTAAGTCTGCCATGATGTATCCCATGATTGCCTTCAGCATGATCCTGCTGATCGCCGGGGGGCTGGTCATCTTTGTCGTGCCGCAGTTCGCCACAATGTTCGAAGGCGCCGGTGCAAAACTGCCTTTGCCGACCCAAATCCTGCTCAATGTCAGTAGGACGCTGCGGAGTCCTAAGGCGTTCGTCGTTCTCGGGGTGCTGATTGCGGCGTTTGTTGCCCTGCGGATGTATTCCCGTACGCCGGTGGGCCGGTACCAGTTCGACGCGTTGAAGCTGCGCCTGCCCATTTTCGGCAAACTGTTGCGCAAGGTGGCCGTCAGCCGTTTCACGCGGACGTTGAGCACGTTGACGCGCAGCGGCGTACCGATTCTCCAGGCAATGGAGATCGTCGAGCGCACCTCAGGCAACGAGGTGTTCGCCAAGGTCGTGCGTGAAGCCGCGGACAGCGTGCGCAATGGTGAAACGCTCGCCGAGCCTTTGGCACACTCCGGGGAGTTCCCGGCCATGGTGACGCGCATGATCAGCGTGGGCGAAAAAACCGGCGCCCTCGAGAGCATGTTATTAAAAATCTCGGACTTCTATGACTCGGAAGTGGAAGCTGCCGTGGACGGGCTAACGAGCATGATCGAGCCCCTTCTGATCGCACTGATGGGTATCGTCGTGGGCAGTATCGTCATTGCGCTGTTCATGCCCATACTCAAGATGTCGGAGTTGGCAGGCGCTTAAGTCCAAGATG
>CAYRLQ010000312.1:0-5014 GCA_964425145.1 uncultured Nitrospiraceae bacterium
GACGATGGCGCTGGACGGCAAACCGCTCGCGCTGCGAAAGGCGATGGCCCATGTCCTGGTCTTCCTGGATCCGGACCTAGCCCTCGAGTTCGCCGGCAGGTTCGACGCCCAATTGAGGGCCGAGGCACTCATCAAAACGGGCCACCGGCTTGCCATGCACAGCGCAAGGCGCGGGGCGGAACGCTACGCGGCGGCGTTGGTCGAGTCGGCAGGCGTCGAGGAAACCACCTGCCAACAGGTGGAGGTCAAATGGTGCGTCGAAGCCGTCGCCCGAACGGACTACAAGCTACTCGCCGGGATTCTTGACAAAATCGCGCCGGGCCGAACGCGCAATCACGTCTTAGCTGGATATGTCCGCACGCTGGCGACGCATGACCTCGAGGCGGCGCGTCGTTTCGCCCGCGCCGAACGTGCCAAGCATGACACTGCCGGCCTCGAGCGGATGATTCTGAAGGCTATTCTTGAACGCGATCCCGATTTCCCCTTTAGTCCCGCCGAAAGCCGGCTCGCGGCGCCCAATTCACTGCCAATGCATGCCAAGCCCCAAGACGTTGCGGCCGCAGCGGTCATTATCGCCCTGGGCGGAGACCTGGATACCGCGCTTCGCCGCCTGCTTTGGGTCGACGATCCGCTCGAGCGCGCGGACGCCTTGGCCTCGATCGCCAGCGTTATCGCTGACGCAGATGCCGACCGGGCCCTGTCCCTTCTCGGGATGGCGTTCCAATTGGACCTCATGTACGACGACGGTGGCACGAGGATCACATCGGTCGCGAAACAGATAATGAGGCTCGACCCCGAGCAAGGCCGGCAATGTTTCGAGACCGCCTTGGACAACGCGCTCCATCAAGCGCTCCAAGCGCGCAAGCAATACATCTTCGAGCACGTCGACCGGTGGAAATTCTACTCGGGGCTTGTCCAACGCTATGCAGAAGTCGACCCGTATGCCGCCCGGAAGGCGCTCGACAAGGTTCGCAACCTGCGATTCGGCTACCCGGAAGTTGATGCTCCGTTAATCGATTTGGACGTCGTCGACCCCATTGTAGCCGCCTACATCGCCCTTGCGGACCCGGATATGGCCTTCGAGGCCATTCGCGACATCGCTTCGCCCCGCCAGCGAGGGAACAACGCCACGCGGGCAATAGCCAGCTTGGTGAAGGAGCGCCCGGCCGAGGCCGAACGCTTCGTCGAGTTCATCGAGGACGAGGAGCAACGTTTGTATCATCAGGGGCAGGTCACGACCTGGAAAGCGTATCATTCCGCCCTTGACGGCGCCTGCGACGTTACCGAATTGGAACAACTCCTTGAAGGGGCCTCGGAGAAATGGCTCGAACAGCACTACGGGGTGTTCACAGCGCTGGCGACCGCGGCAAGGAATGACAGGGCTCAGACCGTCAAGCTGATCGAGGCGCTCACGGACCACGAGAAGACCGACATCTGTCTCGAGCACCTGGCCCGTGGAAAGGCGCTCGAGGAGGTGGAGTTCTTCGTGCGCCACATCGAGGAACCTTCCTCCCGCTCCTGGGCGTGGCTGTACACCGGTAGGGGCCGCGCCCGTCAAGTCACCGAGTGGGAACTCCTGTTCGAACGTGGCTTGGGCAGGTAGGCAGACGTGTGAGGGGGAGGCTGGGCGCTACTGTAGCGCCCGCCCTCTGTGGCGGGCGTCCTCCCTAATGCAAACGCGCTGAAGGGGATGCTAAAGCCGGTGCGAGAAGCGACGCTAAAGCGCCCTCCCGTGGCTTGGTCGAGCCAGGCTATTCATGGTATCTTCATCGGGCACTGGAGAGTGGGGACTCGACGACGCCGCCCCCGCCGCCCAAACTCACCATCAACCTGTATGGCTCCGCGGGCAAGGTAATCCGGACCGACGTGGACCCGCCGGCGTCTTCCGGATAATTCCGGGGACACCATACTTAATTGGTCATTTTTGCCGTCTTACCAATTCCGGTAATTCCGCTTCGTCACGAAGGCGGAGAGGCCTTTTTTGACAGGATTGGCAAGATTGACGGGATGCAATGGATGAATCATGTGAATTGCATGTTTAAAGTGACCTTTTTTAGGATGTATCCTGTCCAAAAATACGTAACGGAACTTACGAAGCGGAGTACTGAGTTTACCGGTGAACGGTTACGTTGAATAAAGCCGATTGCGGTGTTTTTTCACAAACAACCCGCACACGTGCGGGTGCGGTGTCGGCAACGAGATTATCCGCCGTGAAAGTTATCGAAAACGCCAGAGAGACGGAAGTGGAGTTCCCGCACGTGGTGTTGACCGTGGGCAGCTTCGATGGGGTCCACCTGGGCCATCGGCGCGTGCTCGACGAGCTGGTGCGCGTGGCCGGGGAGAATCGAGGTACTGCCGCGGTACTCACCATGCGACCGCATCCGCGGGAGTTCTTTTCCCCCGGCTACGCGCCTAACCTCCTGACCAGCGACGATACGAAATTGCGCCTGTTGGAAGAAGCGGGAGTGGAGGTGGCGTTTCTCCTCGGGTTTGCGCGGGAGGTGGCTAACCTTAACCCGGATGCGTTTGTCGAAGAGATTATCCTGCGGCGCTGCCGGGCCAGGACAGTGATCGTGGGCCACGACTTCCGCTTTGGAAAACAC
This sequence comes from uncultured Nitrospiraceae bacterium, assembly GCA_964425145.1. GTDB lineage: Bacteria > Hydrogenedentota > Hydrogenedentia > Hydrogenedentales > SLHB01 > CAYRLQ01. Next base: position 2,604 of record CAYRLQ010000312.1, read on the forward strand.
GCCGCAGGCAACTACGAATTCCTCAAACAGGTCGCCCCGGCCCACGGCTTCGAGGTGCGCCAGGTGGCGCCGCTGATCATCGAGGGCGAACGCGTCTCGAGCACCCTCATCCGCGAGCGCATCTTACAAGGCGATCTCGATAAGGCCGAAGCCTTCCTGGGGCGTAAGTATTCGGTCGTGGGCGAGGTCATACCCGGCCGCGGGATCGGCGCTGAACTGGGTTTCCCAACGGCCAACATCGAGCCCCGTCACAGTGCCGTGCCCGCCCAAGGCGTGTACGTAGCCGAGGCCCACACGCAGGGCCGCCGGCATCGTGCCGCAGTCAATATCGGCATCGCACCCACCATCCGTCAGGAAGACATCATTATCGAGGCCTTTTTACTCGACTTCCACGAGGACATCCTCGGGTCGGATATCGAGGTCGTGTTCCACAAACGCCTGCGGTCTGAGCTAAAGTTCAGCTCACATGAGGAACTGGCCCAACAAATCCGACAGGACGTGGACGAGGTACGGCGGTACTTTCTCCAGAATCAGAAGTAAATGACGGTCGAGAGGTAGAACGCGTGCTGCTCGACATCGATGCCGAAGCCGCGCTCGAAGGGGTAGGCACCGGCGAGGGTGTCCTTGCGCACGTTGGTGGCCCAGCGGTATTGGTAAACCGCATCGACATTGACCTGGTTCTTGATGAGTACACCAGCGCCGACCGTTACGCCGTAGTAGTCGTCCGGGTCGCCATCGCCTTCCTTAATGCCCCACCAGCGATCGCTTCGGCCGCTGGCCGGTTCGGGGTCGTAGAAGACGCCGGCGCGCACAGTGGGCAGGTATTTCTGTAGTGGCTTGGTTTGGTCGACGAATACGTACTCGGCGCCAAGCCGCACGCTGTAGGTGGGATCGTGTGGACTCAGCCACTTGGGCATGCCCGTGACCGGCGAGATGCGGTGCCCGATGATACCGGCATGGTGATCGATCTGCACGAACTCGTCCCATTCACGGCGGGTCACGTCGAGCGACAGCGTCATCTTGTCGTTTGGAAACCGATACGCGACGCCCACACCGAAGGCGCTGGGGAACTCCAGGCGGAGCCGGGAACGGTAGAATTGTGCATAAAACGGACTGTGACTGATGTCCAGTCGCTCATAGTTCACCCGGGCCGCAAACTTGGTGTGGTATACGGCGCCGAGGCTAAGGTGTTCCGTGGGCTTATACAGCGCGCCGAAGGTGTAATTGGTCCCCTCGAAGTCATCATACCGCTCGTAGGTGTCCAGACGCCCGAGCCCGGTGAAGTTTATGGCGCCGGCCAGGCGGAGATTGACCCGGCGCCGTGTGATGGCTTCCCACTCGTTGTCCGGGATGAGGGAACTATCCCAGAGGTTCACGACGACACCGCATGACAGGCGGTCGGTCAACTCGAAGCCAAACGCGGGCGAAAGCGCGGCCAGGCTGCCTTTCTGGTCGAAGCTGATAGGCATACTCCGGCTGATAATGCAGTTTGGGTCTCTAATGATCCCGGTATCGCGCGCCCTGAAATCGAAGGAGCGGTCGAAGTCGAACTTATGCTGGTAGTTGAGGCTGAGGACAAAATTGCGCCCGGCCAGAGTCCGCCGAAATGGGTAGACAATGCTGAGGTAATTCAGGTCCTTGGTGCTGACCTGATAAGCTTCCTCGGGTAAAATGAAGGGGGTCGAGGAGAACTCCTCGCCAAACCATTTCCAACTGTATACGACGGACACTTCGGGGCGTTCGAGCTGGGTAAGGCCGCCGGGGTTCCAGGAAGCGGCGGTGGCGTCGTCGGCGACGGCGATGAAGGCGCCGCCCATCCCTAAGGCCCGGGCGCCACTTCCCACGACATTAGGCGATGAATTGATGTCGATTTGCCCCCAAGCTCGTGGCGCAGCGCACAGCGCCGCGATCAGGCTACATAGTGATAGCCGCCATCCCTTTGACAAGCTCAACCCCTTCCGCGCCCCCCTTTTGTCCTTTTCGCCTGACTATTGCTACTCGTAACGCGCCCAACTCTCGCCCCAGAGCCGCTGGAAGGCTTGTAGTATTTGTTTAGCGAGCGCGTTGCAGCCCGAAGCGGCTTTGATCGGGTTACATCGTAACCACCGGTTTACCTGCCCAATCTTCAACCTTTAGGGCCTCTTCAACTCTGATCGGCTTAGCTTTGGAATTATTCTCCAGTATTTTCTCGATCCACGCTTCGCCAATGGGTATGCTTTCCCCTTCCTTCTCTACGAGGCCGTCTTCATCGTATTCGGGAGGAACTTCCTCGACCACGAGCAAATGCATCCGCTCACGGATGCCGTCTTCCGCGGTCCAGTTTACATAGACATCTTCACCACTCACATTCGTTACCTCACCACTAAGCTTAGGGAAGGCATTCTTCATCTGTTCAGCAAGTTCCCCACAAC
>CAYRLQ010000313.1:0-4975 GCA_964425145.1 uncultured Nitrospiraceae bacterium
CCATGCCGCCGCCCATGCCGCCGCCGTAGCCGCCCATGCCGCCGCCCATGCCGCCCATGCCGCCGCCCATGCCGCCGCCGCTGATATTGCGCAGGACGATTTTAAAGAGGGTTTCGGCCCCGACATAGCGTAATTCATAAATCCGTGTCTCAAGTTCCTCGAAGGTTTCGAGCCGAATCTTCTCGGGGGTGCTAATCCAAACGAAGCCCGGCTGCACGGAGAAATCCAGGTTCAAAGGGCGCAACAACGCTTTGAGCGCATTCCGGAGGGTAACGTTCTTCAAGTTGATATAAGGGACCTTGCCATCGGTCTGGTATTCGCCAAAGGCGCCATACATGCCCTGTTCAGTCGTTGGCCCGTAGGCGCCGCCAAGCCCTCGACCGGCAGCTTGGGATCGAGCCGCCGCTGACAAGCCGCCGAACGCCCTTCGCTCAGACGATCGCCCAAGGGCCCCGCGCTGATACTGCCCCGGTGCACCGCCAATGCCAGGGTAGTAGGCGCCTGGAGCCCCCGGATAAGGTCCCGGAACCCCTCCCGGGCCGAAAGCGCCCGGGGCCTGGCCCGGCGCGGGGGTGGGCGGTGCTTTCTCCGGGCGTGGAACCACGCGGTCGTCGACCACGATATTAATACTCCAGCTATCGGAAATGAACTCGACGATCTCGTTGATGTGGATGTCTTCAAACTCGATGCTGACGGGCGAGTCTAAAGTCTTCTCAATCTCCGACTTCTCCGTGGGCGCTGCATATTCTTCCTCAATCGTCGGCACTGTAATGCGCAACTCCTTGACACCTGTTGGACCGGCCCCTTCGGGCAGGGCCTTGGACTCTTCAATGTATCGGCGGATTTCTCCCCGATCTTCCTCGCTGGCCCTTTCAGCATCCTCGATGTCTTGCTGATGGACACCCAGCGTAGCTTTGTACAGTCCATCCCGGGCCTGTCGGTTATCAGGCGCGATGAGGAGAATCTCCTCGAAGAATTTGGCGGCCCTGGAATAGCGATGGTGTTCGAGATACAGTTCGGCGTCCTTCATTAGTTGCCGAACACGTTGCACCCTGGCTTCTTCAATGGACAGTTGGGGGAATTCGGCGCCGGTCACCACGGATTCGGGGTCGAAGGTTTCAAAGCGGGGAATGGCCGAGGGTTCAGCGCCTGCCGCGCTCAATTGGAGTTTGCCGTTGCACTTCTCGCGGAACTTTCTGGCCTCTTCGAGCCCGGGGTCCAGCGCCAGGGCGCGATTAAACTCCCCCATGGCCTCACTGTACAAGCCGCGATTGTAGAGCGACACCCCCTGCCGGAAGTGCTCTTCCGCTGCCGGAATGGCTACTTTGGCCCTATTAGCATCGGGCATTTCGGCGACTGGCGGTGATGTGGCGAACTGTGCCGGTTGGTCCGCGGGCTCGGCCTCCTGGGCCATCAGCGGCAGAGGAGGCGCCGCCAAAACGGCAAACCAACTCACAACGATCAACCGTGACAATCTAGTGCTCATTACATCGGCTTCCTTCCGCTATTGTAGGCCAGTATACCGAATTGGCTGCGCAAGGCGCAACTGTACAGGGTTATTGCTCCGGCTACTGTTTCCCGATCTTGATCGTAAAGCTCCGCCCATGTTCCTCTGAATAGACCTCGCACTGTTCGTTTTCCGCGTCGATACTAATAAGCTCGTATTTCTCGAATGGCTCTCCCTCGTCGTACCACTTCTTGCTGCTGCGAGTTTGCAGTTGGGCCCGGACCCTACCGTCGGCAAGCGACATGATACGCAGCACACTGATGCCCGGGTCACCATCCTCAACATCTTCTCCCTTATCGGCTTCGCCAATGGTGGCGTTATACCAAAACGGGTTTCGTTGCCACAACGGTCTCCAAACCTCCGGGATCAAGGGTGGCGGCGGCGGTGGCGGTTTCTCTGGAAGGCCAAGTCCCTCCAGTTCAGCGGAGTCGTCCGGAATCTGAGGCTTTGGAAACGAGATGACCGGTGGGGGAGGAGGCGGTTCCGGGTTCAGCACCTCATAGACGCGCGAACACAGCACGGCCACCACGACGCCTAGAACCATGCGTTCCTTGTTACGCCACAGCCACTCGAGTGTCTTGCGAATCCTGTCCACACACACCTTCCATTATCGGCGCACATTACCTGGCCCGAGGGCCATGGCTTACCCTCCACGCCTGGGTCCATCGCGAGGCAACCTTGGCGCCATCGGGCCAACCCAGGCCCTTTCGCCTTAGAAGGGCCAGTAATACTTGTCCATCCACCGCAAAAACCTTTGGAACTTTGTGAGTTCCGGCAACGGCTCGCTGCCCATCCGAGACCGGCGCCCGAGGCCGCGCAGGGTTTGCATCGGCAGGTCACCATCCTCGCCGCGGGCCAGCATCGCGAACCTCTGCCCAGGAGTCATTGGGCCGCCGGCTTCGCCCGCCTCAACCTCCACCACTGGAGGCGGGCCGGTCGCGCTCGCGGTGCGCATAACTAGACCGGCTTGCGTCGACAACATCTGCACATCCAAGAGCGGGTCGTAGCGAGATCGCAACTGCCGATTCTGCATACTAATCGCATCGATATTGAAATAGCGATCCACTGTTCGCAAATCATCCTCGATAAACTTCACCAGATTCTCCATGGTCATCTTGAAGGCCACGCCCGCCGTGCGCAAGTTCAACAGCTCATCATATTCGAAGCGCTTGGGCCAAATCTCCACGCGCGTGATCTCGGCGGCGTTGGCGTCCAGAAGCATTTCGACTATCGAGCTGCCCAATTTGATAATTCCAAGCCCGGTCCTCACTTGTTGTTTAGTCATAGTCCGATAATCTTCGGGGCGCGGCGCGCCGAAACGCGTCGGATTAGGGTAGTAACAATAGGGCCTGTGCGTGCGTATTTTCTCGTGGATTTTTTGGAGCATCCGGTTTGATTCGTCCTGGTAGTAAAATTTCAGCATCATCTCATCGGGAATGGGCTCGATGTCGAAACTTTCCGATATGTCGAAGAAAGAGGCCCGTGCAAACACGGCGTCGGTCCAGGGCTGCACTTCGTGGGTCCATGCCGCAACAATCACTTCGGGTTTGAACCCCATGAAGGTGTTTTCGAGGTCCTTCACCTTCTCCTCGAGCATCTTGACGCGCTCGCGGTGTTGACTGTATATCTCGAGCCGGGGCTTGAGATAGAATTGATACACGCCTCCAGACATCGCAACGACGGCCATCAGCATCAGGACGATGATGTGCTCCTTTTTCATCTATCGCACCATCTCCTAGCGTCTTTTGTCGCGTCTTCTGCCAAAGCCAAACGTCAGTAGGGGTTCCTCATGCGGTGGCTCCGGCTCCGCGCTTGGTTCTTTTATCGTGTCGGCAAACTGCAGGTCGGCACTGAACCTGACCACGGTTTCCCCATATAATCCGTACGGTATGGGCGCACTCCGGCGGGTCCACTGGTCACCCTCGAACCGGTCCGCCCCACGCCGAAGACCGAAACGAGACTTCCCTCGGTCATCCTCACGGTCCCGCGCACCCAAGTTTGACCCCATGGTCCTTGCGGTAGGCCTCTGCGAGACGAGGGCGTTGTCCAGTTCGGCAATTGACACCATTTCCACCGAAGCTTCATTAAAGCGAACGCCTTTCTCGCCGAAAAGGCTTTCCGCCTCGAGGTTCGCGATGAACTCGCTGAGCGCGTCAGGATCGCGTGCGTAGCCCATGACCCTTAAGCCGTTCGCCCGCGGAGGCGCCACCGAGCGGGCTTTGGGGTCCATCAGAGAGCTGGGGGCGACAAATCCCTGCCTCACGCCGCCGCTGTCGCGGTCTCGGTCGCGCCCGAGCCCAAAGCCACCCCTGCGGCCGGCCAATCTCTCGCGCCCACCGCCCGCGGCGCCCGGCTCGAGACCCGGAAATCCGCTGCTCACGTATCCCGGGCCTTCGCTCTGGCTGGTTCTTCCGGCGGGTGTAGTCAGGCCCAGGAAGCCTCGGCGTTGACTCCTGCTGTCTCTGGCTGCAGGACCTTGGCCTCCGCCCCGGGTGATCCGGGTGGTTTCCACGGAACTGAACCATATCTTGTTGCCCGCGGGTCGCGCCTGATTGATCGCCATTAGGGGTTTTAGCCAAAACCGGCGCCCGCGCATGGCCTTATCCAGGCTCTGCACCTGCTTCTGCCGCCACTGGACGGCTGCCTTGGCCTCTTCCAACTTCCCTTCAAAATGAGATCTGGCCGTTGGGTTTTGGAGCAGTTCAGGGTCATAACTTTGAACGTACTGCTCGAAGATGCCAATCCGCTCGAGCACGTTGCTGTTCTCATTGGCCCGCACGGGAATAATCGACGCTACAATCAACGCCAGGGTCGCCAGTACCAGCACCCAGTAAAATGCCTGTTCCTTACGACGGGCTACCTCGAGCACGCGAGGTGGGATCAGATTTATCTCGATGGGCACCGCTTCGCAACAGCGCAACGCCAGGCCTAAAGCCACCGCGGTTTGCTGAGGATGCTCGATCGCGGCCTGGGCACCAGGCCCGATCTCCAACCCGGTCAAGGGCTGGGCCATTCTCACATCAAGGCCCAGCTCCCGTTGCAGATATGGCGCCATATTGCGCAGACACGCCGCGCCACCTGTGATGATCACACGCGACACGGTGCCTCCGCCGGGCTGGGACCGGAAATACGCGAAGGACCGGCTGATCTCCGAGACGAGCCGCGATAGCGCCCGGCCTATGACCTCACCACCTTTGCCATCGCGCTTCGGATCGCCCGTCGGCGCGAACCCTCGCTGACGTTTGAGCCTTTCTCCATCGGAAAAGCTCAACCCAAACTCCTTGCAGATCGCTGAGGTAACATCGTTGCCGCCGAGATTGAGCGGGCGCATGAACCGGAACAGGCCGTCGTGCTCGATCACAATATCCGTCGTACTGGCTCCCATATCGAGCAGGGCCACGCACTCGCCTTGGTCGCCGATACCGCCTGCGTGTTTCATCCAGTTATATGCCGCCAGTGGGCATACGT
>CAYRLQ010000314.1:0-4968 GCA_964425145.1 uncultured Nitrospiraceae bacterium
GCGTCCCCCTCCTATTTTCCCCGCGGCCCCCCCCCCCCCGCACTCCAAAATAGGCTATTTCGCAAATGCCTCTGTCGCATTGTGGGCGTGTTTCGTGCTATTATTCGAGGCCGTGGAGTTTCGCCAAGGCGAGGGCGCTCTTTTATGCGGGAGGAATTGAGGAATGATGAAATCGCTCAAGCGGTTGATGCGCGATGCGCTGGCTGAGGATATCGGCCAGGAAGACATCACGACGAACCGGACTGTGCCGGCCAACGCACGGTGCAAAGTGAAGCTGGTTGCCAAGCAAGACGGCGTACTGAGCGGTATTGAGGCATTTCGCACGGTTTTTGATTGCATGCGAGCGGATATCAGCGACTGGGGCGCGTTGCATGCCGGCTCGCGCTTTGCGGCAGGGGACCAGATCGGCACGTTCCACGGCAGCGCCTGTGCCGTGCTTACGGCGGAGCGCACTGCGATGAACTTCCTTCAACATTTAAGCGGGGTCGCCACGCTGACGGCGCAATTTGTGGCTGCGGTGGCTGGTCTGGATGTCAAGATTTGCGACACGCGCAAAACCACGCCCATGCTCCGCCAACTCGAGAAAGAGGCCGTGATCCACGGCGGAGGCACAAACCACCGGTACACGCTGTTCAACGGCGTGGTTATCAAGGAAAACCACATTGCGGCGGCGGGCGGCATTACCGAGGCGGTGAAGAAGGCCTGGAACGGCACGCACCACCTGATGAAGATAGAAGTCGAAGTGACCTCGCTGGCGCAATTCGACGAAGCGCTCGAGGCCGATGCTGATGCCATCATGCTGGACAATATGAGTTTGGACGACCTGCGCGAGGCCGTCCGGCGGGCTCGGGGCACAAAAGTGGTGCTCGAGGCCAGTGGCAACGTCCGGCTCGACACGGTTCGGGCCGTTGCGGAAACGGGGGTCCATGTGATATCAGTGGGGGCGTTGACACATTCGGCCCCTGCGGTGGACCTGTCCCTGCTGATTACCAATGTCTGATGCTGCGCTAGACCAGGCTCTGTTCGTGCCGCCACTAAATCTGGATACGGCCATTGTGGGATCGCACCTGCTGACCTTTGACGAACTGGACTCGACGAATACCTTCGCTTTGCGCCACGGGACCGACGGGATGGTCATTGTCGCCGATAGTCAGACTGCGGGCCGGGGACGGTACGGCCGGGCCTGGCACAGTGCGCCCGGGCTTGGCCTATGGTTTAGCGTGGCCCTCGAGGGGCATGACGCCGCCGAAGGGCTAGCCTTTGGGGCGGCGCTGGCCGTGCGCGAGGCGTTGCGTACCGGCTGCCACCCGGAGATCAAGTGGCCCAATGACCTGCTGGTGCACGGGAAAAAGGTGTGCGGTATCCTCGTCGAGCGCCGGCACGGGCGAACCGCCCTCGGCATTGGCATAAATGTGCACCACCGGCCGGAGGATTTCCCCGAACCGTTGCGGGAAAAGGCCGCCTCTCTCGAGACCGCCACCGGCACTGCATGGAATCGCGCGGAGGTCCTACGCGCGGTCTTGACGCATCTGGACAGGCAGGTTATGCTGTTGCGTTCCGGGAAGTATGAAGCGGTTCGGCGTGCCTGGGCCGATGCCTGCAACCTGACCGGGCGGCGGGTTCGCTGCGGCGGCCTTGTGGGGACGGTGGCGGGTGTTGATGGCCGGGGAGCGCTGCTGCTCGATACCTACCGAGGGGTCCAACGCCTCGTTTCCGGCGAGATCGCCCTGGTAGAGGGGGTGTGACCTATGCTGCTGGTGATGGATGTCGGCAACTCGCATACCGTGCTCGGTCTGTACGAGGGGGAGGAACTCCGGGCGCATTGGCGTGTTGCCTCGGCCCACTATAGCACGGCCGATGAGTTGCGCATCTTCTTGACGGTCCTGCTCCAGCAGGAGGGGGTGAACCCGCAGGACATCGGGGGGTGCTGCATTTCCAGCGTCGTGCCGCAACTCAACCTTGCCCTGCAAGAATTCAGCCACGAAGCATTTGGCATCCACGCCCTTATGGTAGGCCCGGGCATCAAGACGGGCCTGGTGCTCCAATGCGAGAACCCCAAAGAAGTGGGCGCGGACCGGATCGTCAATTCAGTAGCCGCCATCGAGGACCACGGCGGCCCGGTGATTGTCGTTGACTTTGGCACGGCCACGACTTTTGATGCGATTACCGCGAAGGCCGAATGGCGCGGCACGGTCATTGTGCCTGGAATTCAGCTTTCAGTGGAAGCCTTGGCCGAACACTGCGCCAAGTTGCCACGTGTCGATATCACCATACCGCCCACGGTAATCGGACGCAATACCATCGCCAATATCCGCTCCGGTCTGACCTACGGGTACGCAGACCTGGTGGATGGACTGATCGGCCGAATTTCTGAGGAGATGGGCGCGACCCCCAAAGTTGTCGCCACCGGCGGCATGGCAGAGCTCATCGCGCAAATCGCCACCAGAATCGATTGCGTGGACCCCTTCCTTACCTTGAAAGGGCTTAAGGTCGTGTACCGGAGGAACGAAAGGGTTCCGGCGTGAAGCGCAGCCCAACGCGTTTGCTGATACTCTTTGTGCTGGCCGCCTGCGGCACGGGCCTCGCCCCGCAGCCGCCGAAGGCGGAGCTCGAGACCACTGCAAGCCCCGCGGAGCCCGGCAACCGGATCAGGATGAGCGGTGTGAAACTGTATCTGCACGACACACGGCCAACCTACGGGCTGCCCCGGAAACCCACGTTCATGGTGCAGGCCGATGTATTGGCCCTAATGCAAGAGGATGTCTGGACCTTGGAGAAGGCCCACGCAGTGGTCCTTGGTGGCGATGAAGACGCAGAGGACATGGTCTTTGAAGCGGCGCGGGGCCGGTTTCAGGAAGAGGAGCGGGTCCATCTTGAGGGCGGGGTTGTCGCGCATGTTGGAACCCTGGTGATGGAGCTGGAGGACATTGAATGGATCAACACGGACCGCGAGGCGCGAACGGACAATCCCGTACACATCGTCGACGGCGAGACGCACCTCGATGCGGCGACGCTCCGCCTTTACCTGGACGAAAGGCTGTTCGTGCTGACCGATGTGAAGGGTGTTATCCGTCTGGACAGGGAGGAACAATGAGACTTCGTCTCGCAACAGGCCTGCTTGTCATAGGAATTGTTCTCCGCGTGTGGCCCGAGGATGCGGATTCGGGAAAGGCATCGAGGGAACTACTGGGCGGATACACCACGCTGGGTGTCGAGGCGGACCTCTTGGAGGGTAACCTCGACGGCACCATTAAGCGTATGGAAGGCCACGTGCATATCATGCTGTATTCGGACGACCCCGAGTTGGAGCCGCTTCCCATCAGGGCCGACGAAGTCGCGTTCTCGTATGCGGAGGATGACAAGTCCATGCCCGAGCTGATCTTGCTGAAGGGCCACGCGGTCATTGAGCATCCCGAGGCATTGATGAAGGCCGACCGGGCTGAGTGGGACTTTGCGACGGGGGAGGTGGTTCTTACGGGGAATCCCACCATAGACACCGCGACTATGACCGGGGTTCGGGCCGAGAAAATCCGGATCAATCTCGAAGAAGGCACCTGGAATATGACTAAGGGCAGGGCGGAACGAATCGACCTGGCGGCTTCGCGCAGCCAGAGAGAGCCCTCGACTGACCCATCATTGCTGCGGGAAGGCGACCTCAAGGATTGGCCGGGGTTCCTGGCGGCCTTCAAGAAACAGTGCATGGGCCTGAAACCGTCCCCGGGCCGACACATCCTGGCGCTGTTCGACCCGGAGGCGGAAACGTTGATCGCCTCGATGACTGCCGAAGAGCTGCTGGAATTGAAGGAGGACTTTGTTAAGAGGATGAACGAGGCCTTGGTCATGCCCAAGTTCTACGACGAAGCCGCCTGGCAAGGCATATCGATGCCGAATGAGGCGGCTGAGCTTCTTCAAGCCCGGACCGAGCGCGCACTCAGGCCGAACGAACTCACCCGGTTGAACCGCCTGCTGCTCGAGGCCGCATATCCCGGGCAGATTCAACCGCGAGCCCGGCCCGCCAGCGGCTCTGCCAAATAGCTGACAGCTATTTGAAAGGAGTGATTCCGTGTCCGAGGGTTCCCAGCCGTTGCTCCATACGGATAATCTCGTTAAACAGTTCAAACGGCGTGTCGTGGTTCGCAATGTGTCTATCAAGCTGGACGTCGGTGAGATCGTCGGTCTGCTGGGACCTAATGGGGCGGGCAAAACGACCACATTCAGGATGACCGTCGGGCTGTTGCGTCCCACAAAGGGGCGGATTTGGTTTGACGGGCGCGATGTGACCCGGTTGCCCATGTACCTCCGGGCGCGCCAGGGCATAGCCTATCTCCCCCAGGAGCCGTCTATATTTCGCCAGTTGACCGTCCGGCAGAATCTCCTGGCGGTACTCGAGTACCAACCCATCGGCAAGGAGGATCGGTTGGCGCGGGCTGAGGCCCTTATCGAAGAACTCGGCATTACCCATGTCGCCGATAGTCCCGCGTACACCCTCTCCGGCGGGGAGCGACGCCGGGCCGAGATATGCCGCGCACTGGCCACCGAGCCGAAGGTTTTCCTGCTGGATGAACCGTTCGCGGGCATCGACCCTATCGCAGTGGCCGACCTGCAAGAGATCGTGGCCGCGCTCAGGAACAAGGGCATCGGCGTGCTAATCACCGATCACAACGTCCGCGAGACTTTGCAAACCACCGACCGTGCCTACATCATCAACGAAGGCAACATCATCGTGTCCGGTGCGCCGCGCGAAATCGCCGAGAATCCCCTCGTCCGCAAAATCTTTCTCGGCGACAAGTTCAAGATGGATTTCTAACAATACAACGCTAGATTCCGGATGACGCGCTTGGGTTGGCCCCGTTCGGCGCCGAACTTGGGGGAGGGCGAGACTCCTGTCGAGCCGCTCTAGCCCCCGACGGCTCGACAGGAGTCTCGCCCTCCCCAGGTAATTCTGTTGTCTGTTCGGATTTACACGAT
>CAYRLQ010000315.1:0-4933 GCA_964425145.1 uncultured Nitrospiraceae bacterium
GGGAAATGTGAAATACATGAACCGCGGGCGGCGATAGGCGATCAGAAACGTCAGGACCAACACCGGGGCCCAAAAGGCCAGCGCCACAAAAAGTCCGCGGCGGCCTTCATGCCATAACATCAGGACAAACCCGACTAATGCCAGCACAAAAACGCCCGCGCTAAGGTTTTGCCACAGCCAGCGCACGTAGTAAAACCGGTCGCCCCGAACCGGGTCGGTCAGCTTCGTGCCGATGCCCGCTTCCTTGAAAATAGCGAGGGAATCCGCTGTAGGGAGAAACAGGTAATAGCCCAGCATAGTCAGGCCGGCGGCCACTGCCACGGCACAACAGACGAGCGCCCAGACATAGCGGCCCCGTTTTTCGTACAAACCGATGAAGAGCGCGTAGGAACCTACGGTCGCCAAGAACAGGACCGAGTGGAGCGAGGTGAGAATGGCGCAGACATACGTGACACCTGCGCCAATGGCAAGCCACAGCTTCGCCTTGACCCGTTCGGAGGCGAACAAGCGCCATACCAACCATAGCGTCACGAGGTACACCGTTCCCTGAAGTGCATAAAACCGCGCCTGGCGCGACCAGGCCACGCTCCATGGGGATAGGGCCAGCGCAAACGCGGCCACCAGGGCCGTCGGACGGCCCAGCAGTGAGCGGACCAGGAGGAACGTCAGCATTACGGTCGCCGCGGCGAGCAGGACCGACGGCATGCGCACGGCGCCTTCCCCATCGCCAAAGACGGCGATTACCCCAGCCAAAACCGCATTGTACAACGGGGCGCTGCCGCAAATGTTGCCGCTGGGTAGACAGGGACGCCATGTTTCCACAATGCTTCTCGCGACGAACACGTGGACGAGTTCGTCGTGCCAGAGACTTGGAACGGCCAGGTTCAATGTCCCCAGGCAGAGCGCCGCGCAAACTGCAAGGATGGCCAGGGCCTTTTCCCAATGGGCCATGGGCGCTTTCTGCAGGGGTAATAGCGACTCCCCATCGCGATTGTGCCTGTCACTGCCGGCCAAGCTCTAAGCCCTCAATGCCTTTGCTAGACACAGAGTCACAAGTAATGCCGTACCCTCTCGGCCGATTGCAATAAGCTCCACTCTCGGGTCATTGCGAGGAGGGCGTCAGCCCGACGCGGCAATCTCGGAGCCATGCAGGGCCATGATGCATCCGAGATTGCTTCGCTTCGCTCGCAATGACGGAAAGTATGCGGCGTTATTTATGACCCTGTGTATAGACTAATCGGTATCCCCGCTGGGTGCTTGAAGGCGATTCACGTTCACCCCCAAACTTCACTGAGGCCGCCATTTTATATAATTCAAGCCGGGCGCGCCAATTCCCCTGATCCTTGCCGATTGCTGTATCCACTCCTTGCAGTGGCATGGCATTTTCCGGCATCCTGAGTGTCCTCGTTAAGGAACACATAGAAAATGTGTAGAAAATGGGACAGTCCCCGTTTTCTTGGGAGGGAGAAATGATAATGAGGAGTGCGACCGTAATAATGGTTTTGGTTGTAAGCGCCACGCCCGCCTTGGCGATGCCGGCGGTGAACGTCGGGGGGATCAGGGTCGGACGGTACGGACAAGAGGTCCGTTTCGTCTACACGGTTGCGGACGGTCTTCCGGACAACGATATCTTGTCGGTGGCAATCACGCCCAATGGCGACGTCTATGCGGCCACGGCGAAGGGCCTGGCAAAATTCACAGAGGGCAAATGGTCTCCTGTGGAGGCTTTTTCGGATGCTCCTGTCGTATTAGCGAACGTGCACGGTTCAGGGCAACTGTTACTCTATCAGGACGACGAAAAGAAGTTTGCCCCGTCAGGCGAGCCATTGCGTGAGGATATGGTCGTCGTGTCCCGCAGCGGTCTGTACACGGTGGGCGGCCAACACCTGGCCGTTTTGCCACCGGAAGTCCGCGCCCACGATCAGGTCAATAGCCTGGTCATCGCACAGGGCGTGTTCTTGGGCACGAACGAGGGTCTGTTCTTGTTGGCGCAGGCTTCGCCCTCGTCAAATGCTGCATTCGTGCCTGTATCACAGCTCAATCGCCTCCTTGGGGCGGACAAATGGGTCCGCCAAGTGGCGGTGGGGCCCAATGGCAAGCTGGCCGTGGCGGCCGCATCGGGACTCTTCTATTCTCAGAACCTCGATCAGTGGAAGGCGCTATACCCACACGACGACAGCCGGCGTTGGGCGCCGCACGACGTGCGTGCCGTGGCTTTTGACCAGCGCGCCAGGCTGTGGTTCGCCAGCCCTCAGGGCGTGGGATGCCTGGACGTGACATGGACGCTTTACACAGGGGCGGAAGGCCTGACTTACAACGATTTCACCTCGATCGCGGCCGGTCCAGGGGACATCTGGTTTGGTACGCACATCGGCGCCATCCACTTCGATGGCGGCCACTGGGCCTATCGCGAGGGGAAGCGCTGGCTGCCCCACAACGAGGTCCGCGCCATCGCGGTGACACCTGAAGGCCGCGCCTGGTTCGCAACTCCTCAAGGCCTCGGCGTCATCGAGCGCCGCCCCACGACGCTTGCCGAAAAGGCCCGATTTTACGAAGATGAAATCGACAAGCGCCACCGCAGAACCCCTTACGAATACGTCTCAGCCGTCCGGCTCAAGCGCCCCGGCGACAAGAGCGAGTGGATTCAGCACGATACCGACAACGATGGGCAGTATACCGGCATGTATGGCGCAGCAGAGTGCTTTGCCTATGCGGCCACCAAAGACCCGGGGGCCAAAAAGCGCGCCACAGCCGCCTTCGAGGCATTGCGTTCCTTGACCGAAGTCACCCAGGGCGGGTCACACCCCGCGCCTAAAGGCTTCCCCGCACGGGCGATTCTGCCCACAAGCGGCCCAGACCCGAACGACTACTACACCATCGAGAAGGACCTGGAAGGGCAGAAAGGCGACGCCTTGTGGAAGGTGATGCACACGCGCTGGCCCACCAGCGAGGACGGGCAATGGTACTGGAAATGCGATACCAGCTCGGACGAACTCGATGGCCACTTCTTCCTCTACGCACGCTATTACGACCTCGTCGCCGAGACCGAGGAAGAAAAAGAGCGGGTCCGGCAGGTCGTTCGCGCCATCGCCGACCACCTCATCGAGAATGATTTCCGCTTGATCGATTGGGACGGCAAACCCACCCGCTGGGCCAACTTCAGCCCCGATTCCCTGAACCGCGACCCGGATTGGTGGACTGAGCGCGGTTTGAACTCCCTGAGCATCCTGGCCTACCTCCGCACCGCCGAGCACATCACCGCCGATGAGAAATACGGCGCCGTCGCCGATACGCTCGCCCGGAAACACGCCTATGCAATGAACGCCATGTACCCCAAGCTTCAACGCGGCCCGGGCTCGTATGTCCAATTCGACGATGAGATGGCCTTTATGAACTACTACAACCTGCTCCAATACGAAAAAGACCCTGAACTGCGTCAGATGTTCGCCGCTAGCTGCTTCCAGTACTGGGAATTGGAGGAGTGCGAGCTGAATGCCTTCTTCAACTTCGCCTACGCCGCATGCTGCCAGGGCGAAACCGTCGCCTCGCCTTGGGGAACGGTCGATCTGTCGCCCAAAAGGGAGTGTTTGGAGGACGCCGTTGAAACGCTGAAACGCTATCCCCTTGACCTCGTCAACTGGAAGCTCACGAACAGCCATCGCAAGGACATTCTCCCATTGCCAAAGTATGTCAGAGAGCCTTCGGAGGACTTGGGCAAGGGCTGTCGCGTCAACGGCGAGGTACTGCCTATTGATGAACGGCACACTACACACTGGGCCGACGATCCCTGGGCGCTGGACTCGGGCGGCGACGGCGCCCAATTGGCAACGGGATATCCATTCCTGCTGGCGTACTACATGGGGCTCTACCACGGATTCATCATCGAAGAGTGACAGTGTATGCCTTTGGCGCAGCGCCGCCGCCGGTATTTCACTTGCTTCACCGAATGAATTGGTGCATACTGTTTTTGTAACTGTATGGAGAAGGTGTATGCAACTGCAGACAACACGTTTCGGAGCCGTCGAAATTGACGAGGAGTCGATTATCGCCTTCACGCAACCGATCATCGGGTTTCAGAACTACCGCCGCTATGTGCTCCTGCCCGGGCCTGCCGACAGCGTGGTTCAATGGCTGCAATCAGTCGAATCGGGCGAACTGGCCTTTCTGTTGATGGACCCGCGTCAGGTCATGCTGGATTACGAGGTGGACCTGAGGCCGGAGGAGCTGAAGGAATTGGAGGTATCGAGCGTCGAGGAACTGGATATCTACACGCTCGTGGTGGTGCCGCAGGACCACTCGCAGGTGCGCACGAACCTCAAAGCGCCGATTCTCATCAGCCCGGAACAGCGGTTGGGGAAACAAACCGTCCTCGAACGGAGCGATTATCCTATCCAGTATTTTCTTGCACAGGCACAACAGGACGGCCAACAGCACAAGGAGGTCGAAAATGCTCGTTCTGACACGTAAAGAGAACCAGAGCATCATGATCGGCGACGATATCGAGGTTAAGGTGCTCGACTTGAAGGACACTCAAGTGAAGATCGGTATCGTAGCGCCGCAGTCGGTCGCAGTGCACCGGCGTGAGGTGTACCTCGCGATTAAGGCCGAGAACGTCCAAGCGGCCCTACCCTCGCATGTGGAGGGCATATCGAATCTCATTCCCCGGTAGAAAGGATCGCGCGCATGGATGTCATCGTTGACGGCGAACGAAACTTCACTGTTCAGGGCGCCCCGGAAGACGTGTTGGCAGTGGTAGTGGCGGCGAGCGAGTTTCTCCACAAGCAGGGCCGGGCCGTCCTGTCGATCGAAGTGGACGGTGAGACGATTGGGCCGGACCGTTTGATCGAGGCGCTCAAGAAGAAGCCCCTGGATACGGTGAAGCGCCTGGAAATAACGTCCGAAGTCATACAGACCCTGGTCACGACGTGTCTGA
>CAYRLQ010000316.1:0-4897 GCA_964425145.1 uncultured Nitrospiraceae bacterium
CGGCGTAAGGATTATCTGCGTCTGCCGCGGCCGCAGCCCTGAGGCCCTAATTCACCAGACTGGGGGCCACCGTGCGATGCGAACCGTCATCAAAGGGCTGCCTGCAAGGGCCATCGTGGACAAAGTCTTCCGTCGTGTGAGCCCCGCCGCGAGCCCGTAACAAAGGTCAATTCACGATGGATAGGAAAAGTGTGTTCCCTTGTTCCTCTCCCAGCATTAGTCCGGTATTGCTCCTGACCCACTCTCCGCGCGCGAAAGAGAGATCATCTGGCCACAGGAGAATCCAGATGAACTAGAAGCGCCCGGCCCAATGCCTTAGAGATTTCCCCAAGTCGGAGACCAACTCTGCGGGCGTGCCGCGCTCTTTCACGCCTACTTGAACATACCCTCCATGAACTCATCCAAGCTCTCACTTATCGAGTCCATTCCTTCGCTGAACGCCTCCATAGCCTCTACAAAGTCATCTGTCTGGTTCTTGGATCGCTCTGCCTCGTATTTCTCTTTCCAGTATTTCGTCTCCGAACTTGTCGGAGAGTAGGCCCCTTGACCAGGGCTCGTTGCGCAACCCGCTAATCCAAGAACAAGACCGACAGCCAGGGCAATCCCAATGACGCTCCTCAGGATGTTCATTCCTCTCACCCTCCGTAAATCTGCTTAGCGCGCGTCTCACACGCTACCAGTCGTTTGTTGACTGACCCGCCAAAGCCTAAGCTTGTCTATTGCCTCATTTGATCGTCCCGCGTCCCGAGCACCGGTTACATTTCACCGTCCCTGTTGGCGTCCCCAAGTAATCGCACCTGGGACATCTGTCCTTACCAGAGCCCATACAAACCACGCAGAAGATGCGACCGCGAGAGTCATGGTTATGCCTGCAGCGGCTTCCCTCCCCGCGCGCGCACCCGGGACACACTCGCTTGCCTGAGCCGCCGCACGCGTTGCATCTGCCCAGGTAGAGCCTTCCAAGGCAGGTCGGACAAATAATTTCACCCACGCCTCCGCAGGTGGGGCAGGTCTCTTCGTGGTCCCGGAGCGCTTTCCGTTCTTCCTCTACAAGTTGTCGCTGTTCCCTGAGTAATCTGGTTTGCTCGCGCTGGTAGTCACGCTCCTCTTGCCCAAGCGAACGAGTCTTCTCCTGTTCATATTTGTAGTGCCAGAAATCCGGATCATTCTGATAGGCTGCTGGGATGTATTCGGTCGTCATACATCCCGGCGACGTTAGAATCAATCCCGAACAACACAGAAGCAAAAGAGTCTTTGTGGTTGAGCCAGTACTCATCGGTATAGCCTTTCCAAGGCCCGCCGCATATCGGGCTCCATAACGTCGGCGTACACCTGCGTCGTCGCGATGCTCGAGTGTCCAAGCTGCTTCTGCACCAGCCGGAGGTTCCAGCCACTTGCCTTATACAGGTGACAGGCGTACGTGTGGCGGAGGGAATGGATGGAGTAATGCGGGCTGAGCCCGGCACGCGCTGCACACCGTTTGAACGCCTTCTGCAGTGCACGTGTGGTCATTGTGCCGCCTGTCATACAAGACAAGAGCAACGGCGCATCATCGTCGACAGGCTCGCCCGTTTTCTTCTTCCAGCGGAGATACTGCGCCAGGCGATTCCGGAAGGCCCCGTTGAAAGCCACCGACCTCGGTTTCCCGCTTTTGCCCGTGCGCACGATCAGCGACGGCGTACCATCGCCGACGAATACGTCCCCGCACTTCAGATTCGCCATCTCACTCACCCTCAGGCCGGTGGACAGCCCAAGGTGCACGACAAAGTAGTCCCTGACCGCCGCCCTGTCCGTTGATTGGGTCCCTTCAGCCCTGGCTTTCGCTGTCTTCAGCAACCTTCTGACCTCCCCGGTCGAGAGGAACTTACTTTCATCCAGATCCCAACGACACACACACATCCACGACCACCCATCGCTCAACCCTTTCCGTTGCCGAGTTCGCACTTCCTACGAAATATGAACTCTCTGGCGCCGGTCCGAACAGCATTAACCAATTGCAGCCCAGTAGCTTACGAAGGGATACTCAACGATTGGAGGGAAAACTTAAGAAGGTTTCCGCTGGCCTGCTCTTTACCGACGGACCCTCAGACAGGTCCTAGTGGAAGCGATTGCCCGCATTAGATTTACATCGAAAAACTTGACTTCTGACGAGCCCGGGTGTAGAATGTTGAGCGGTTCATATATCGTAGGAAATATGAACTCTTCCCTTCTAAGAGCACCGCAGCCGGTACCGGGAACTAAGTTGGCTCAACAGGACTTATTGTGAGTTTCCTCCACCTTAAAGCCTTCTCTACGTGCTCTTTCGAAAGCTTTGACCACTCCTTCAGCATATCCCAAACGTACCAAGGCTTCCGCAGCGGTAGCGGATACGTATGAAGCGGAATCCTCGTCAGCTTGAAGGGCATCTACTGCAATCTGATTAATGGCAGGATCGCCCAACAGATGACACAGCTCCGAAATGACACGCTCTTTGGCTTCTTCAATTAGGAACTCGCCAATGCGCCCCAAGAGGTCCGCAGCCACAATCCGCCTATTGGGGTCAGGGTCAACTAAAACATCGAGTAAATCCACGTACGAGCTTGCCCATTGGAGTTGCTGCGCAGCTGCCCGTTCCCAAGTGGCTAGTTGCGGATTTGCAAAGCCACGGAGAACG
Source organism: uncultured Nitrospiraceae bacterium (assembly GCA_964425145.1). Lineage (GTDB taxonomy): Bacteria > Hydrogenedentota > Hydrogenedentia > Hydrogenedentales > SLHB01 > CAYRLQ01. Next base: position 2,654 of record CAYRLQ010000316.1, read on the forward strand.
TCCCTGAATTTCAGGAAATCGGGCCCCTTGAGAACCGGGGAAGGCGGGGATTCAACATCATACCATGCCGCCGGCATTTCGACACCATACACATCGGCCCGCTCAACAAGCCACTGGAAGAAGGTCCCAGGAGCGCACACTGTCGAATGCTCTTTGGCGAATTCATCAAGCCATTCGAGGTCCGAAGCCGCAAAAGAATAGATGCACGAAGCTTTTAGGTCAAGTATCGTCGACTGCGGCTTCTCGAGGAACTGCAAGATGCGGTTTGATTCATCGAGCTCAACAACACCGAAACGCTCTGAGCGCCAGCCGGGACCAAAAGGCGTTACGAGCACTGTCGGGGACCGGCGCACCGCCTGCTTCACAAATTCGCTGATGTCGTAGGTAAACCAGTTATCGCCCCCAACCACCAACAGGTCGTCATGAATGCCACACGCTCTGATGCCGAAAGTCAAGTCGCCAACGGCCCCCTTGCGCTCTTCAGGGCGCACAGTGCCGTCACTCACAATGTGTACCGGCACTCGGTTCGCACTGACGTGCGCCAGCCATTCATCCAATTCAGGCTTGATTGCCTCGTTAGTCACAATACAGATTCTCTCGAGGTCTGGGACAAGGCTTATCCGCTTGACAAGTATAGTCAGCAAGGGTTCGTTATCAAGATCCAACAGTGGCTGTGGTACGCTTCGCCCTGCGGCATTCCGTTTTCGTTCATGGGTTGCAGCAAGAACTATAGCGTGCATTTCTAATCCTCCTCCCTACGCCGAATCCACAGACCTGGGGCATCTTGCGGGATGCGCTGAGACGATCTCAGTTCGAAGACAATAATAGCACCGCGCGGTTCCCGATAGTACCATCCGTGGTTCAGATAACTCGCCATCCATACGTCATAAAGGGCACAACTGCCCCCCGAGTCCAATAGACCTGCAGCGATGATCCCCTCCTGTCTCAGCTGTGTTGCCAAGTCCGGCAACACCGCTTCTTGTTGGCGGACATGAATGTTCCCGTACCTGTCAAGCCCCAGGACGCTATGGTAATAGGTTTCGAAGGGTTTGCTGGCCTTCATGTGCTGAAGTACAATCTCCTCGACCCGCTTGTCCCAGTCGTCGAACCAGCCCTCATACGCATACCTAATAGGCCTCTCGTTGCGCCTGCCGACGATATGTCGCAGATCGTAGTCGTTCTGAGCGATTTCGACGGGCGTCAAAGGACGGCCATCGACCACCAGCGGTACAACGGCCGCTGCCCATGCCAGTCCTTCGTCAAACAAGTCCCGTCCTGAAACGTCCAAGGCTCGATCCGTCTCCGGATCGAATCGAACTTGACGAAACTCCAGTCTCCCCGCCTCGTACTCTTGCTCGAAAAAGCAAGCACACCAATACGTCCTACCATGAATTGGCTCTGCGTCGAAGTGGAACACTCGATATTCACCCAGCCCATCACGATGAAAGCAAGGCCGGAGCAGGTTGGCCACCAGATCACTTATAGGCACGGCGAGCATCACGGGCTCTGAGCTAAATGTCTTTGCTGCTGAAAGACTTGGCAACGCTTCGTACGGAATTTGGTTCTTTTCCCGCATCTCCCGGAGGTGCTCCCTGATAGGTTTCTTGGGTGGCTCTTCTTCCGAACGCAGTGGCGTATTGGGGCCAACACGGGCTCCTGAACTCGCATCACTACGAGCAGGATGGCGGCGCATGTAAAACCCGGTGCGGTTCCTCTTATCAGGGAACGCAAGGTGAAGAACCACGCTAAGCAATTCCTCGGCCGCAATTCCAACAGTGACTTCACGCTGCGGACTTTTAGCGTTATCAATTTCTATGGCAATTCTCAACCTTGTTTGCTCCTGACTCTTGCCCCCTCGGGGATTCTTGCAACCTTCCAGTATGCGTTTGCACCCGTTTCATCAGTCCCGCATTAGGAAACTCAACAGCAAACCATCAAAGATGGCTCCGAGACCAACGACTGCACCAAGAGTCTGTACCGCTCGTGCAGAAGGAATCCACAGCATGCCGGCCGGCATCGGTTCAGTGAGGGCTTGAAAGGTCGCTTTGAATTTCTCGCGCTGCCTGTTGTCGGACGAGACGTTCTCGGAGTAAATCCGAATCATCGCCTCGTTGGCCTGCCGTCCAAGTCCGGCAGTGGCATCCATCGCGTACGTCGCTCCATCAGCGCTGAGCCGTAGTACTTCCTCAAGGAAGGCCGGTGGATCGTCACAAAACTTCTTGCTCGTTATGATCGACTCTGGAT
>CAYRLQ010000317.1:0-4893 GCA_964425145.1 uncultured Nitrospiraceae bacterium
CTCCTTTCAAAGAACCTACCGGCACCACACAAACGGGCGCCTGAGCGAGCCAGGCACATCGCCTGGGGCGATCGGGATTCCACAATTGCGGTTGATTCGCGGCAGCCAATCACGAGATGGCTCCAAGATTTCTCAAATCGGTCCAACCCGCCAGCGGCAAGTTCCCCGACGCCCAGGCGAAACAATCCTGTCCGAGGCCGTCCCAAGACGCCATATAACAGGAGTTCATTGCCCTGGACATCGGGGAAAGGATAAAGTTTTTGTGGAGAAAAAGGCCAATTAAACGCCGTGGGTAAGTTATCCACATTGTTCACAAAGAAAGAGAAAGTACCAAAGAGAAAGAAACTTGCGACTACGACTACTGACATTTCAATACATCCTAAAAAGGTCGCTTTAAACATACAATAACAGGATAGACGGGTATTCTGGGGACAGTATACTTAATTCAGTAGGAAGCGAAAACCAGGACTAAAGACCAAGAACGACTGAATTATTGACTTCTGCATAAGTAATGCAATACAATGGAGCATCCGAAAAGGAGGATGCTCCCTATGCGACCCATAGGCTCTCCCGAAGCACTGGAACAGCGTCGCCGACGTGCGATGGCTATCCTGGAACAGGATGTTTCGCTCAATGAGGTGGCGCGGCGAATCGGCTGTAATGCCAGCAGCGTCATGCGATGGCGTGACGCCGTGGCGGTCGGTGGCAGCGAGGCCTTGAAGCCCAAGCCGGTTCCCGGTAGGCCACCGAAACTGAATGCAAAACAGAAACGACGCCTGGTTCAATATCTCCTTAAGGGACCGATGGCCCAGGGGTATCGCACGGATTTGTGGACCACCCAACGTATTGCCGAACTCATCGAAGCCAAGTTCCGGGTGCGCTATCATCGCGACCATGTCGGGCGCCTCATGCACGAGCTAGGCTGGACCCACCAGAAACCCGAACGGCGCGCCATGGAACGCAATGAGCAGGCGATCGAGCGTTGGAAACGCAAGGATTGGCCCCGGATAAAAAAACGCTACGCGGCTGGGTGCCCACATCGTCTTTATTGACGAATCCGGATTCCTGCTGATTCCCAATGTCCGAAAAACCTGGTCTCCTCGAGGCTGTACGCCTATCCATCGCCATCGCTACCAGCGCGACAAAATCTCGGCCATCTCTGGGATATCGGTAAGCCCAAAGCGAAAACATCTTGGGTTGTATTGTCATCTCTATGAGGGCAACATCGAACAAGCCGAGGTGTGTCAATTCCTGCGTCACCTCCTTCGACACCTCCGTGGTCACGTGATTGCCCTGTTGGACAACGGCCCCGTTCACAAGGGGTCCCCGATCCAGGATCTGGGCGACCGTTTTCCCCGGCTCCATATCGAGTTCTTTCCACCCTACGCGCCGGAACTCAACCCGGACGAGGGCGTATGGAATCACGTCAAGCGCGAAGTGTCCAACGGGCGGCCGGATGACCGCGACGAACTCATGGAAGAACTCATACGCGAGATACAAAAGCTCACCGGCTCGCAAGCGTTGCTCCGCGGTTGCATTCACCAATCCGATCTACCCCCTTTTTTGCCCTGATCATTGCATTACTTTTGCAGAGGCCAATAAGTATACTGTCCCCAGAATATCCCCAGAATATCCCTAGAATAACAGGGTTGGATTACTGAAGCCGTAGCCGCCATCGGCCACGGCCGCTTTCAGCGCAGGCGTGAAAACGCTCCAGGCATAGATGGCCCCCAAGCAGAGCTGGATCAACATGGCTCCGAACACCACCAGCCAGCGATTCATCGCTTTTCCTTTCGCCATCTCTTCGACCACGATTGTCCCTTTCCAGAAAGAAGCCGGGCGTACTTCTGGGCACGCCCGGCTTTCTTCAGTCGTTAGCCCGGTTCCTATGACCGTGGACGGCCCTCAACAAGCGCATCCACGACGGACGGGTCCGCCAGCGTGGTGGTATCGCCGATTTCGTCCACGGCGTTCTCGGCGATCTTGCGCAAGATGCGCCGCATGATCTTGCCGGAGCGTGTCTTGGGAAGCGCCGGAGCGAACTGGACGATATCCGGCGTGGCAATGGGGCCGATCTCGCTACGGACGTGTTTGATCAGCTCTTTGCGCAGTTCCTCGCTCTCCTCGACTCCTGCCACGAGGGTCACGAACGCATAGAGGCCCTGGCCCTTGATGTCGTGCGGCATCGGTGCCACGGCCGCCTCGGCCACCTTGCCGTGGCTGACCAGAGCGCTCTCGACCTCTGCGGTGCCGATGCGGTGCCCGGAAACGTTGACGACGTCGTCGATGCGACCCATGAACCAGTAATCACCGTCCTCATCCTTGCGGCAGCCGTCGCCCGTGAAAAAGAGGTCGTTGTACATGGTGAAGTAGGTGTCGATGAAGCGCTGGTGGTCGCCCCACATGGTGCGCATCATGCCGGGCCATGGTTTCTTGATGCACAACTTGCCGCCTTCGTTGTCATCGCACGCGGTACCGTCGTCACGCAGGATCACCGGCTCGACGCCGAAGAACGGCCGCGAGGCGCTGCCGGGCTTGAGTATGTGTGCGCCGGGCAACGGGTTGATCAGAATCCCGCCGCTCTCGGTCTGCCACCAGGTGTCGACGATCGGGCAGTTCCCCTTGCCGATGTGCTCATAATACCACATCCAGACTTCGGGGTTAATCGGCTCACCGACCGTACCGAGAATCCGCAATGAGCTCAAGTCGTACTTCTCGGGCCACTCGTCGCCTTTGACGATCAGGGCGCGGATGGCCGTCGGGGCCGTGTAAAACACTGTGACCTTGTACTTCTCGCAGACCTGCCAGAACCGGCCCGGGTCCGGATAGGTGGGCACGCTCTCAAACATCAGCGAGGTGGCCCCGTTGGCCAGCGGCCCATATACGATGTAGCTGTGGCCCGTGACCCAGCCGATGTCCGCCGTGCACCAGAAGATGTCGTCCTCATGGATGTCGAAGATGTGCTCGTGCGTTAGCATGATATGGATGAGATAGCCCGCTTGCGTGTGGACAACGCCCTTGGGCTTGCCGGTCGAGCCGGACGTGTACAGAATGTAGAGGGGGTCTTCGGCGTTCATCGGCTCGGCAGGGCACTCCTCGCCGGCCTCAGCCATCAGGTCGTGATACCACAGGTCGCGGCCCTCGACCATATCGACCGGGTCATCGGTGCGCTTGTACACTACAACCTTCTCAATGGTGGGCGCATCCTTGAGCGCCTGGTCCGCGATGCTCTTGAGGCCAATGGCTTTACCGGCGCGCAGTGACACGTTTGACGTAACCAGGATTTTGCAGTCGGAGTCATTAATCCGGTCGCGCAGTGAGTCTGCGCTGAATCCGCCGAACACGACCGAATGGATAGCGCCGATGCGTGCGCACGCCATCATGACGACCGGGAGCTCGATGATCATCGGCATGTAAATGGAGACCCGATCGCCTTTTTGTACGCCGAGGGACTTTAGCACGTTGGCGAACTTGCACACTTCCTTATGCAGTTCTTCATAGGTTAACGTTACCGAATCTCCCTCCGGCTCACCCTGCCAGATCAAGGCCGGTTTCTGGGCGGTCGGTGTGCCCAGATGCCGGTCCAGGCAGTTGTAAGTTACGTTCAGCACGCCGTCCTCGTACCAGGTGTGCTGGACGGTGCGGCCTTGTGTATCCCAGGTGAACTCGCGGGCCTTGGTCGGCTTCTTAAACCACGCGATCTTCTCGGCCATCTCCAGCCAAAAGCCATCCGGATCGTTGAGTGAACGATCGTACATTTCCTGGTACTGCTCAAGCGACTTAATGTGGGCCTTCGCCGCCAAATCCGCTGGCGGCGGAAAGGTCCGCTTTTCGACCATGAGCGAGTCCATACCCTTTTTCCGGCCTTCATTACCCATACTCTCACATCCTCCTTTGTGTTTTGGTTTCGAGGGCTTTCGCGCATAACTTCGTGGCGGACCGCTTAGGATTTGCTCCAAAATGTGACCCCGCCAGCTAGCGATAAGGAATCACCCCCCGCGCACCAGTGCAGCGTTGCCAAAGGCGGCGAGAGTCAGCCTACGCTCAACGCCGCTCTTCCCGATAATGTCCCTTGATATTCCTAACGTACCGCAAGTTGCCGCACACTATATCATGGTTTTGTAAGCCGGTGCAATGTGCGCCTGTTTTTCGCCTGGTGGTGCTGTTCGCAGACCGGGACTATGGAAACGGCGTGGGCCTATCCTCGGTCATCGATGATTGGCCTGTCAAGCCATTTGCTAATCTTACCCATGGGGGGATCGTCATGACATTTGTAACCTTACCCGTGTGAGGCCTTGGAGGCCTTGTGGAGCACCCCTCCCCGAGGGGAGGGGTGCTGCTGTAATAGTACAGAATGTCCATCCCGGCGCTGTTGCTCGATCGCCACAAGTTGGACTTCGATCGATTCACTGAGAGAAAAGGGGTCCTGGCGGTCACGTTGCCGGAGCAGGCGGCGTAAGGGCAACGGCACCTTGCCCTCCTCGTAACAACCCACCAAGCGGTCCAACGGCGTCTGGGGGGCGTCGTAGCGACGGCGTGTTGGCCGCATCGCGAATTGATATGAACGTCACCGCCGACATCAGCGTGACGGCCACCTTCGCTCTGTCTGGCGAGGGTGAAGGAGAAGGCGAGGGCGAAGGTGAAGGCGAAGGTGAAGGCGAGGGCGAAGGTGAAGGCGAGGGCGAAGGTGAAGGCGAGGGCGAGGGTGAAGGCGAGGGCGAAGGTGAAGGTGAAGGCGAGGGCGAGGGTTGCTTCGGCGGGACGTTGAGGCCGCCTTCTGTAGGTGGGTTGAGGGGCCAGGGCGGTGATCTGCTGATTCTGGCCTTTATTGCGACGGTGTTAGCCTTTGCGCGCGGTCGAGCTCCGCGCAGGCGTAAAGTCGGCTGAAGGCCT
>CAYRLQ010000318.1:0-4870 GCA_964425145.1 uncultured Nitrospiraceae bacterium
GGGTTGAGACGCCCGGGCAACACGAATCGTTCCGGCGACCGGCCTCGGTTGCCCCGATTGCGCGATTTTGCCATACCTACCGCCGACAAGTCCTCGATGCCAAGGTCCTTAAATACGGCCAAGGCTACATTGAGTTGGCCTTTGCCCCCGTCGACCACCACCAGGTCCGGCAGGTCATTTTCCTCGACGGCCTTTTTGAACCGGCGCAAGAGCACCTCGCGCAACATACCGAAATCGTCCTGCCCCTCGACATCGCGAATGGCGAACCGCCGATAGCGCGACTTGTCGGCCACGCCTCCCTCGAAGGTCACCATCGCCCCGACAGGTTTCGCACCTTGCGTGGTCGAGATGTCGTAACACTCGATCCGCTGCGGCATTTTCTTCAGTTTCAACGCAATGCGAAGCTGCTCGAGCAGGTCCTTGTTCGCCCTTTCGGCCAACTGCTTCTCCTCGAAACTGCTCTTTGCGTTGCGCGCCGCCATAGCCGCCAGCGCGCGCTTCTCCCCACGCTGTGGATAATGAACCGCGACCTTAGTCCCGCGCTGCTCCGTCAGGATTTCCCCCAGTACCGCTGCCTCTTCGAGACGTATCGGCACCAGCACCTCTGCCGGAATGCTCGGTGCCTGGGCATAGTATTGTAGCAAGAACGAGCTGAGCACCTCATTGAGGGGCATCTCGCGTTGGGAGAAGGAGAACGCGCGCCCTCCGAGCATCTTCCCGCCGCGGAAGAACAGCACCTGAATTTCGCAAAACCGCACGTGTGTGTACAGTCCGAACACATCGCGCTCCTCCTTGCCAGGGACGGCGACGGTTCGCTGGCGCTCAACCGTGCGCTGCAGATCACGGAGCCGGTCGCGCAACACGGCCGCCTTCTCAAACTCGAGCTTGGCCGCACTCGCCTGGATTTGCTCGAGCAGCGCCTTCTCCAACTCGGCGCTGCGGCCTTCGAGCACCATGACAACCTGGTCCACGATCTCGTGATACGCGTCCCGGTCCACCAGTCCGGCGCAGGGCGCCACGCACTGATTCATCTGATGATAGAGGCAGGCCCGGGTCCGATTGTTCATGACGCTATCGGAGCATCGGCGGAGAGGAAAGACTCGGTGAATCACACGTAACGACTCGCGCACGGCTTGGGCGCTTGCGTAAGGCCCGAAGTATTTCGCTCCGTCCTTCTTGTACCGCCGCACGATCGTGATCCGCGGGAAGTCCTCCCGCAAATCGAGCCGCAGGCTGATGTAGGTCTTGTCATCCTTGAGCCGGACGTTGTAGCGGGGTTTGTACTGCTTAATGAGGCTGTTTTCGAGCAGCAGGGCCTCTTTTTCAGTCGTCGTGACCAGGAACTCGACGTCCGCCACGCGCCGCATGAGGAATTTTACGCTGTACCGACTGTCCTGGTCGTTGATGTATTGGCGTAGCCGCGCGCGCAGGTTCTTCGCCTTACCCACGTAGATGGGCTGCTCCTCCTCGTCGCGCATGATGTAGCAGCCGGGCGCCGCCGGCACGGTCGAAAGCTCGAACGCGCTGAGGAATTCTTCCGCGCTTCTCCGCTCAGACAGCGGACTCCCCAGTTGTAACCGTTCATAGGATGACACGTTCGGAGTCTGGTTCATGCCTTAAGCATACCACGTAAGAGTCAAAAAAACAGGACTATTTATCGACAGGACCATTATGAAATTCACGTCTTACGCTCCTGTCCGCAAATGGTCCTTTGAAGACAGGATCATTGATCAAAGTGGATTTCCTCGCCCGTCTCAGCCGCCCGGACGGTTAGTGCAGCGTAGGCGACGGCCTGCCGGGCGTCTTCGAGGCGGAGCCGGCCCTGAATCTTGCCCTCCGTCGCGTCGAGGAACTCCGTGTATTCGCCGACGAGGCCCTTGGTGCGCTGGTTCTTGGTCGGAACCGACAATCGGTTTTCCTCACATCCTTCCTCAAACACGCGGATCGGCGTATCATCGGCGGCCGAGTCCACTTCGATGTGGCCACGCCTGCAAATCACGCGCAGGGATGAACGCACACCGCAGGGCGGACGGAGGTAGAGGCCGCCTTCCGCCACGGCTGTACGCCCGTCGGGATAGGAGAAAATGGCGGCGATCCGGTCGTATGCCCCCTGGGCGTGTTTGTGGCCCCGCGCCACCACAGTATCCGGGCGGCCCATGTACCACCCGAGGAGGTCCAGGTCGTGCACCAGCAAATCGAACACCACGCCGCCGCCTATCTCCGGATTCATACGCCACCAGCGGCCTTCACTCGAGTGCATGCGATTCACATAGGCCGCCTGCGGCGAGCCCAACCGCCCGCTCTCCAATATCTCCGCCACGGCCATGTACAGCGGCATATGCCGCGTCACGTGGCCGACCATCAATACGCGCCCCGTTGCTTCGGCGGCCTGGACGAGCGCGTCCGCATCCTCAACCGTCATAGCCAGGGGCTTCTCGCAAAAGACATGCTTCCCCGCGCGCAGCGCCGCCTCGGCGAACCGCCGGTGCAGGTGATTCGGCGCACACACAGTAACCGCATCGACGGCATCCGATGCCAGCAGCTCTTCCACCGTCATCGACGTGGCCCCGGCCGCCTCCGCTTCCGGAAACGGCCGCGTCACATCACGCCGGGCGACCGCCGTTACCTGCACCCGCTCCATCAACTGTTCCAGCGCGAGCAAATGCGTCTTTGCAAAATGCCCCGCACCGATGATTCCAAGCTGTACCATGAGGTTTCCCGTTTGGGTTTCTTGGTTTTGCACACACCTGATTGTTGCCAAAGCCAGTATAATCAACCAAGACGATGCCCTACAATGGCCTTTTTGCCCTCGGCCCTCGGCCCACAGCCATCTCTGTACTGCCTCTTACGCACAGGCGCGAAGTTTAAGAATCTTCCTGGCGACTTTGCGGCTTTGCGCGGGCGTGGTGTAGAATTCCGAGCAATCTTTGTTTACTCGGGACCAAGCATTGAATGTTTCTCTAATGTACAGTCTCTGAGAATCGGAGTAATAGACCATGAAAACACATTCGATCGGCATTATTATGAACGGCGTCACGGGGCGGATGGGTACGAATCAGCATTTGATTCGCTCGATTCTGGCCATTCGCGAGCAGGGCGGCGTCAAGGTCGGTGACGACGAGACTATCATGCCCGAGCCGGTCTTGCTGGGCCGAAACCCGAACAAGCTCGAGAAGCTTTCCAAGGCCCACGGCGACCTCCCCTATTCGACCGATATGAGCGCGCTGCTCAAGGGCGGGCAGTACACGGTCTACTTCGACGCGCAAAGGACGGACCGCCGCTACATATGTGTGAAGGAGGCGATCGCAGCGGGCAAACACATCTACTGCGAGAAACCCACGGCCACGAACTTGAAAGATGCGATAGGGCTCTATAAGCTCGCCGAGGCCGCCGGCGTTAAGCATGGCGTCGTCCAGGACAAGCTGTGGCTGCCTGGCCTGCTCAAGCTCAAGGTCCTTCTAGACTCCGGTTTCTTTGGCGAGATACTGTCCGTACGGGCCGATTTCGGCTATTGGGTCTTTCCCGGCGAGCATCAACCATCTCAGCGGCCCTCGTGGAATTACCGCAAGGAAAATGGCGGCGGCATTCTCCTCGACATGCTGGCCCACTGGCGCTATCTCATCGACAACCTGTTCGGCAGCATCACTTCCCTTACGTGCCTGGGCGCGACGCACGTTACGAAACGATGGGACGAGCAAGGTCGGCCTTATGACAGTACGGCTGAAGATGCCGCCTACGCGACTTTCATGACCGACCAGGGCATCATCTGCCACTTCAATTCCTCGTGGTGCACGCGCGTGCGCCGCGACGACCTCCTGACCGTCCAGGTTGACGGCATGGACGGCTCGGCCGTGGCTGGCCTGCGCGATTGCCGCATCCAGACCGACGCCATGACGCCGCGGCCCGTATGGAACCCCGACGTCCCCAGCCCCATCGACTACTACACGAACTGGACCCCCGTGGATAACGATCGCCAGTACGACAACGCCTTCAAGGCGCAGTGGGAACTCTTCCTGCGGCACGTCGCTCTCGACGAACCATTCCGCTGGGACCTCCGCGAGGGCGCCAAAGGCGTCCAGTTGGCCGAGTTGGCCTTCGAATCCTGGCAGAAACGCGCCTGGGTCGATGTCCCTGAAGTATGAACTATAAAGGAACGAAGTGCACAAGATGTGGTACAGCCGCCCCGGGCTGTGGAAAATGGGTTCTTACAAAGGTAAACCATGGTTGCACCATTAACGGACCTCAGCAGACTTTGCATCCACACCATGACCACCAAGCCCTGGTCTCTGGCCGAAGCCATCGAAGGCTACACCCGCGCCGGTATACCCGCTATTACGGTCTGGCGGCAACACCTCGAGCCCCAAGGTGTGGAAGAATCGGCGAAAACGCTCCGCGATTCCTGCCTCAAGGTCGTCAGCCTATGCCGCGGCGGCTTTTTCCCGGCAAGGACGGAGGCGGAACGCCAGGAAGCCATCGACGATAACCGCAGGGCCATCGACGAAGCCGCGGCCATCGGCGCGCCACTCGTCGTGCTGGTCTGCGGCGCCGCCCCCGGCATGCCTCTCGACGAGGCCCGCAGACAAATCCAAGACGGCATCGCCGCCGCCGCGCCTCACGCCCGGGCCGTGGGCGTCAAGCTATCCATCGAGCCGCTCCACCCGATGTACGCCGATTCCCGGTCCGCGGTCAACTCGCTCGAGCAGGCCAACGACATGGTCGAGGCGCTGGGTATGGAAACCGTCGGCGTCACCGTGGACGTCTACCACCTGTGGTGGGACCCGCACCTCGAGGGTGAAATTCGACGCGCCGACAAGAAGGTCTTGTCGTTCCACGTCTCCGACTGGCGTACCCCTACGCGCGATCTCCTCAA
>CAYRLQ010000319.1:0-4853 GCA_964425145.1 uncultured Nitrospiraceae bacterium
TCATCATCACGAACCGCTGGTACAACTCCTGGTCCAGGTCATCGCCCATTTCTTCTTTCATCAGCTTGAGGGCCGGGAAGGACCTCATCGCCCTCTTGTACGGCCGATTCGTGGTGAGCGCGTCGAAGATATCCGCGATGGTAGTGATGCGGACGTACTGTGGGATTGCCGACCCCCTCAGGCCGTCCGGGTAACCTCTCCCATTTAGCTTCTCGTGGTGGTGCCGGGTCACATCCAGCACGATCTCGTCCGTCACGCCCTGCTCGCGAAGGATCTCGTAACCGTAGACCGGGTGCATCTTCATGATTTGCCACTGCTCGTCGGAGAGCCTCCCCTTGCAGTTGATAATCGCCGGGTCGATCTGGCTCTTACCAATATCGTGTAGCAGGGCGCCCATGGCGCAACGTTTCATCAAGTCGGGACCGCCGATGTCCAGCCGTTGTGGCAGGATTGTGCTGAACACAAACACGTTCACGCTGTGCGTGTACGTGTAGTAATCGGACGAAAACACCTGCATCAGGCTCCTTAAGGCGCCTTTCTCCGAAAGCAGGAATTTGGCGGTGTGCTCGACGAATTCGGTGCTGCGCCCGATCACGTCGCCCGATCGCGGGTCCTCGAGCACGTCCTTGACCAGACCGCGCGCGGAGGTGTACAGCACAGTCGACTTGGTCTGTAAATCGACCTTTGGATCGGCCAGGAGGGAGCCCAGATGCCGCTCGATATAGCGGCGATAGGCATTCTCCTGGCGCGAGTCCACGTAAAGGACCTTGACCTTGCTTTGGCGGAGCCGTTCGAGGAGCTGTTCCGTGAAGGGAAGGTTCTTGTGGCGGTAGAGCACCGGGATTTCATCCCGCTTTGGATGCAGATAGAGGTCGAAATCCGTGACGGTATCTACGCGGAGATTGGTTATCGGGATCGGAATGTACGAAATCCCATTGTACCCTTCGACGATCGTTAGCGCCTCGCCCATGCCGGCCCCATTCACAAACTTGCCGCAACCCCATTTACTACATCTTGTACCACACAAACCCTCTCCGAGTCAACACATTTACATATAATTGTAATCAAGATTACAATCCTAGAGTTCCCATGGAGGGGCGGGAGGGGCGAAGACCGGAAGAGTCTCACGCAAAGGCGCAAAGCTCGCAAAGTTCCTCGATCTATTGGCGTCTTGGCGTCTTTGAGTGAGTTTCTTCTTTGGAAAAAGCGAATGCTATCAACGATGCCGCGTTGAATCTGCACATCCCGGCATACCCGCAACGGATGGTGCCGAATACGCATCCGCTACCCCGAAGGGTTGCCGATCATGAGCACAAATGCGTGGAACAGTTCCCGGTCCACCTCATCGGTCATTTCCTCTTTTATCAGCTTCAGTGCCGGATAGGAATTCAGCGCATTCTTATACGACCGCTGCGTGGTGAGCGCGTCGAAGACATCAGCGACGGTGGTACAGCGCGCGAACCGCGAGATTGCCCTACCCCTTAGTCCATCCGGGTAGCCGTTTCCGTTCAGCTTCTCATGGTGATGTCGGGTCACATCGAGCACTATCTCGTCCCTCACTCCCTGCGCCCGAAGAATATCGCACCCGTACACCGGGTGCATTTTCATCGCTTGCCACTGCTCGTCGGAAAGTTTCCCCTTGCAGTTGATGATCGCCGGGGCAATATCGTTCTTGCCGATATCGTGCAGCAGCGCCCCCATTCCGTACCGCCTCATCGTGGCCAAGTCGATACCCGTGCGCTGCGCCAGGGACACGCCGAACACAAAGACGTTGACACTGTGCGTATACGTGTAGTAATCAAATGAGGTGACCTTCATCAGGCCTTCCAAGGCGGACTTCTCCGAGAACATGTATTCAGTGGTGTGCTGCACAAATTCCTCGCTGCGCTCGATCACGTCGCCCGATCGCGGGTCCTCGAGCACGTCCTTGACCAGACCGCGCGCGGAGGTGTACAGGACTGTAGACTTCGTTTGTAAATCAACGTTCGGGTCGGCGAGCAAGGGGCCTAAGTGCCGTTCGAGATATCGGTGATATGTATCCTTCTGGCGAGAATCAACGTACAACACTTCGACCTGGCTATCCCGCAGCCGTTGGCAGGTCTGTTCGGTAAACGGGAGGTTCTTGTGGCGGTAGAGCACCGGGGCCTGAGCCTTCTTCGAGGGCAGGTACAGGTCAAAATCTGTCATGGTATCAACGCGCAAACTGCGCACCGGAATGGGAATAAGCAGCGCCCCGGTTTGCGGTTCGACGATCGTCTGCGCCTCAGCCATGCCGCCCTTTCTTCGCGCTTTTGCACTAACCCCCGGCAGCCGAATTTTACCACGGAAGCCGGAGTGCATCAACGCCGAATAGCGAGGAATCGCCTACACACGAAAATGGGAAGAAACAAGGATTGCCAGGATATTCAGGATGGTATAAAAACATCCTGTCTATCTTGTCTATCCTTGTTGAAAATGGCAATCGGGACTGTTTGATGGGCTACAGGCGCCGTCTCTGATCCTAGCGACCTGTTGAAGATTCCGGACTATTCTGTCATACTCTGGTCGAAATGGGAGCCTGGAGTGACTCCTCATCTATATTTTTGTCATACGGCACGTGGGAGCGCTTGAATGGAAGCAGTACGAGACGTATCGACGAGTTTGACCGGAATCGACGTCACGATCGTCGTGATGTACATGGTGGGCGTGTTCGCGCTGGGCACGTTTTTTGGAAGGTATGTCAGGAATGCAGGCGATTTCTTCGTGGCGGGCAAGGCGCTGCCATTCTGGGCCATCGGCATGTCGATCGTAGTGAGCGATATCGGCGCGATGGACTTTGTCGGCGTGGCCGGTTCGGCCTATATGCACGGCATCGCGGTGGCTAACTTCGACTGGATTGGGTCGATGCCGGCGATGGTATTTGCCGCGCTTATCTTCGTGCCGTACTATTGGCGCTCGGGCGTGTTTACGATTCCCGAGTTCCTGGGGCGCCGTTACAATATGGCTGTGCAGGTGATCCACGGCTCCATCTGGGGCGTGTTTCTATTCACGATGCTGTCGCTGATGCTGTGGGTTACGGTCGACAAACTGGTGTACACCGTGCTGGGGTGGAACAAGTATTTCACTGTCTGGCTGATGGTGTTCATCACGGGCGTCTACACGTTTACAGGCGGCCTGTCCGCGGTAGTGATGGTCGACGTGGTCCAGCTGATTATCATGTTCGTGGGCGGCATCGCGCTGCTGGTCTTGAGCATGTGGGAGATCGGCGGTTGGGGCGCGATGTGCGACAAACTTACTGCGGCGGGGCACAGCGAACACCTGACGATTCTACTGCCGCACAACACCGATTTGCCCTATCCATGGACGGGCATTGTGTTCGGCCTGGGCATCGTGTTGGCCATCGCATACATGAGCGGCAATCAGGCCGTGGTCCAGCGCACGCTGGGCGCGCGGTCCGAATGGGACGCCAAGAGCGGTATGCTCTTTGGTGGGTTCCTGAAATCGTTCATCCCGCTGATGGTGGCTATACCAGGCCTGGCGGCGTTGGTCCTCGTGCCAGGTCTCGAGGAAGGCGACAGGGCCGTGCCGGCGATGATTCGGCTGCTCCTTCCGCCGGGCCTGAGGGGGCTCATGTTCGTCGCGTTGTTCGCGGCGCTTATCTCGAGCGTCGACTCAGCACTCAACTCGGCCAGCACTATCTGGACCACCGATATCTTCGGCCGGCTCAGACAGCTCTTCACAGGCAAAGTACTCGATGGGCATCAGGCGTTGGTCGTCGGCCGGTTCTTTACCTTTGGGTTCATCGTCCTGGCCGGTATCCTGGCCCCGTGGATTGGGGCACAGGAAAGCATATACGTCTTTATTCAGACACTTCTGTCGTTCTTCCAGGGACCGACGCTGGCGATTTTGCTGCTGGGCGTGTGTTGGCGCAGGACCACGCGCTGGGGTGGCCTGGCGGGCCTCGTGCTCGGTGTCGGATTCACGTTTGTCCTTTACAATACCAAAGGCCTGTTCCCATCAGATGATCCGTTCCTGTTCGTGGCGTGGTGGTCGTTCGTGTTCTCATTGGTGGTTACGGTGGTGGTCAGCCTCCTGACCCCGTCCGAACCCGATGAGAAAATCCGCGGACTCGTTTGGGGACAGGTAATGCAAGATGGCGAAATTCAACGGGTTCTTCAAAAGAGGGTCTCATGATGCAAGAAACAATCACACGAATCTTCTTTCCCATCTTCGATCCGGTCTTCAGCCCCATCAATGACTGGCTAAGTTCGTTCTACATGCCTTGGGCGCGGATCGTCACCTTGGCACTGTTCGTCGGTACGATGCTCTGGGTCTACTCGTTG
Organism: uncultured Nitrospiraceae bacterium; assembly: GCA_964425145.1. Taxonomy (GTDB): domain Bacteria; phylum Hydrogenedentota; class Hydrogenedentia; order Hydrogenedentales; family SLHB01; genus CAYRLQ01. The sequence continues at coordinate 4,323 of CAYRLQ010000319.1, forward strand.
AAGAAGGAATATGTCAACCTGGACGCGCCCGGCAAACGCTTCTGGTATGACCTGCGCCTCTGGACGGTTATCGCGATGCTGCCGCACGTCATCGTGTACCTGTACTTCTAAGTACACTTATTCATAAATGCGCTAACGTATGCAAAGATAAGGAGTCTTTTTGACAGGATAACTTGTGTCGAGGGAACATCCAGTAAATCACAACCTGAAGCAAGTATCGATGATGCAGCACAAGGAGTTAGGAGTTAACTGAAACAATCATAGGCCGTGCCTACCGTGTCCATAACAAGATGGGATTTGGATTCTTGGAGTCTGTCTATGAGAAATGCCTAATGATTGAACTGCGTAAACAGGGACTCAAGGCGGAATCCCGGAAGTCTATTACCGTTCGTTACGATGTCGAAGTGGTTGGAGAATTTGCGGCCGAAGATACAATTGGTCAATTACCTTGTTGCTACAGGAAAACCGGTAAGCTCGGTTTTGAATTTTGCCGAAAAGAAAGTCGAAGTAAAGCGAAAGGTCAAGGAGCTA
>CAYRLQ010000320.1:0-4508 GCA_964425145.1 uncultured Nitrospiraceae bacterium
CACGGTCTGACTCAGCGCCGCATCGGTCAGAACACATATCAACACCAACCCAAGCACGAGACCCATTCGTTTTTTTGCCCGCCATTGTGTTTTCTCCTTTGGGTCATTCTGAGCGAATCTCGCTTAGTCAGTCATCCCTGAAAAGAGACCCCTCGTATTCGCTCAAAAGGTCTAGACGAATGGCCGCCGGTGCTTACTATGCGCCACGTGACTCGAAAGTTGACACTGTGCCCTTTACAGGCTAAAATCCAAGGAATCGGGCCGCGTTGTGGCAGGGAGTCTCCGTATGAAACGATACAGTTTCGTCACCTTTGAGGCGGACGACGCCAATCGACGGGCCTACGAGGTTTGCCGCGCGGTGGCCAGTCTGGAACGGGTATCGCCCTTGCCCGTGCTGTTATTGGGCCATGAGGCCTGCGGCAAGACACACCTGCTCTATTCCATCGTCAATCGGGTCCGCGCCGGTTCTGCCAAAACCGGCCTAGCTTACGTGACCGCCCAGGATTTTCCCGAGCAGGTGATCGCCTTGATCGACGACCCGAGCCCGGTGGAACGGGCCCAGTCCGCCGTCCTCCTTGTCGACCAGTTGGAACAGTTCACCGAGCTCGTCGTGCAACTCGAAGCCGTCGTCCGCCTATTTCTGGATAACCACCACTATGTGGTCCTCGCCAGCAGTGTCCATCCTGGGCGTCTCAAAAACCTCACCGAAGGTCTCCGTGAAGTCATCGAGAACGGACAGATCGTCGAGTTTTTGTCCATACCCCCGGCAACTGTTGCCGAGCCGGCGCACGAGGTGCTTGACGTGGAGTCCAACCACGACGAACTATGGGCAATGAGTGAAGAAAGCGAGAGAGGTGCTGGAAAGTTCAAGGCCGCCGTTGAGAAAGAGGCCGCAGTGGGCGGCGAACTCGAGGGACTTGAGGCCGAGGGTAAAGGGCGCAGGGAAGAGCTTGGGGAGGTCGAAGCGTTACGCGAGGCGAAGGCCGCCGCCGATCGGGAGACCTCCGAATTACGTTACCAGGTAGCCGCGCTCGAGGCCGAATGGAAAACGGCCCAGGGCAAGGCCGCCAAGCTCAAGGCCGCGCTCGAGGTGGCCGTCTCGGAAAAGACCTCGGTCGAAAACGACCGCGAAGAACTGCGTGATCAGGTTGCGGCGCTCGAGGCCGAATGGAAAACGGTGCAGGGCAAGGCCGCCAGGCTCGAGGCGGCGCTCGCGGAGAAGTCCAGCGTCGAGAGTGAACTCGAAGGGCTGCGCCAGCGCGTGCTGGTGCTCGAGGCCGAGTCCCAGGCCTCCGCGGATAAGGCTGCGCAGATCGACCCTCTTCTCTCGGAAAAGGCCGCCCTGGAAGCGCAGGTCGAGCACTTGCAAGAAGAACTGGACGCGGCCCGGAGCGAAGGCGCTGTGGCACGCCAGGAGGCGAACGAGTTAGTGCGACGCGCTGAGACGTTGCTTGCGCAAGTCGAGTCGAGCCGCACCAAGCTGGCCGAAGCCGAGCGGAAGCACCGCGAGGAAATCCGCGACCTTGAAGCCCTGATCGAGCAACAAAACCTTGCCCGTGCCAGCGCCGAGGAGCTTGAAGAAGCCCAGGCCCAACGCGATGTGGCCCGGGCTGAGGCCGAGGCGGCTCGCGCAGACTTGGCCAAGCGGCGCCAGGAATTTACGCAAACCCGAGAATCTCTCGAGACCGAGTTAGCGTTGGCGAAGACCGAGAGCCATCGCGCTACTGAAGGCCGCGATGAGGCCATGGCCAAGCAAGACGAGCTCAACGCCACGCTCGAGGCTACCCAGGCCGAGCTCCAGCGCATCACGGAAGTCCGCGATGCGACACAGGCGAAAAACGACGAACTGACCGGGCTGCTCGAACGCGCTAAGGCCGAACGCGATGACCGGCAGGCGGCCTTAGATGAGACTACGGCCGCCAAGAGCGCCTTGGAACTCGAGGCCGCGAAGCTCCGCGAGGACCTCGAAGCGCAGGCCCGCCAGGTGGAGACGCTCCGGCACGAATCCGCGGCCCAGGCCGATGAACTCGAAAACCGGATCAGCGAGGTCTATTCCGCTTTCGACCTTACACGCCAGACCAGCCGCGTGGTGGGCGTTGGACTAGATAGCGTCCGGGAACAGCTATTCGATACCACCGAAGCGCTGACGAAACTGGCCACGCGCCTCTCGGCAGCTAATAACGTGACTATCGAAGGGGTTTCACCCCAGCCTTACCAGGCCCCGCCCGAACCTGAGGAGCCAGCCCCGCTCGAACCCGACGAGGCGACCCCGCCTGAACCCGAGGAGCCGGCCCTGCTCGAACCTGACGAGGCGGCTCATCCGGAGCCTCTCGAGGTGTCCCCCGCGGACGCCTCGGGGCCGGTTCAGGCGAATTCCTCCGGGCAATACCCCGAACAGGACGCATTACCCGATGTAGAGGCTACGCTTCCCGAACCCGAGGAGTAGCCCGAGCACGTTCGGCAGTTATCAGCAGCCGTACTGACTACGGACAACTGACAACTATCAACGGCGGGTGTCGTTCTTAGTACTGCTCAGCACAAATAGGGGTACACAAACAACAAGGAGGGGTGCCACGCTCAAGCGACAGCTTGAGCGTGTTTGGGGCGCTCACGTCGTGCTCTTGTCACGACACGGCCGGGGGCGAGAGCACGCTCAAATCGGAATTCGAGCGTGGCACCCACGGACTGTGCATGTGTAACCTTGTTTGCGTTGAGCTGTACTTCGGGTAAGAGCGACAAGTTGGAGTTGTGCGGCTATGATCCTAACCAAGCGGTTCGAGGATCGCCTCGACCTGGTAGCTGGCGGATTCGACGGTCTCGAGGACGGCTTGAGCGTTGGCGAACAGGCCGGCGATGACCTCGTGCTTAAAACCGGGCTTGCCGACCAGGTCCACGACGGTCGTGAAAAACAGCCGGTAAATAAGTGATTCCATCGGCTCCTTACGTAACCATAAAATGCCTTTATATCGGTTGACCTGGAGGTACTGTTGCGCGTTGGGGTCATCGAACAGCCTCTTGAGCGCGGCGGCCCGTATGGCTCGGGTGGAACCGGAAACCAGCGCAGGGTAGTCGATCAGCAGCTTGACCAACCGCGTGTCCATGTTCGCACTCCAGTCGTCGGCGCCCAGGTCAATGAAGGCCTGAACCGTGATCCTCTGCAGCAATTGGCCAGGGATACCCTTGCGCTCAGGGCTCGGCGAGTCGACAATCGGGAGCACTTTGCCGAGCCGGTAAAACACGGCCCGGGCGACCGCGACGCGCCAGAAGGAAAGCCGAGTGTCGTCCTCGTCGGGCACGCGCTCGAGGAGGTAGTCGACGATGGGCGGTGCCACGGGCGCCTTGGTGAGCCGCCTTCGAAACTGGCCCAGGGCATCTAGGTCTGAGTGGACGGCCTGTATGGCCTTACGCGTGTCCACCTCGACGCCGGTGGCGCCGGCCGCGGCCTCGATGAATGTGCCAAGAGCCTTTTCGATCCCGGCCCACGCATCAGGGTCCGGGCCCTCAGCAAGGGTACGGAGCGTCTCGGCGTTCATCAGCGCGCGGAAGGGCTCCAGCACGGCGGCGTAGACCAATTCCTGGTAGGCATCGTCGACGCTGGGTACCCCATTGCCCGCGAGTGTGGCATCGAGTCGGCCCCAGAGGCCATCGAGGTCTTCAATCTCGCGGAAGTCGAGAAACGCGCAGTATTGGTACGCAGACAGTTGAATGTGGAGGCCATCTTCGGCCAGTTTTCGGGCGTTGCGGAGATACTCGAGGCCGGTTCTGTGGTCGCGGAACACGTAATAGCGATTATCCGCGGAGGTGAGGGCCAGCGCTTCGGCAAGCGTCTTGCGCACGAGCGTTTTCGCCTCCGCGTCGCCGGTGTTGATGGCGGTCGAGGTGTGGATGTGCCCGGTCGTCGTATTGTACGCATTGTTGTAGAGGATAAGGGTGCGCTCGCCGTCGCAACGGTTCGAGTAAGCGAAGACGTTCTCGTCGACCCAGCCATCGGGGACGGTGAAATCGTACAGGGCGAAGTTCTTCGCGCCGCTGAACAGATGGCGCTTGCGCATGAGCGGGAAAATCTCGGTCTCGTGCCAGTGGACCATGTGCTCGTCGACCTGCTCATCCCGATACGCTTTGCGGTACTCCATCCCGTATTTCTCGGTGAGTCCCTCAATTTGGCCATGGCCGAACATGGGCAGGCCGGGCATGGTGACCATGAGCACCGCGACGCCGTAATACTTGTCCCCTTTGCCGAATTGCTCGACGGCGGTGCGCTCGTCGGGGTTGTTCATGAAGTTGACAAAGCGCTCGAGCACCGCGGGGCTGAATTCGAGGACGTTCTTGACGGTCTGGCGGTACTTCGAGTTCTCCTCCATCTCGAGCATGTTCATGAACGCGCTGTTGTAGACCCTGTGCATGCCCAGGGTCCGAACGAAGTACCCTTCCATCAACCAAAACGCTTCAGCGAGCAAGAGCGTATCGGGTGCTTCTCGCGTAACGCGGTTGACGAGTTCGCGCCAGAA
>CAYRLQ010000320.1:4518-4846 GCA_964425145.1 uncultured Nitrospiraceae bacterium
ATTCCTCCGGAAAGGCCTGGTCGAATTCGGCGCGTGCCATCGCGTGTTCCGCGCGCGACGGGATGGCGCCCGCATCACCGGGCTGCGGGAACCAAAGTCGCTGGAAATGTCTCTTAGCCAGCGTCATGGCGGCGTCGAACCGAATGATGGGAAACTTGCGCGCCACATGTAGAATGGTCTGGATCACTGCCTCGCGCACCTCAGGCAGCAGGAAGTTCAACTGCGCCGTATCATTCCATGGCATCGAGGTGCCATCGTTGCCGTGGTAGATGTAGGACGCCTCGCCGGTCCGTTTGTCCGTGCGCTTGAACACGACCGCGGCGTCGCC
>CAYRLQ010000321.1:0-4843 GCA_964425145.1 uncultured Nitrospiraceae bacterium
TAACGAGATCGCACACAATACCCACATTATGACAGACATGAACCGCCTCTACTTCGGCGACAACCTCTTCGTCTTGCGTGAACACGTCCAGGACGAGTCCGTCGACCTCGTCTACCTCGATCCCCCGTTCAACTCCAACGCCAGCTATAACGTCCTATTCAAGGAACACGACGGCGCTCAGGCCGCCGCCCAAATCAAGGCCTTCGAGGACACCTGGCGCTGGGACGAAAACGCCGTGCGCGCATACGAGGAGACTGTCGAAGCCGGTGGCCGCCTCTCCGAAGCGCTCCAGGCCTTCCGCAAACTCGTCGGCGAATCCGACATGCTCGCCTACCTCTCCATGATGGCCCCCCGCCTCCAGGAACTGCAGCGAGTCCTGAAGTCCACCGGCTCTATCTACCTCCACTGCGACCCAACCGCCAGCCATTACCTGAAGTTGTTAATGGATGCGGTCTTCGGCGCGCAGAACTTCAGAAATGAGATAGTCTGGAAGCGCAGGTATGGGGCGTTCAGCACTGTGCATGCGTCCAATAAGTTCGGAAACTGCACGGATATGCTCATGTTCTATGCAAGGTCAGAAGAGCAGAAGCTCGTGCCTCAGTATAGTTTTGATGATCCTTCTTACCGCCAATATCTTGAGAAGACGTTCAAGTATGTAGACGAGAGCGGGCGAAAGTATCGCATCGCAGACCTCGCAAATCCTGCACGCCGGCCGAACTTGATTTACGAATACAAAGGGTACAAGCCGCCCGCAAACGGCTGGGCGATCTCACGGGAGAAGATGGAGCAGTGGGACAGAGAAGGTAGGCTGCATTTTCCGAAGAGCCCAAAAGGGAGGATCCAGCGGAAACGGTTTCTTGACGAAGTGAAGGGAAAGCCAGTTCAGAATCTTTGGGACGACATAGCGATGATTGCGTCCCAGTCCGTCGAGCGTCTCGGCTATCCGACCCAGAAACCGGTCGCACTTCTCGAACGGATCATCAAGGCGAGTAGCAACGAAGGCCAGTTGGTCCTCGACCCGTTCTGCGGTTGCGGGACCACCATCGACGCGGCCCAGAAGCTCGGACGCCGCTGGATCGGCATCGACATCACGCATTTGGCCATCAACCTGATCCGGCATCGGTTGCAGGACACCTACGGCGAGGAGATCAACGACACGTACGAGGTGATCGGGGAGCCCACGTCGGTGCCCGATGCGCGGGTATTGGCGGAACAAGACCCGTACCAGTTCCAGTGGTGGGCGCTGGGGCTTGTTGGTGCGCGGCCAGTCGAGCAGAAGAAGGGGGCGGACAAGGGCATCGATGGGCGGCTGTATTTCCACGACGACCCCGAGACACGCAAGACCAAACAGATCATCTTCTCCGTCAAGGCCGGCAACACCAACGTCGCGCACGTCCGCGACTTGTGCCATGTCGTCGACCGCGAGAACGCCCAGATCGGCGTCCTCATCAGCATGCACCCGAACACCAAGCCCATGCGCGCCGAGGCCGCCGACGCAGGCTTCTACCAATCCCCCTGGGGCAAGCACCCCCGCATCCAACTCCTCACCGTCACCGAACTACTCGCGGGCAACAAAATCGACATGCCCCCCGCCACCGGCGCAAACGTCACATTCAAAAAGGCCCCCAAACAAGCCACCAAAGCGAAAGAACAATTGCCACTTACCGAGGAAGAAACCTAGACCGGGCGCAGCATAAACGCTGACTGTCCCCATTTAATCTCAGATGGTCTCGCTCGTTGAGCGGATGCTTGATTTGCACAAGCGGGTGCAGGCGGCGAAGACGGAGCATGAGCGTGGCGTGTTTCAGCGGCAAATCGCCGCGACCGATGACGAAATCGACCAACTTGTGTACGAACTGTACGAACTCACCGATGAGGAAATCGCTATCGTCGAGGAACCGTCAGTATGAAGGAACCAACCCATGGAACCTAGAGACGACCAGGAACCAGGAGAAGACAGTCTGTTGTTGCAGGTCTACGGCCAAGTTCTCCAGGTCTACAAGGTCCAGAACGACGTCTACTTCAAACGAGTTCAGATCTTCTTACCTGTTCTTCAGGGGGGTCTTTTCGTTATTGTGTTCAAGTGCTTGGATCAGAGTGATCCGCGTATCGCCCAAGCTGTGCTTGCGATCGGTGCGAGCGTCGCAGGCGGGCTGTGCGCGCTTGCATGGCTCGCTCAGCAGAGACGCACTTGCGACTACATGGAGTTCACGCGGCGTCATCTGCGAAACATCGAGGTTCGTCTCGGCAAGTACGGCATTCCGTTGGCTTACTTCACGACTGAGTCGGTCGTATTCAGTGATAAAGGAACGACGCCTGGCACAAGTCTCGGTGGCGTCTGCATCAAGCCTATCCCTGACAGGAAACGAAGAAAAGTTAAATTCGAGTGGAGCGGGGACTGCTTTCCGAGTTCGGGGAAAAGGGCCAAAGGGGGCATGATGAAGATCGAGAAGTACTTGGCTTACGGTGCTATGGTCGGTTGGGTGCTTGTTCTTGTTGCCGTCATACTTCAACTGTGCTGCTGTTGCCACTGATGCCTGAGTTGGTGCAGCGGATGCTGCATATGCACAGGCGGGTGCAAGCGGGAAAGACGGGGCATGAGCGGGGCGTGTTTCAGCGGCAAATCGCCGCGACGGATGAGGAAATCGACCAATTGGTCTATGAGTTGTACGGCCTAAGCGAGGAATAGATCGCCATCGTCGAGGACTCGGTGAAGAAATGAAATTGGTGCGGCCGTGATGCGCTTTGTGTGTCAACGAGGAGTGAGGCCGGATGAACGAGCGTCGTGCCATACCCGCAGAAATGCGGCGACAAGTTCTTCTTGAAGCCGGGCACCGCTGCGCAATTCACACGTGCCGCCACACGGATGTTGAGGTGCACCATATCGAGCCGTGGTCTCGATGTAAAGAGCACCGATTGGAGAACCTCATTGCCCTGTGCCCCAATTGCCACAAATTGGTGGAGAGCGGCAAGATCGACAGGAAATCCCTGCACGTTTACAAGGCGAGACTCGCTGCTCAGTTCAGGTTTCAGTCAGAGGTCGAGGTCACTTCTGAGCCTCATAAGGGGGGCTGGAAGACGACTACTCTGAACGAGGAAGGCAAAGAACCACCCACTTATAGTATTGGTGTCGAGTATCCCAATTTTGAGCTTCTTCCACGAAACAAAGCTCGTGAGGTCAACGCCATAGTCCGTGGGCTTGTGTTTGAGGAAGTGCTGCGTTTTCGTAATGCACCGTTATGCGAAGTGATTGCACGCTTTGGACGGGACTCGGCATACCTACCACACTGCACGTTCTCCGGCTCATTTGACGTGGCAATCATGAAACCACAGATACTCAGCTTGCGCCACGTATTCACTTCGTACACCGGAGGTGCTTACTCCAACACGCATTTCCGCTCACTCACCTTCCAGCTTGCCCCAGAGGTATTCCTGGTTGACCCCTACTGCGTTTTCACGGACCACTACCGAGGACTCCAGCTTCTCTCAGAGTTCTGCGTTCGAGAGCTCTGCAGTTACTTTGATGTATCCGAGCCATTCGAGACTCTGCTGCAGGGAGCCGCGCCTTCCCCGGAGAATTACAACACCTTCAATGTTCACCAACATGGCATTTCCATAGACTTCGACGAGCATCAGCTTGGGGGAAAGGCGCTGGGCGCACCCTCTGTTTTCGTGCCATACACTGTGCTTAAAGGCGAGATGAACCCTCTGTGCGCTGTGTATAGTCTGATGTAGGTGGACTACGGATGAAACCGGGCAGGATGAAGCCGTCTCCCTCGTAGCGGATGTTTCACCTGCACAAGCGGGTGCAGGCGGCGAAGACGACGCATCAGCGGAGCGTGTTTCAGCGGCAAATCGCCGCATCGGATGAGGAGATCGGGATTGTGGAGGGTGTGACCTGATGCGACTACCGCATGCGGAACGCGCCGTCGCCGATATCAGGAAGCTCCGGGAGTATTGCTTGAATCCGTCTCACCCTCGTGGGAAGCATAAGGCGCACGTCTTTGAAACTGCGCTCGGGATACGCGCCGGCCAGGCGGAACTCTTGCGTGATGCGCTCTTGGAGGCCGCCCTGAACTCGCCGGCCACGCCTGGTGAGAAGGATCCCTATGGCACCCGATATGTGGTAGACTTCCGATGGAGCACGCCTGCGGGCGCGGCCACGATACGAAGTGTCTGGATCGTACGAAACGGGGAGGACTTCCCGCGGCTGACCACCTGTTTCGTACTATGACGTTGGAGTAACGGACATGAAAAACCAGATTCGCTTACTGGATGTCGTCGCCTTGACTGACGACTTGCGGGAAAAAGGGTTGGTTCGCGGCCAAGTGGGCACAGTAGTGGAGGAACTCGCCCCGGGCGTTTTCGAAATCGAGTTCTCCGACGACTCAGGCCGTATGTACGCCCATGCCGCCATTGAGGCACAATGCCTCATCGTACTTCACTATGAAACTGCTGACACCGTGTGAATTGAATTGCGCGCACACCATACTCACTTCGTCTTCTTCGTCCTCTTTGGTCCTGGTCTTCGGCCGCACGAAGGCGCCTGTCCTCGTCGACTCCTCACCGTCCTGATATGGCGCGCGATGCATGAATACCGTCCGACCCCCGCCTCGTCACGCAGGAGTAGAGACCTTTTTTGACAGGATTCAATGGATGAATCACGTAGATCTTGTGAATCATGTCCAAGAATACCTAACCCAACTTGCGAAATGGAGTCCTACATTTTTAGTTCGCCCTCTTGGATTCTTGTCCGGAATCTCGCAGGAATTTAGATTTTGAGTTCAGACACTCTGCGTTCCTCTGCGCTCTCCGCGCCTCTGCGTTGAAAGAAACATGGCAC
>CAYRLQ010000322.1:0-4841 GCA_964425145.1 uncultured Nitrospiraceae bacterium
ATCTCGCCCAATTGCAAGCACGCCAGCCGGACCTGGGCGCGCGGGTGGTGGATGTGGCCAAGCGCAGTCTCGGGACGCCTTACGCCGACAGCCCCCTCGGCGAGGGCCAGGCAGGGAAACATGACCAGGACCCATTGATGGACCTGACTCGTGTGGACTGCGTGACATTCGTCGAGCAGACCCTCGCCTTGGCGATGTCAGACTCCTACAAGGCTGCGTTCGATACGCTGCAATACATCCGATACCGTGGCGGAGAAATCAGCTTCGAGTGCCGAAACCACTTCATGATAGCGGACTGGACAGCCAACAACACCCTCTGCCGGGACGTCACCAAGGAACTCGCAGTCCCGATTGCCACTATCTCGCGGACCATCAGCCGAAAGGACTTCTTCACGAGGGCGAATGCGCCGGAGTTGGGACAAGACACGCCCGACCAAGTCGTTGAATTGGCCTATGTGGCTACTGCCGATGCGGCGCACGCGTCGAAGCGACTGCCCAATCCCGCCCTGATCGTGTTCATTGGCAAGATTGACTGGCTGTTCGCGTTGCATTGCGGCCTTCTCATTCGTGATGAGGCCGGCAAAGGCCTGCTTTACCACGCCAGTTCCAAGGCCGAACGCATGGTCAGCGTGGACTTTACCAGTTATATCGAGGAACAGGCCTCGCGGTATCTGGGCTTTACTGCTTATGCAATTACTCCTAGTACAGGCCCAGTAGTCGAAAGTCCCTGAATCCTAGTCTGAAGTCGTATATTCATGTAAACTTAAGATGGAGAGGCGGCGTCCTCGGCCAGACAATTGTGGGTTGCTCACAAGAATCTGTGCAACCAAAGTGTCCAGGGCGGCTCATAACTGCTTGGGATACAAGACGATACCGAGTTGAATCGCCCATGATAAAGCGGCACGCTAATCACGCGCTTGTTCTTTCTTGACAGGATAGACCGGATTGAGTTGGCGTCGGTATTCTGGGGACAGTATACTTAATTCAGTAGGAAGCGAAAACCAGGACCAAAGACCAAGAACGACTGAATTAAGTATACTGTCCCCAGAATACACACTGGACTAGGATAAACGGCCATGGGGGATACAGGGCGCATTCTTGGACTCGATGTTGGCGAGGTCCGCATAGGCGTGGCCATCAGCGATCCTCTGGGCATCATTGCCCAGCCCCGCGAAGTTATCCGATGCACCTCGCCCGAACGCGACATCGAGGCGATCGGCGCCATAGTCGAGGCAACCGGCGCGGTACGCATCGTCGTAGGAATGCCGCTTAACCAAAACGGCGTGCCCGGCCCCCAGGCCGAGAAGGTGCTCGCCTTCATTGAGCGGTTGCGCGGGGCTCTCGGCCTTGAAATCGTCACACAGGACGAGCGGTTTTCCACTGCCGCCGCTAAGCGCGCGCTCATCGCCGCGAACGTCAGCCGGAAGGTCCGCAAGAAGGTCATCGACAAAGTGGCCGCTCAGCACATTCTTCAAACCTACCTCGACCGCCGGGCGAGGCAAAAAACGCGGAAACACCCGAGATGAAAGATGCCCCGAATTCGACGCCCCAAGGGCGACTTGGGTGGCTGTTACTGTTCAAGCTTTTCCTGTTCATGGGTATATTTCTGGCCCTCATGTGCGTGGCGGCGGTACTCGTTCTATTCATGGTGTATCAGCAGGTGACGCGGCCCGGCACGCCCGGCGAACCTGTGGAGGTTACAATCCCCGGAGGTGCTACGGGGAAGGAAGTGGGGGTGATTCTCGCCCGTGAGGGCCTCGTCGAGCATGAAGCGTTTTTTCGGGTCGCGATGCGCCTGGACAAGTCCGGCGGCGCGATTAAATATGGCCCGTATGCGCTGTCTCGCGGCCTTTCGCCGATGGAACTGCTCCATCTCCTGCAGGAGGGGCCCAGCCGGCCGCTCGAGCCGACCGAAATCCCCGACGAGTTGAAGGTGACCGTCCCCGAAGGCTTGACTATCGCCCAGGCATCGGAACTTTTTGACAATCCCGAGGTCTTTATCGAAGGCGCGTCCGATCCGACCCTGATAAAGCGCCTGGGCATCGAGGCGCCGACGCTCGAGGGTTTTCTGGCGCCCAGTACCTACTTTTTTGACCAAAAGCCCAGTGAGCGCGACGTGATCGAGCGCATGGCGGCCCAGTTCGAGAAGGAATACGCCGCATTGCTCGAGGAAATCCCAGGGGCCGCGCAACGCGACATAAAGGAGATTGTGACCGTCGCTTCGCTGGTCGAGGAGGAGGCCCGCGTTGATGAGGAACGGCCCCAAATCGCCGCCGTTATCTACAACCGCCTCAACAAGGACATGGCGCTCCAAATGGACTGCACCATCCAATACGCCCTTGGCAAATACGGCCAGCGCATCCTCTACGAGGACAGAGAGGTTGATTCGCCTTACAACAGCTATCTGTATCTCGGCCTGCCGCCGGGACCTATCTCGAGTCCCGGCCTCGCCTCCCTCCGCGCCGCCATGCATCCTGCCGAGGTGGACTACCTCTATTTCGTCTCCAACGCCGACGGCAAAACACACACTTTCAGCAGCACCAGCTCGGAACACATCCGCGCCGTCCGTCGGTTCCGCCGCGAGATCGCGCCTCAGCGCCGCGCCCTGCGCTAGTTATACGTAATCGGGCACGAAAAAAGAGGTTGGCAAGTTTTTCCGAATTGTGGTATACTAGCAAGGGTTAAGAAGTGCGAAGTGGCATGAGTGGAGCCGCTGCGAAAGGAGGGTATCTTAATGGGGCTTCGGGTTAACACGAATCTTTCGGCAATGAACGCCGCGCGGCAGATGGGGCAAACCACGCGCGGTTTGAATGTAGCGCTGAATCGCCTGGCCACAGGCTTGCGCATCAATCGCGCCGCGGACGACGCGGCAGGTCTGGCCATTGCCGAGCGGTTTCAGACGCGCATCCGCCAGTACACGCAGGAACGCAATTCCCTGCAGACCGGCATCAACGCAATCCAGACGGCCGAGGGCGGGCTGGGCGTCCAGCAGGAAGCCGTAGGGCGCATTCGCGAGTTGGCCGTGCAAGCCGCCAACGGGACCCTCAGCGAGGAGGATCGCCAGGCCTTGAACCAGGAAGCCCAACAGCTTCTCGAGCAGATTAATGTTGTGGGTGAGGAAACGCAATTCAACGAGATGGCGTTGCTGAGCGGCGAGGCTGAAAACGTCGAGCTCGGCACTGAAAGCGGCATGACAATGAACATCAACGAGTCGAATACTGAGACCCTCGGGGTCACCGGGCTGGACATCGGGACGGTAGAGGGGGCGAACAATGCCATCGAGGCGCTCGATACTGCCGCGGCACGCGTCAGCCAGAACCGCGCATCGCTGGGCGCCCAAGAGAACCGCTTCGAGCGGGCCATCGAGCAGCGCGGCATTGGCATCGAAAACAGCGCAGCGGCGGAATCGGCGATCCGCGATGCGGATTTCGCCCGAGAGGTCATGGAGCAGACCCGGAACCAAATCCTGTTGCAAGGGGGCCTGGCAGCGCTTGTTCAGTCCAACGTCATGCCACAAAGCGCACTGTCACTCCTTGGAGGTTAACCACTAGCCCTGGGCCCAGGGTTTTCCGAAGCGGCCACGGTACCCCCTCCGTGGCCGCGTCTTTTTTGGGGGTTCCTCGACCAGAGTGCACGGGACAGGAAGTGGTGGAGCGCGCGGTATGCCACATAAACAACATCATCGGGGGAAACACCCGGAGGACGCCAGACTGTTCAGCAAGAAGTGGATTCCTATCTTGCGCGAGGCGGCGGCCGACCTTTCGTTTTTGTTCTCACGGGGATATTCCGAAAAATCCGCCCTGAAACTTGTCGGCGACCACTACCAACTGGACCAGCGCCAGCGCCGCGGGGTTCTGGGCGCGGCCTGTTCCGAAGCGTCCCTCGAGTACCGCCAAGCGCATGTGCTCGAAACCAATGGCCTCGCGGGGCAGACGCTCCGCATAGACGGGTACAACATCCTGATCTCGGTGGAAAGCGCTATGGCGGGCGGGATACTCCTTCGAGGCCGGGACGGCTGTATCCGTGACTTGGCCAGCGTCCACGGGTCCTACCACAAGGTCGAGGAAACGTTGGGGGCCATCCACGCGCTCGGCCGTACGCTCGAGCGACTGAACATTGCCATGGCCCACTGGTATTTCGATGCACCGGTCAGCAACAGTGGGCGGCTCAAGGCCCTCTTGTACGAGGAGGCGGAGAAATTCGGCTGGAACTGGCACATTGAACTGGACCACAATCCAGACAAAATCCTGGCGGAATCAGACGGTGTGGCCGTCACTTCGGACGGCTGGATACTGGACCGTGCAAGTAACTGGGCCAATGTGGGAGAAGTCGTCACCTGCTCTCTCGAGCCTAGACCGGAAGTGATCGACTTGGGTTCGTTTGAAGGTAGAACTGCCCACTTCCCTTAGGTTAGTTTCTGTCACGGAAAGGCCAACGGATTGGAACAAGGATATGGGACCATAGCGATTCATACACCACTGGAGGTGCTGTTTCATAAAGAAGAAATCCTTTGATTGTGTCGAAATGATGCACAAGGCGGCCTTGAAGACATATGAACGCACAAAAGGCATGACTTTCGACGAGAAACTCGCCTATTGGGAAGAGCGGAACAAAGCGTGTCGCAAAGCGTTGAAGCAAAACACTGGCAAGGACAGTTCCAAAAGGAAGGAGTATCGTCATGAAAGTACCGACACTTGTCACGATACTCTTACTGTGTCTGAGTTTTAACGCAGCCGCGACGGTATGGTACGTCGATAAGGACAACACCGGCGCCGAAGACGGCACGTCGTGGGGAACCGCCTACACCACCATCCAACCCGCCATCGACGCGGCCTACAACG
>CAYRLQ010000323.1:0-4839 GCA_964425145.1 uncultured Nitrospiraceae bacterium
GTGCTGGGGATATACTCCGCCCCATTGTGTGATCTTAATTGTGTTGAGCGGTACTAAGGGATACTGGGAGATTCAAGATGAACCTGGACATTCAGGTCGACATCGCCCGGGCGAGGTCGGCGGCGGTGGGGGAGGACCACGGGATCACGCCGGGGGAGTTGAAGGCCATCGAGCCGCGCGTTGAGGCCGCGCACAGGATTCTGAGCAAGGAACGCGAGGACGGCGTCTATGGCTTTTACGACCTGTACAAGGATGGAGCCGCGTTCGAGGCCGTGGGAGAAGCCGCAGCGCATTTTGGCTCGATGAGCTACGACAACCTGGTGATTCTAGGCATCGGCGGGTCGGCCTTGGGCACAAGGGCCCTCGTGACGGCTTTGAAGCCGCCGTTTTACAACATGATGACCCGTCGCGCACGCGGTGGCACACCCCGTATCTTCGTGATGGACAACATCGACCCGGTGACGTTTCACCAAATGGTGCGGCTGTGCCCGCCCAAGAAGACGCTTTACACCGTGATATCCAAGTCGGGCGGCACGGCCGAGACGATGTCGCAGTTGATGATCGTCGTTGCCTTTATCGAGAAGAAGCTGGGCGAGGGGGCGATGAAAGATCACATGGTCGTGACGACCAATCCGCCGTTATCAGTTACCAGTTACCAGCTATCAGCTAACGGACAACGGACAACGGACAACGCAAATGGTCGTGACCCTACCGAAGACGCTCAGCCCAACCCGTTGCACCCCGTCGCGGAGGCCTACGGGCTGACCGAATTCGCCGTGCCGCTGAACGTGGGCGGGCGGTTTTCGGTCTTCTCGCCGGTGGGCATGTTTCCCGCGGCCATGCTTGGGATGGACCTCGAGGCGATGCGCGCTGGCTGCCGCGCCATGGACGCGCGCTGCTCGAAGTCCGATTTGGCCGAGAACCCGGCCTACCTGCGCGCGTCGGTGCAGTACCTTGCCGATACGGAGAAGGGCAAGGGCCTGTCGGTGATGATGCCGTATTCGGACGCGCTGCGCGATGTGGCCGACTGGTACCGCCAGTTGTGGGCGGAGAGCCTGGGCAAACGGTTCAGGCTCGATGGGGAGGAAGTGTTTGTAGGGCAAACGCCGATCAAGGCTCTGGGTGCCACGGACCAGCATTCCCAGGTGCAGCTCTACCGCGAAGGGCCCAACGATAAGCTCATCAACATCATCGAGGTGCGCCGATTCGACAAGACGGTGCGAATACCCCAGTCGCTGTCCAACATCAAGGAACCGGCCTATTTGCGTGGCAAGACCATGAACAAGCTGATGGCTGCGGAGTTGCGCGGCACGATGGATGCCCTTAAGGCAAGTCAGCGGCCCGTGTCGCGGATCGTGTTGCCGCGGGTCAACGCGTACGTGGTGGCCCAACTGCTCTACATGCTCGAAGTGGAAACGGCCATGGCGGGGCGGCTGTATAACGTGCAGACCTTCGACCAGCCCGGGGTCGATGAAGGCAAGCGGATCGCCTGCAGGCTGATGGGGGGCGCGGGGTGAACGAGCAGGGACCATCCTTTCCGGAATACGGACATGGCGGTGATTGTGCGGGCGCGCGGCGCGTGCGGCGTGCGTTTCGGCTATGCGTGGCCGGGTGTCTGTTCTTCACCGGCATGCTGTGGCTTTCGGAGTACTTTCTGCGCTATGACACCACCGAGCGGCTGTATCTAAACGCGCTGACGCACGCGACCGAATCGGCCCGAGTCATGTTGCGGTCGGCCGTCAAGATCGACGCGGAAACCCGCGAATCGCCTACGCCGAAGTACGTCGCGGCGCTCGCCGAACGCGAAGACGGCGACCAGGTCCTGTTCACGTATGACAGGGCGTATAAACTGGACCCGAACAACTCGTTTTTGGCGATACGCTACGGCTGCCAACTGTTTTTCCAGGGTAGATTCAAAGACGCTCGTGAGCGGTTTCGCGAGGCGGGGGCTCAACTTCCGAAGAACGCGTTGCCGGGGTACCTCGAGGCGGCCGCGCTGCAGTGGGAGCCGCCGGTGAGTGAGGACCTGGCCGACTCGCTGGCCCTGGTGGCGCGAACTAATAGCAGCGGCGAAGAGGTGGTCTTTCCGCGACCCTCCTGGCCGGGGTCGATTTTGCCCCAGGATGGCGCCTGGTATGCAAAGCTGCGCCGTGAGGCTGTCGATGAGTGCTGCGCGCCGCTGTACCGCTATGCCGATTTCGTGATCGCCCGCGCCAGGGAAGACATCGGCCGGGACCAGGTGCAGTATTGGGATTCCTGGCTCAAAACGCTCCAGGAGATGGGGGAACGACTTATGTCCAGCCCCGACCTCGGGTCGATTCAGGCCATCGCGGGCATCCAAGTCCAGCTTGACGCCCTAGACCAGCGCACCCGCATCTGTGAGATGAAAACCGGCGTGCCGAAAGCCGAGCTTATCGAGCGCGTCGTGCAGCTACGCACGGCGCTTAAGCGTCTCAATGCGTTTGAACGAGCCCGGGATGGCCGAATTGCCAGCGACCGGGACGTATATGTTTTTCCGTTGATGTTGTGCGCGGTGTCCACGCTGGCTTTGCTCGCGTGCTATTTGCCGGTCTACGCGCTCTCGAAAGTGGTGCATGTGGGCAGGGACGCCTGGACGGTGCGGCATACGAAGGTGGCCAAAGGGACGGTGATCGGCGGCTGCGGGTTCCTGTTTGCGCTGCTTTGTACAGTGGAGGTGCTCCAGCGGCTCGGGGCGCTGCATGGGGCCTGGAAGGAGTGGGTCGCCTATCCCTGGACGGCGGTGCTGATCTTGATGGTGGCCTTCGGCGTGATATATCCGTCCTTGACATTGCCCAGCGCGCGCAAGGTGGTCCGCGCTGCCGGGGAGGTCGGAGATGATGAGGGCCTCCTCCGCTCGGTGCGAAAGTGCCGCCAGGTCGCCGGCCTATCCCTGATGCGCCGGTATTACGGGATTCTGCTGGGCTTGTTTCTGTGCACGGTCTCGATGTGGGTCGTGATCTACCGCGTGTTCGTGTCATTGTATCCCTGGCAAGTGGCGCTGCTGACGACCGGGCTTGGCCAGGAAGAGGCGGCGCTCACGCGCGAGGTGCTGGCGCTACTGGGCTAAGGTGTCGCGGGTTGCCTCCGTGCGGCTATTCGTGGTATCACAATTACCAATAACGTGCTCGTGCTCGAAATACGAGAAACGAGGACGTGCACGAGCACGGGAAACGAGGACGAGCACGAGAAACGTGCACGGGCATGGGGAACGAGGACGTGCACGAGCACGGGAAGCGAGGACGGGCACGAGCACGGGAAACGAGGACGAGCACGAGAAACGTGCACGAGCATGGGGAACGAGGACGTGCACGAGCACGGGGAACGAGGACGTGCACGAGCACGGGAGCTACGGGGAGTGATATTTTGGAAGATAGTTGGTTTCTTCTTGCTTACTTCTTCTTTTCCCAAAGAAGAAGTAAGTGGCGATGAGTTCGGTGGACATAGGGGAACTCATTACGCGCTGTGTCGAGGGGGATGATGGGGCCAAGGCCTGGTTCTATACCGAGTACAACGAACTCGTCGAGCGCGCTATTACCCGGAAACTGGCCCGTGTGACGGGGATATCGCCTGTCCAGTCCGACGTGGAGGACATCCGCGATGAGGTTTTTATGCGCCTCCTGGGGAATACTAACAGCCCGCTGCAGCGTCTGAGGAGGCCCGAGGCGATCAGCGCCTGGCTGATGACCGTCGCCGGAAATCATACGGTAGACTATGTGCGGCAATGGTCGCGCCGGATGCACCTCCACGCGTCGGTGGCCAAAGAATCGCACGCAGAGTATTGGGGAAATCCCGCGGAGGAGGCCATTGCCCACGAGCGCAGCGCGCTGTTGGACGAGCGGCTGGCGCGGTTGCCGCCGCAGGACCGTTTGATCCTCGATCTGTTTTTTATGCAAGGGCTCAAATATGCCGAGATTGCCGAGGTGCTGGATTTGAATATTAACACCGTGTCGGCGCGGTTGCGGCGGGCAAAGGCCAAACTTCGCCGGCTATTGGAAGAGGACCGCGATGAAGTCCCCTAAGGACAAAGACAACGGCCCCTGTCTGCCGGAGATGGCTTTGGAAGAGTACGCGTTGGGCCATCTTGGCTCGGAGCAGGCTGTCCTCCTCGAGGCGCATTTGCGCACGTGCCGTTCCTGTTCGTCCCGGCTCGAGCGGGTCCGCGAAGAGATGGGGACCTTCCGCGCAGCGCTGTCCGGCGTAAGCAATTCAGCCGAGGGCGATTGTGTAGAGCAAGAGACGCTGGCGCTGTACCTGGACCGCGGCCTCGAGCAAACTGAACGCGGTCAGGTCGAGGCGCACCTAAGCCGCTGTCGCCGATGCCAGAGCGCGCTGGTGGCCATGTACCGGGAACTTCAGGTGGTTGCAAACCCTGATGCCCCTCTCGAGCTCCCGGAGCTGGCGAGGGCTCCAGAACCGATTCCCCTCGCGGCGCGAAAACGCCAGGGCCCCGCGGCGCCCGCGGAGGAACTGGCCGGTGTGGCCAAGGGCGCGACGCGCAGGACGCCGTTGCTCGTGGTGGTGGGGCTTGGCGCACTGGCCTGGGGTACCGTGGCGGGCTGTGTATTCCTCTTCTCGAGGACCGTAGCCGCGTGGTGCCTAATCCTGGGCGTGGGGTTCTGTTTGGGACTGACCGTGGCGACGCTGGTGCAAACCGCTTATCGGGAAACGCGCCAGGCGCACAAGGAAGCGGCAGGCGGTAGCTTGGAAGCGGTGGAGAAGGCGGAGGGGCGAAAAGGGCGATATTTGTCACGAAGAGGTTGACAGGCTGAGTAATCAGGGGATATAATTCTCGCAAAAGATGAGCATTATGTGAATTTT
>CAYRLQ010000324.1:0-4795 GCA_964425145.1 uncultured Nitrospiraceae bacterium
ACCGTCTTCGAGGCGGTCGTCTTCGGAGAGAAAGGATGACAGGATTTACAAGATTTCTCTGCTTTCATCCTGTCAATCTTGTCCAAACTTGACCGGAATGCTATTCCGTCGCATTATCGTCATCTTCGGGCTGGGCTTCTTTGCGCTTGTGGCACAGACGGTGCTCTTTCGGGAGTTCCTGACGGTTTTCGAGGGCAATGAGCTGGGGGTGGGGTGCTTTTTCGGTTCCTGGCTGGTGTGGGTGGCGCTGGGGGCGCTCGCAGGCCGTGTGAGAACCCGCGCATACACCGCAATCACCACCCGCTTTGAGGTTGCGGTGCTCCTGTACATCCCGGCGTTTCTCGTGCAGCACACGTTCATCTCGAACGCGCGTACAATAGCCGGGGTCCAGGTCTACGAAGTGTTCCCATTCGCCGCGATGGCCGGCATCTCGCTTGTGGTCAACGCGCCGCTGAGTTTCCTAACCGGGTTTCTGTTTACGTTGGCATGCCAGTGGTCGGCGGAGGAGGCCGGCCTGCCCGTCGCCCGGGTTTACATTGTCGAGACGCTGGGGAGCTGCATTGGCGGGGTTGTGGTTACATTACTGTTGGGAAGCGGGTATGCCGGCGAGACAGCGTTCTTCTGGGGCGCAGCGGTGCTCGCCTTGGGCGTGGTGGGTGCACGCTACGGTCGCCTGCTGCGGCTCGTGCCGGTGGGTATTTGCGTCGTGGCGCTGGCGGCAGGCGCCGGGGGGCGGTGGGCCGAACACAACAGCCGGTTGCGGTGGGCGCGCTTGCTCCCTGCCGAAACATATCAGGGCCGATTCACGACCGCCCAGGCGCGCTACATGTACGGCGAACGCGAGAACCAGTTCATGGTGATGTCGGGTGGGGGCATATGCGAGGTGTTGCCGGGCGGTGAGCACGCCGCGGAAGTCGTGGCGCTCCACCTGGCGCAAAAGCCCGAGGCGAAGTCGGCCCTCGTCATCGGCCCGGTGGCATTGGGCATCTGCACCCAGTTTGCAGCGCTGCCGCAACTTGAACGCGTGACCTGGCTGCATCCAGACCCGGAGTACCCGCCCGCGCTCAACAGCGTACTGCCGCCGCGAATGCGTGCTGCCACCTCGCGACTCGAGATTCCCGCTGCCGAAGTCCGGGCGTTCCTACGCCGCACCAGGAACCGTTTCGATCTTATCCTGATCAACCTTCCAGACGTCACGACGCTGGTGCTGAACCGCTATTGTACAGAGGATTTTTTCTCGTTGCTCAAGGAAGTTCTCGCGGAGAATGGCGTGGCCTCGGTGAGAATCTCGGGCGCAGCAAATTACATCGGCGGGGAATTGGCCTATCTCGGCGGCTCAATGCTGGCGACCCTCGAGTCGGTATTCGAGCACGTCGTACTCAAGCCTGGCGACGAAAGCTGGCTAATCGCGTCGGATGGGGAGAATCTCAGCTCTTTTGCCAGAGAACTGAGCGAACGGTTCGCCGGTATTGAGGGCGCTGCGGCGGTCTATCCGCCGGAGGCATTGCTCTCGTTGTATCCTCCGGACCGGATCGCGTTTCAAATGGACGCATACCGCCGGGTGGCCGAGGGCGCCGGCGAGGGGCTTCTGCTGAACACCGACCAACGACCCAAAGCCCTGCTCTACAGTCTGCTGCTGGCGTTACGGCGTGTGGGTTGGCGGTCTTTCATCGGCGGCCTGCCCGTGCTGCTCCGCGTCAGCTTATGGGGTTTCGTTTGCCCCATTGTGCTTTATGGGCTGCTACGGGTGATTTACTTGCTCAAGTCCCCCCGGAAGGGCTCGCGGGTGCGTCTGTTTGACGGACAGTTCCTTGTGTTTTCGGCCGGGCTCGCGGGCATGGCGCTGAGCATCGTGCTGATGTTCCTGTATCAGTCACAGTTCGGCTCGCTGTTTCTGCACATAGGTCTGATCACTGCGCTGTACATGCTCGGGGCCTTTTTAGGAAGCCTATTCACGGAACGGGGCCTGGCGCGGCGCGACCGGGAACCCGCGTGGCTCTTGCCCGCGACCATCCTCGCTCCGTTGCTACTTATCCTGCTCATTGCGTGGCTGCCCGATGTGCCAGTACGCGCCTACTTCGCGGGGCTGTTCCTGCTATGCGGCGCGTGCATAGGCACATATTTCCCTATCGCGGCGGGCCGTATGCAGTCCGCGGGACTAGGCGTGGCGCCCTCGGGCTCGAGGCTCGAAACACTCGATCACATGGGTGGGGCCCTGGGCGCGGTTTTGACGGGGCTGGTGTTATTGCCGTTATTGGGCACCTCGGCCTCACTGGCCATTCTGGCCATTCTCGTAGCGATCAACATCGCGCCCGTGTTCGTCCACGGCGAACTGCAGGCGGTTGGAGACTGGTTCGAGCGGCTCACGCGTCCTGCAGGCTACATGATGGTGGGGGTGGGCGTGTGTTTATTGATCATCTCGCAGATCGTGGTGGCGGCCCAAACTGGCCGGGCGGAGCGGCGCATGGCCGACGCCGCCAGGGCCATGACGGGCGGTGCGGAGCTCGAGGAGTGCCAGGCGCGATTGCCCAATGGCACCGTGTTCACGTACTACAAGGTCACAAACGCCTCAGAGGACACTGAAGGCTTTGTTTTTGGTAGTGCGGCGTTGGCGAAGGGCATTTCGGGCTACGGCGGGCCGATTACGTTGGTGGTGTCTGTGAATTGCGACGGTGTGCTGCGCGATTTCCAGGTTGTCGAGTCCAACGAAACCCCGGTGTACCTCGACCGGCTCGCCTTGTGGCCGGGGACATTAGCCGGCAGGAACCTTTTTGAGCCGACCCCCTTCGCCGACGTGGACGCCGTTAGCGGGGCTACCATGACCTCGGAGGCCATTCTGAAGACGCTTGAGGCGTCCGCGCGCGCATTCGCCGCCGCCGTGCTGGGCAAGGATGTGGCCGGAGCGACTCCGGCCCCCGCGCGCCGCCTGCCGGACCGCGACTTTATCTGCCTGGCCACACTCATCGCCGCGGCCATCGTCATGCGCTACCGGCCGCATCCATGGGCCCGGCGCGCCCTGCTGCTGGTGACCCTGGTTGTCACGGGGTTCGTTTTGAACCTGCAATACTCCGCGCACCAGGTCATGGCGCTACTGAGTGGCCATGTTCAAAGCGCCGGGCTGAACGGAGCGTTTTTCCTCACCCTTGGGGTGCCGATCCTGGTGGCCCTGTTCGGCAACGTCTATTGCGGCTACGTGTGCCCGTTCGGCGCGCTGCAGGAACTCCTGGGCGACTTTCGCCCCAAACGCTACCGCACCGACCCGTCCAAGATCGTCTGGCGCTACGGCCGCGCGGTCAAGTACATGCTCCTGCTGCTGTTGGTGGTATTGTTTGCCGTCACGCGGGACTACGCCGTGCTCAGCGCCGACCCCCTGATCACCATCTTCAGCCCGGTTCGCGGAAGGGCTGCCGTGCTGGTGACAACGGCGGTTCTCTTGCTGGCCATCGGATTTCGGCGTTTTTGGTGCCGCAATCTGTGTCCAGCGGGCGCGTTTCTATCGCTACTGAACGGTTTGAGGCTGCTGCGTAAGCATCGGCCACCCACGCGGCCCAGCCGCTGCGATCTCGGTGTGCAGACTGGTTCCGAATTGGATTGTATCGGTTGCGACAGGTGCAGGCATGGAAAAGAATGAGCGTGTGTTCCTGATAGCCGTATTGGTGTGTGCCCTGCTGTTTTCGGCGCTCTCGCTCGGCAACGCGCGGGAGTACTTCGCGCGCCGGGCGGCCGGCGCCGTGGAACCAGGCATTGCCGGGCAGGCCCGCGACGCCGACATCGCGCAGATCAAAGGGATGATCCGCCGGCAATACCTTTCCGACCACGAGGCGGAGTTCTACACCACAATGCCCGTCTTACCCGAAACGGCTCCCCGGCTCGACGAGACGCCCTGAGCGCTTGACATGGCGCCGGGCCGTGAGGGAAACTAGTATGTGGTACAGTCGCCCCGGCTGTGGTAAAGTTGGTTTCTTCTTACTTACTTCTTCTTTTCTTAAAGAAGAAGTAAGAGGTAAGCAGGAGGCTGGACATGGCATCATCGCCTCAAAACATTTCCGCGGAGCCGCTCGAAGACCCGCGGGAGATCGCCAAATGGGCCAACCGGTATGCGAAAAGCCGGACTATACCGTTTCTGGTGCAGTGGGTGTTTATCGTGCTGCTGGGGGTGATCATCGCGGGCGTGGTGTATCTGACGCTGATGGCCTACCGCACAGAGCACTTGGTGTGGTTTCTCCTATGCGCTGCGGGCATCGTCGGCATGGTTATCGCCCTGGCATGGTTCACGGTGCCTAAGTGGGGCGGTGAACAAATCTACCGGATCAGCCAGTGGGTATACGGCGAAGAGGGCTACGCCGCCTACTTGGGCGGTGACCCCGAGGAGGGCATCCAGGCGCCGGGATGGGTGTACGCCGGGGGCGCAGGGTTGGCCGTATATCACCTGCTCGGGGCGCTGCTCGTCACTGCACGCTATCTTCCCATTTGGTGCATACAACCCTTTTCCGCAGCATACATGGTACCGTTTTTCTTCGCCATGACCGTGTCGCAGCGACTGGGGTTCTGGGCCTTCATCTGGCCCATCCTGTATGGGCTCCATGCCGTGCTGATACTGGCAGGTGTGCCGATCCGGTTCACGAGCGTGCACCTCGAATTGCTTAACATGATCATGCCCGTGTTCGGCTACGGATTGGTGGCCATCCTCGTGGGTCATGTGTACAGTCGCTATGCCCTGCACAAATTAAAGCAGCTTGCCCGAAAAGGCTTGGATGCGGCTGTCGAAGAAGCCCATGCGCTAGAGGAATAATGG
>CAYRLQ010000325.1:0-4761 GCA_964425145.1 uncultured Nitrospiraceae bacterium
CCCTTTTGACAGGATTCACAAGATTCACAAGATAGAGGAACAGAATCTTGCTAATCATGTGAATTCCTGTCAAAAAATGCGTAACCGAAATTCAGAACTATCCGGCCCTTTTTCACCACTATTTGTTCCAGCCCTTGTCTCGCGTTTTTCTTAAGCCAGTGTTTATATCTCATATTTCACCTATATTCGCGACGCATATGTGTCTTCAGCCAATCGGCTAAAGATGCCGTACCTCGAGCCCGAGGAGATGGCCCACTTCCTTGAAAGCACCCAGCCAGTGGCCAAAGGTCATCGAGACGTGCTGAGAGCCGACGATGACCTCGGGAACCCTTGTGACGTCACCGTCCACACTCATGCGAACGATGATGCGACAGTGAATGCCGTCCTCGCTGCCTTTGATCCTCCCCTCGATGACACTGATCTCATTAAGAGACTTATCAACGTTGAGCAGCGTCATCGGCTCGAGCTTGATGTCGGCGTAGGCCGTGACGCCAAATCCTCTTCCGTGGTAATCGCGTACTGTAAAGCGGCCAGAGGCCATGGAAAGAGGTATGAGATCGTGCTCGATCGTCACCTCACCCTCCCGGGCCTCGAAGGCCCCGGGCCGGGAGCCGAAGTTGCCCATGAGCACAGGCCGGCCACTGACGGCGTGAAGCATCAAGGAAGCCAGCATGGCAGTAATGTCTCCTTCACAGGAGCACATGATGCCTTCGTCGATCAGTCGGTCGAAAGCCAGGCAGGGAACAACCGGCCTCTCCTCGGTGAAGCGGCCACAGTTGACCGTTAAGCCGTTCGCATCCTCTCGGTCGCAGAGGGCGCGAAGGGCGAGGTAGACTCGGGTGGCGTCCATTAGGTCTTGGTCGGTGGGCTCAAGGACTGTGTCGAAGTCCTTCCTCCAAGTTTCCAATTCCTCCTTGACCCGTTCCTCCGGGAATATGTCGAACAGGCGGTAGAATTCATTGGTCTCGATGTGCCGCACCCTAACTCCCAGGCGCTCTTCAACAGCAGCGAAGTCGTAGGGCCCATTTGGCGCGGAGAAGGAGGGAATCTCGCCGATATAGAGGAACTTGCTCTGTTTCAGAAACTTCTTCACCCTCAGGGCCCGCAGAAACTCCGCTGTAGCGCTGGAACTGATGATTGGCAGTCCGTATTGCGACAGGGTATGAAGTTCCAGCGGGGCGGCTGCAACGGTTCCCACCAGCAGGGCATCCACGTCATGGGTCAGGTCGGCCGGGAGTTTTCTCAAATCTTCATGTTCTTTGACAATTAACGGCTCCTTTACCTCTACAAAATCCACGGCCAGCCTCTCTTTGAACCTATCAATCACCCCCTGGGTTGCCTCCTCCAGTTCCTCCCAACCGGGACTGGAAACAGGCGGTGTTCCTACCACGTCCGCCGAGCACACGCTGCCGGACACGTACCGGTAGTGGTGAATTCCGATGTATACGGGTTTGATCGTTACCACTCCTCTCCTCAGATCGGTCATCTCTGGTACCCTTGCATGAAAAGGGACTGCCCCTTTTCTTGCGGTCTTGTGCAAACTCTGGCTGTCCTCGTATCAATCATTCGACGTAGAATACTGCCGGCA
Organism: uncultured Nitrospiraceae bacterium; assembly: GCA_964425145.1. Lineage (GTDB taxonomy): Bacteria > Hydrogenedentota > Hydrogenedentia > Hydrogenedentales > SLHB01 > CAYRLQ01. The sequence continues at coordinate 1,589 of CAYRLQ010000325.1, forward strand.
ATTATACGCGTTGAAGCGGCTAAGACGAAACCCGGGAACCTGAGCGCAAAAAAACGGTGCGGAATTTGGGGGGTGAATTTGCCGGCCTTTGGGTTATAATGATGGCAACGCGGGGTTCGAGCCGCTTGGAATCAATGAGGCAGCGAGTTGAAAGGCAGGGCTATGATGAGCAAGGAACGTCAACACGACAAGATCGACCGGCGTACGTTTCTGAAGGTGGGATCGATTAGTACGGTGGCCGCGGCGGCAGGCTGGAGCGGCCGTAGCGCTGGGGAGTCGGGCGAGATACACTACCGCGTCCTTGGCCGGACGGGGCTGAAGCTGTCCGTGGTGAGCCTCGGTGCGATGCGGACCTTCGAGCCCGAAGTAATGCAGGCGGCATTTGACAAGGGCGTGAATTACATTGATACGGCGCGCTGTTATAAGGACGGGATCAACGAGCGGGTCATCGGGATGGCGCTCAAAGGCCGCCGGGACAAGGTCTACGTAGCGACGAAATGTCACATGGTCACCCCGAAAGAGGATATTATCAAGTCGGTCGAGGAAAGCCTGCGCAGCCTCCAGACGGATTACGTCGACGTGCTGCAACTACATCACCCGTCGAAGGCCGACATGCTGCACGAGGACGCCAAGGCCGCGATGACCCAGTTACGCGAGCAGGGCAAGGTGCGGTTCTTTGGCCTTTCCGCCCACAGCAATGAGGTCGGCATCCTCGAGGGCATTCTTGCCGACCCGGACAAGTTTTTCGACATGGCCTTGGTGGTGTACAACTTCAAGACGAAAGCTGAGCTCACCAAGGCAATCGAGCAAGCGGCGAGGGCGGGTGTCGGCATCGTGGCCATGAAGACCCAAGCCAAGTCGGGATATAAGACCGAGGAACTGGGCGATGTCAGCCCGCACCAGGCTGCCCTGAAATGGGTGCTCCAGAATCCCAACGTGACCGCAGCCGTGCCTGCCATGGTCAACCTGGACCAAGTCAAGGAAGATACCGCTGTGATGCGCATGGACCTGAAGCTGACCCGGCGCGACATCGATATCCTGCGCCGCTACGACCTGGCCACCGCGTTGTACTATTGCTATCGGTGCGGGGAATGTGTAGCGACATGCCCCGCAAACGTGGACATACCCACGGTTAACCGCAGCCTGATGTACGCCGAAGGCTACGGGGACCTCGAGCTGGCCCGTAAGACCCATGGTGAAATCCCGCGCGAAATCTCCGCCTCGGCCTGCGCCGATTGTTCCCAATGCGTCGCCCAGTGCGTCAATGGCGTGGCGATCTCGCGGCAGATGCGTAAGGCCCAGGCGCTCTTTGCCTGATAACGCGATAGAGGTCCGAGGAAAACCATTTGAAATGAGGAGCTTGCCATGAGCCAGACCAGTCGTGACAATCGTATTGACCGCAGAACCTTCTTGAAAGTCGGCACATTCGGCGCCGCGGCCGTGGCGGCGGGCCGGAGTGTGACAGCGGGCTCTGAGGAACCCGTGGCCCCGCCTGAGGGTGCCTATCGGACGCTGGGCCGGACCGGCCTGAAGGTGTCCGTGATCGGGTTCGGCGCGCTGAAGACGACAGAGCCGGCCGTCATGCAGGCCGCCTTCGACCGCGGTGTTAATTACCTCGACACGGCGCGCGGATACCAGGGCGGCGAGAACGAAAAAATTGTCGGGAAGGCGCTCAAGGGCTACCGTGACAAGGTTTACGTGGCGACGAAATTTTTGTTTGGGTCGAAAGATGCCATGATGCGCTCCATCGAGGAAAGCTTGAAGTGCCTGGACGTTGACCATGTCGACGTGCTCATGCTGCACCCAGGCGCGCCAACAGGGCAAGGCCCGGTTTCTGGGCCTCTCGACGCATAACGAGGAGGCCGAGACCATCAATGCTGTAGCCCAGGATGAGGACAAGTTCTACGACGCGGTCGTGACGGTCTACAATTTCAAGAGCGACCCATCCCTCAAGGAGGCGATCGCGCGTGCGGCCAAGGCCGGCGTCGGTATCATTGCGATGAAAACCCAGGCCGGCGGCTACGAAACCAAGGAGCTGGGCGACATCAGCCCGCACCAGGCAGCGTTAAAATGGGTGCTCCAAGACCTCAATGTGGCTGCGGCGATCCCCAGCATGGTCGACCTGGACCAGATCAAAGAAAACACCCAAGTCATGCACATGGACCTGAAGCTCTCCCAGGTGGATCGCCGAATCCTCGAGCGGTACGGCCAGGCCATCGCGCCTTACTACTGCCACCGTTGCGGCGGCTGCGCGGCCACCTGTCCACAGGGCGTCGACATTCCCACGGTGAACCGCTGCCTGATGTACGCCGAAGGATACCGTGACCTCGACCTGGCCCGGACGACCTATGCCGAGCTCCCGAGGACCGTCTCCGCGGCAGCCTGCGCGAATTGTTCCACCTGCGTGGCCCAGTGCGCCCGCGGCATCACCATTGCGCAGCAAATGCGCCGCGCCCAAGCCCTGTTTGCCTGACATTGGACAATGAATGTCCCTGTTCCTGCGGCCTCGGCGCGACTACGTGTACCCCGATTTTTTGTTCCCTGCTGGACCTCTCGGGTAAATGGGTCGATCGCGTTCGCCAACGCAAACCACCGCGCGAACTCATTCTGGACCTGGACAGTTCGGTGAGCGAGACCCACGGCACGCAGGAGGGCGCGGCGTACGAAGCCCGTTCGACAGGCCGCAGCTATCGGCGAAAATGCAGAGAAATCTTGTTGTGAAAGAACTAATAATATATGATGAGAAGACACGGCAACTTCTTATGCAGAAAGAGACAGTCTGTGTTTACCGTTTTATACGGACTGCATAATCATTATTAGCCCAAGAACGAAAAGATAGAAGGACAAAAAAACATGCCATACGAATCGGTTGATGCCCTGCAGCGAGCACTCACTCGCGATGTATTCCACTACGCAAAGGATGCGAAGAAGGCTGCTGGCAGGGCTCTCGGCACGTTCGTGGAAATCATCACGTTCTACCTGATCAAGAGTTGGGGATACGAGAAGCACACGGCAATCGAAAGGCGACTGCCCGAGTACGCCAATCCTGACATCACACACAACGTGGAGTTCAGCCTTCACCCGTCAGCAGAGATTGCCGCAGTCAACGTTGACAAGACACCCCGATCCGCACCTAACTTTTTCTAGTTGGCATCGCAAGGTTTCACTTATCG
>CAYRLQ010000326.1:0-4754 GCA_964425145.1 uncultured Nitrospiraceae bacterium
CAATCACTTGCCACAAAGGCCATTGGTTGAAGTGATTGCCGCGTCGCTCACTTCGTTCGCTCCTCGCAATGACGCGATGCGATGCGGTGTCAATTATGACGCTACGTATAGCCCGTGGCGTGCCTCTTCAGTTCTTCCGCGAAGGCCTTCATCCAGGCCGAGCATTCCTTCTTGAACCGGCAGCAGAAGAGATTGCCCGAAATAACCAACGGCTCTGCGCGGTACGTGGCCCCAGCGAACTCCGCGTCCAGACGGCATCGGGGAATCGTCGTGACTTCGCGTCCCCGGATGACGTCGGCGGCGGCCAGGATTTCGATCCCGTGGCAAATGGACGCGACGGGCTTCTTCTTTGCGAAGAAGTCCTTGGTAATGGCGATCAGGTCCGGATCGTAGCGCAGAAACTCCGGCGCCCGCCCTCCCGGCAGCACCAACCCCACATAATCGTCCGGGTTCACATCCCGGAATGCAATATCAGAGTCAAGATGATAGCCCGGCGTTTCCACCGTAATGTCCCAGTTCGGGTCATGTTCGTGCTGCACCAGGTGATAGGTGCGCTTATCCGGCGCCGCAACCACAACCTCGTAGTCCTCTCCGAGGCGGTATAAGGGGACCATGGTGTCAATCACCTCGGCCCCATCGCCGATCACCAACAACACCTTTTCCACGTCCTTGCCCCCAATCGCCGTCAGTCGGAGGACTGATACGCCTTGAATATGGCCGCGTTGTCGAGGTCGCCGGCGCCGGCATCCGCTACGGATCGGATCAGACCTGAATGAACCTCGGATACCGGCACACGCGCGCCGACTTCTTGCGCATATTCGAGGATCAGGTCCACATCCTTGGCATGCTGCGCCAAGCGCGCGACCGCCGGTTCATAAACTCCCGAAATCATCTTGGGCCCTTTGGTATCCATAACCACCGAGTACGTCTCCCCCGCCTTTAGGATATCGAGTATAACGTTCAGGTCGAAGCCGCCTTTGGCAGCCAATCCCAGCGCCTCAGCCAGGACCAGACGATTCAGTCCGAAGACCAGATTGATGATAAGCTTGGCCTGGTTGCCTTGTCCAGGCTCATCGAAGTAGTACTGGGCCTTCGAGAACGCTTCGAGGATGGAGGCGTACTCTGCGTTTTCCCGTCTGTCTCCAACCAGCGCCAACGCACGTCCCTCGGCCACCACCTGGCTTGAGCCCGAAAGACACACGTCGATCAGCCGGACATCCTGCTCGGCAAGCCGGGCGTGGTCGACCCGCATGTCCTCCGGACGCGCCGTCGTCGTATCGAGGATCAAGGCGCCCGGCTCGAGCGCCTGAGCGACGGCCTGCGCTCCCCAGAGCAGGTCGCGGCGGTTCTCCGAAGTCATCAGGCTAAGAAGGACGGTATCGGCCTCTTCCGCGACCTGGCGCGCATCCTCAACGACCTCGACGCCTACCTTCTGAGCGTCCTTGCAAGCCGTCTCAGCGATGTCGTATCCACAGACCTCGTAACCTGCCGCCAGAAGCCGCTTTGCCATGGCCCGGCCGACCAGACCGAGGCCAACGATACCCAAACGCATCTGTGCCCTCCGGATAGGTTGCGGTTTGCTGCGCTACCTAGGAACCTTCTTTCCTCGATGGTTGGCCAATGAGCTTTAGATACTCGGCATACGCCGCAGCCGGGTCCAGTGGCGTGTCTGCAGCCGCGCTGAAGACATGCACGCCAAAACCCAGCGTGAAGGTCTCGCCTTTCTTTACGCGTGTCGAATCCGGCGGGACGCCATCGTCTTTCGGACCGGTCATGGCCTTACTGCCGAAAGGATTCGCAACTACAAGGCCGTAATCGCGGGAATGGTACCAGGATTCCCGGAAATTGGCGGGACTAGGCATGATAGTCAAGCCCAAACGCTGGCCATCGACTACACCGCTGAAGCGACACCACGCGGCCTGCCTGCCCCACGTGCCCCGCTCATTTTTGCCGTTCTCGCTGTTCAAGATCGTCCCGCTGCCATGACGAACCGTCAACGCGGTCGCCATACGGACACCGAGGCCCATCTCCTCCTGGTCGCCGAATGCAAAATCGGCGGTGTCGGACTTGAAGGTTGATTCCGCAATCAAGAAATAGCCCAAGGGCGTTACATGAATCGTGTACTCGCAGGCCTCGACGCAGACGACCCTTGGAACCGCATCCTGAGTCTCGTAAGCGTTCACCACGCTGAACGTCCCCTTGCCGACCATGCCTTTCGGGCGGGAGGCAAATTCCACATGGCGCACACGCGCCTTGTTCCGCCAGAAGTCGGCCCCGCCAAGGTCGCCGAAGGCCAGCCAGATTCCGGGGTGATACGTACCGTGATCGTCGTTCTTCCGGTTGAGAACCGGATCCGGCGGATGCCGCCGCGTCACCTGCATCCCATTCGGCGCCTTCACGTGGCAGAAGTACGGCCGGGGAATGGTGTCGTCCTCCCAGACGTAGGTCGCGAAGGCCTCGCCGCCGACCAGGACCTGCATCTGTCCCGGACCCTCGCTAAACGAAACCTCCCGCTGACCAGCCGACGCCGCATGGCAGAAAAACACAGCCCACGCCAGCAGCCAGGCCCCAACGCCTGCGCGCATCCGGTTTAGGTTCATGGCGGGCCTTCGCTCATCGGCCCCAGCGTTGCGCCAGTGGGTACCGTAGTTGTTTGCTGACCTCTGCGATATCCCGGTATCGATCCGCACCGTCTCGGAGGAAGAAAGGCGCAAACGCCATCTTCTCAAGGTAGACCGAGCCGGGCCGGACGGGAATGATGGGGCCGCGCTCGCCGTCGCCGCGGTGGTAATCACTGAACGGGTAGACCCAGCCCCGCGTACAATACGTGACAGGGATGCCCCAGTAATGATGCGTGTACAGGTAGTAGGCGGGACGATGGACGGCGGCCTCACCGTAGTCCGGATTGAACGCCACCGACGTTTCGACGGCCACGCCCAGACCGTAGTCGTCCCGCTCGTTCGTCAACGCGAGCCAGGGCACGTCATGGTTGAGCCGGACCGCCCATTCATCCGAAAGCGTCGGGCCGTGCAACGCGCGGCACTTACGGATACCCCCGGCCTTTTCTTCCCACACGTAGTCGGTCACCAGGTGCGCGTCGATAACCATCTCGCCGTTGCGGATGGCAGAGACGTTGGTGGGATCGCGGACCTCTGTCACGGTAGTCACCTTGACGTAGGGAACGGAGGCGTAGAACGAGTAACTCACGGAGGCCCGGACCTGCGGGGTGTACTCGGGCATTCTGCCGCTGTGGGTCACGCGAAACAGGATGGGGCCCCGGGCAGTGACGATGGTCTGGTCCGGCGGGTCCCACGCGAAGGTGTGTCCCCAGTAGCCGTTGTCCGTGAACGAGTCGGGGTTCCAATGCGCGGCGTAGGAATAGGAGTTGGTCAAGGGCGGGGCGGGATTCTCCGGGCGTCCTTTCAGTTCGAATGAAGCGATCTGGCCGCTGCGGTCGTCGAGCGTTACTCTGAAAAACCGGTTCTCGACCACACCTCCCACGGGCCCGCCCGAAACGACGAGGTCCGTGGGCGCAATCTCGCGGGTCGGGGCCGAGGGGTTGTCGTAAAAGGCCAAAAAAACGCCCGATTCGTTGGCGGGCACCGCGGCCGGAAAGACGACGTTCACGCACCGGGACGCGTGTTTGAGGTAGGATGAGTCGGTGGTGCCCGGCGGGGTGCCCGGAAAGTCGCGCGCGTCGAAGACCTGAAAGTCGACGGGAACCAGGGACAGACGCAACGGATCATAGGCGAACAGCCGCAATTCCCGCTCGAGATCGCCGCAGTTTTCAACGCGTGCTGCCAGAGAGAATTCCACCGGCTCATTGGTCCGGTCCAGGCCGATCGGCTCGTGAAGGACGACCGACTGATACCGGCGCCAGCCCGTGGGACCGCCGCCTTTCGGCGGGGCTTTGCCATTCACCGTTTTGGTGACTGTTTCCGATTGGCCTGATTCGTTGGTGAAGTGGATGACCGCATCGACCGTGACGGGCTCGTCGTTGTGCCACAGCGCGCGGGCTGCGATGACCACATTTCGGGCTACGCGGCTTTCCTGGGTTATCCAAGTGCCCTGGACGTGGGACACGCCGTCGGCGAAGACGTTGTAGGATTCGCAAACGAGCCTGTTCACCCGGACCTCCCGAACGGCGGCACTCGTGCCCTCCGTCCAGTCGCCGAGCGGCACGACGACCTCGTATACCGGGTGGGCCGCCGTAGGGTAGACGAAGGTCATGTCGGCCACCGAGCGCGGGTCATAAGGTATGTCGTAAAGGACCTGGCTGTCGCCGACGTCGCGGCCTTTCTCGATGGAAACGGCTTCCTCACCACACGCGGACGGCGCGAGCAACAGGCCGGTGGCGAGCAGCAGGATGCAAGGGCTCACACGTCGGCGCCGCATGGCCATGGTTGTGCGACCCGTTAGGCCTGGTCTCATCATTCTTCCTCCTTCTTGACCTTGTGGCCGCTGACGGCCCCGGCCACCCCCTCGTCGAACGGCATGGTCAGGATGGCCATGACCCAGTTTTCTGGGGTCCGTTCATCGATGTCCATCCATTCGTGAACGACGAGCGGATGCGTCAGTTGTTTGGCAATGCGCTCGACGTCCTTGAAAGGGGCGTCGCCCTCGGCGAGCCGGAACGGTAGCCAGGCGTTCTTTTCGAGGTAGACGCTGCCTTTCCGGGCGCTCATCATCCGAGTGAGATTCTGACCTCCATAGGGGTAGACGAGCGGCCGGGACCAGTAGATCCACGGCCCGTT
>CAYRLQ010000327.1:0-4754 GCA_964425145.1 uncultured Nitrospiraceae bacterium
ATTCGCAACCCCGGCCAACTTAAACTTACCGTACGGCCACCGGGAAAGGACTTGGCGCCGATCTTCACCAGCTTCTTCCTCAGCGTCGTCAGCGACCAGTGCTTGACGCTCTGGGGTAGCGCCAGCCTGCGAAGGAAGTTGCCCAGGTTGTAGGCCAGGGCGAACAGTTGCAGCTGCATCTGGAAGCGCATCCTCGCCAAGCAGGCTGCCGAATCCTGCGACGGGTTGCGCCTCCACACGCGCACGGGACGTCCGCTTGGCACGGACAGTTTCATCAGCAAGATAGAGGCCACGCTCGGGTGTCGCGTGCGTGCGCTACCCATCGGCCAGCAGAAGGTGTGGCGGAAGGAGAAAAGGGATAAATAAATGGGAAGTGTCCCTATTTAATCCCCCTATTTAATCCCCTATTTAATCCCCTATTTAATCCCTCTATTTAATCCCTATTTAATCCACTCGGCTGTGGTGCAGCTCAGGCCGCCGGCCAAGTGTAGGTGGCAACGGATTTGGCGGGGATGGTGGTGCTGAACATCTGCTTGCCGTAAACCACCTCGAACGTGACCGGCTCGGATTCCCAGTTGGCCACCACCAGCACAATCTCGCCGTCGGGGTTCTTGAAGGCGACGTTGTTGAAGGTGCGGGTGCCTTCGGTCGAGTCGATCCGGTCGGCGCCGCGTTTCACGAACTTCATGAACTGGCCGTACGAGTAGTAGGTGAAGTGGTAGTCGACGCCGGACCCGTCGCGGCGCGGTTGGACGCACGTGCGTTTGGTCTTGAACGGCCCGTTGTTCGGGTTGCCGTCGTAATCGATCATGATGACCCAGGCGTTGTAGCTGCGGCACCAGTTCCGTAACAGGCTGATGATCCGCATCGCGCCGCGAACGCCCGGGGCCGACCCTTCGGTGAAGTAAAGGGGCTTTTCGGGAAACTCGTTATGGAAGTCGGTCAGGGCGTCGGGTTTGCCCGCGTAAGCGTGAAACCCCGTGCCGCCGACGTATTGGGCGGCCTCCGGGTCGCTGAGGATGTTCCGCGGATACCACAGGTTGCTGATATTGTGGTCGTAACACCAGACCTCCGTCCCGACGCCGTGTTCTTTGAACGCGGGGCCGAGGTGTTTCTTGATAAAATCGCGCTCGTTGTGGCCCATAGTGTCGAAATCGACGGGCCAGAAGTTGTCCTCATCCACGATGAGCGACCACTGGCACGACGGATACCAGTCGAGCGTGGGGTAGTTCCGCGTGTTGACGCCCGGCTCGTTCTGCGGCGTCACCGCGTAAATCGGGATCCCCTCGGCCTCATAAGCCTGGACGAACTTGACAAAGTACCGCGCGTAAACACGGTAGTACTTCGGCAGAACGTGGCCGCCGATCATGTCGTCGGTGCTTTTCATCCAGCCGGGCGGGCTCCAGGGCGACGCGAAAAACAGCAGCTCGGGATTCTTCTCGAGCGCCTTCTTCAGCACCGGGAGCACATAGGCCCTATCCTTCTCGATGGAGAAGTGTTCGAGGTCGGGGTCGGTCTGGCCGGGCGGCACGTCGTCGTAGGAATACCACGGCTCCCCGGTGAAATCGGGCGTGCCGATGCAAATGCGCATCAGGTTCATCCCGATCCCCGTTTCGGGGTTGACAAGCCGCTCGATGACCTCGGCCATTCTCTCCGGCCCGAGCTGGAACAGGTTGTAGCACGTCGTGTGCTCGAGCGAGGACCCCATTCCCAGGATCGATTGGTAGGTCTTCTTCGGGTTGACTTCGATGGTCGGGCGGTCCGGGTCGGCCTTGGCCTTCGGCACGAACGGCAGCGGATCGCCCGGCGTAAGCGTGAGCGCCATGTCTTCCGAGCTGACCCACACCTTCGCCACGCGCTCTTCCGCCGCCCCGGCGGCGCATGCAAACACCACCACGACACCAACCGTTAGAAAAACATGCGGGTTCATCATTCCACTTCTCCTCCTCCGTTTAGATTCCTGGTAACCGTTCACGGGCTAATAACCCAATAGAATCAAGGGTTTTCGCGCAGCGCCCGCAAAACAGGGACAGTCCCTGCTCGAAGACTCGCGAGGACAGTCCCCGTTTTGCTCCGTTTTCGCAGCGCCCGCAGCGAGGACAGTCCCCGTTTTGCTCCGTTTTCGTGTCGGGTTGTTCTCACAATTTACCCCGTGAACGGTTACGATTCCTGAAAGGACAGGCCCCATGCCCCAACTCATCGGGCCGTCGGCGGACCGACGCTCTTGTTCAGGCATGACACGCCGGCTCCGCCCGAACAAGTATGCCAGGTCCATCTGGCAGAGTTATACGCCCGCGATGATGCGATCCATGCGCTTGGCCAGGTCGGTCAGGTAGGCTTCATCACCGCCCTCCAATTCGGCGGTCATATAGCCCTCGTAGCCGATCTCATCGAGCGCGCGGCGCACCTCGCGCCAGTTCACATCGCCGTCGAGCAGGTTCTTCCAGCGGTAGCCCTTGCGTCTGAAGTCCTTGACATCGAGTTTGACAATGCGCTTGCCCAGCGTGCGAATCCAGTGCTGCGAGTAGCCGAAGATGATCACGTTGCCGATGTCGAAGTAGGCCCGCACCCAGGGGCTGTCGAACTCGTCGATGTACCGTGCGAATTCGAGCGGGCTCAGCAGGAACTTATTCCAGACGTTCTCGATGCCGATGATCACGCCCATCTCCCCGGCCAATGGGAGCAGCTCGCGGATGTGCTCCTGCGAGCGCGTGTAGGCATCGGCGTAGCTGACGTCCTCCTTCACCACGGCGGGCACCAACAGGACCGTGGTGGCGCCGATGGCGTTGGCGTGGCGCAACGCCGTCTCCATTCCCGTCAGCCCTTCCTTGATCACCTTGGGGTCTGGGTCGGAAAACGGCGCATGCCAGCCACCAAAGACAAGCCCATGGATGGGCACGCCGGCATCTCGCGCCAGTTTCGCCTGTTCCCGTGCGGCGTCGAGGTCTTTCATAGGGCTTCCATCAATGCCTTCAAACCCGCACCTCTTGGCAAGCGCGAACTTCTCCGCGTCAGGCAGGTCCGGCAGCATGCCGATTTTGAGTGCCTTGTATATCTTCGTACCCGTACCCGTGCTCGTGCCCGTACCCGTGCTCGTACCCGTACCCGCGCCCAGCAGGCCCGCGCCAACCGCCGCCGCGGCCGAGTACCCGAGGAAACTACGACGCCCCATTCCTTTTTCCATGAGTTTCTCCTTGAGGCAGGGCCACGCTCTGCGTGGCCTTCCTGTAGCGTTTTACACCGGCTAAAATCTAAAGGGGATATGGGGATATAAGGAGATGTGGAGATTTAGCCTTCAAAATTGTTATTGCAATATCTCCTCATCTCCCCTATCCCCGTATCTCACCTTCTTACACTCTTTCCGGCAATTTCCACGGCTTGCGGTAGTTGGCCTCCAGCATTTCGTTGGCCTCCTTGTCGCCGACGGCTTCCCCTTTCTCGTCGTCCCACACGATCCTGCGGCCCAGCCGGTAGGAAACATTGCCGAGATTCAGCGCGACGTGGACGTTGTAATGATAATCGAAACTGCAACTGCATTGCTTGCGCGACTTGATGCAATCGAGGAACTCGCGGCGATGGCCCGGCGAGCGTGGCAGATGCGGCTCGGGCAACTCGGGGTGTTCGAGCTTGCCGGGCTCGCCAATGAGTTTGTGCGTGTCGTAGTCGGCCACCAGCGTGCCGTCCACGCCGTGGAACGACACGGCGAGTTGACGTCCACCCGCTTTCCTCGTCACGCCGCCGAAACTATTGGCACACCGGTTGCTCCAGCTCATGAGGAGGTCATCATACTCGAACAAGGCCTCCATCGTGTCCGGGATGGTGCTGATGTCGTGTGTGGCAAACTTGCCACCCATGGCGGTCACGGCCTTAGGCGGTCCCATCTCGAGCGCCCAGACGGGCAGATCGATGATATGAGGGCCCATTTCGTGCAGCCAGCTTCCGACCAATTCGCCGAAATACCGATGCAGCGTAAACCGCGCCCTGTTGTACGGCATCATCTCGAGCGGCCCGCACCACATGTCCCAGTCGAGGTCCGCGGGCGGGTCCTCGTCTGGCGGATTGCCGGTAATGCCGTTGGGCGCCTCATTAAGCATCAGTTGGGTCCGCACCGAACTGATCTCGCCCAAAATGCCGGACCGGACGATTTCCACGACCTGGTGATAGTTCTCGCCGTCATGAATTTGCGTGCCGACCTGCGTCACGCGCTTGGTTTCGCGCGCCATCTTGACCACAGCCCGGCCCTCGACGGGTTTGAGGCACATGGGCTTCTCGCAATACACGTCTTTGCCCGCCTCCATAGCGCATATCGAGATCAACGGGTGCCAGTGCGGCGGTGTCGTGACCACCACGGCGTCGAGGTCCTTCCGTTCGAGGAGCTCGCGGAAGTCGTGATACCCTTTGGCCTTGCCGTCCGTTTTGGCGATAGCCTGCTCGAGGTGGGGCTTGTACACGTCGCACACGGCCGCGATCTCGACATCCGGATGCTCCATGAACTTATCCATCATATGCTTGCCCCGGCCCGCCGTGCCGACGAAGCCCATGACAACTTTCTCGCTGGCCGGAACCGCCGCCGCGATACGGGTGTGCATCGCGGCAAGGCCCAGTCCCGCACCGAGCGCAGTCTCAGATGACACCTTCAAAAACTTCCGACGACTCACTTGTTTCATGGCTGTCTCCTCCTGTATCCAATACCCAACAATTATACAGAACGTCATAAATAATGCCGCATATTGACGGAAAATTGCACGAGCGCT
>CAYRLQ010000328.1:0-4749 GCA_964425145.1 uncultured Nitrospiraceae bacterium
TGGGGAGGAAGGGAACTGAGAAGAACGCGCCTATTCCGTAGTCTGTCCCTAGATCTAGATCCTAGATCTAGATCCCTCTAGATCCTAATGGGCCGGTACCAAGGCTCCAGCACTTGTATTGGATTTGGGCTCAGGGCCCTGGCGAGATCCTTGGAAGAGGCATGCTGGGCCGCACTCACTAAGCCCTGTGCCAGGCATGCACTCCAGGGGAAGCTGGCTGTGTGTCCGCAAGGAAGCATGTTGTGTTGACAGGCTTTTCGCATCAGCGTAGCGAGCGCGTGGCGTTCAGGCGCGCGCTGTCCTTCTTTGGGATGAGCCTCGTCATAGGATCGTCTCTGTCGTGCTCGGCGCCGACCCAATCCGCGCACAAAGTCGAGATCCACCGCCGGGTCCACTGTGATGACGAGTTGCTGTTAGGCACCTGCGCAAACTCCGACGGCACCTATTCCATCTGGACCTACAACTTGGGGGGATCCCCCTCTGGGCCCCTGAAGCCCGGACCCAAACCGAAGGCGGACTCAATGGGGAGGAAGGGAACTGAGAAGAACGCGCCTATTCCGTAGTCTGTCCCTGGATCCCCTGTGGATCCCCCCGTCCTGGATCCCCCCTGGATCCCGAAAGGAACTCTCTCGAAGCCCAAGTCGCCTGAGCCGCCACCGGGTAAAGGCCCGCTCAGAAAAGGCAGTGTCCCGCATATACCTCGCATATACCTAAAGCAACACCACCGCCGCCAAAGAAATAGGTGGTGTGCAACAAAGTCTGACCGGATGTAGAGGACAGCGGAGAGCAGAAGCGTATGTTCCGCCAGGGCTCTGTAAGCAACGGCGAAGGCGGGTATTCTGGGGACAGTATACTTAATTCAGTAGGAAGCGAAAACCAGGACCAAGGACCAAGAACGACTGAATTAAGTATACTGTCCCCAGAATACAGAACAGAATACAGAATACAGAATACAAGCAAGGAGAAACAGATATGGGTGATAAGGGGAAAAGAGATAAACGCAAAAGAGAAGAACAGAAAAAGGCCGTGCTTAATCAAAAGGGAAAACGAAAATTGAAACAAGAAAAGAAGAATAAATAAATGCCCAGTGGTGTCCGGTGACCTTAAATCAGGCAAGGAAGTTGTGTGCCAGTTACTAGAAGAGACAGTATTTCGGGGACAGACTACGAATTAGCTAGTGCTGAAGTTCTTAGTTTTGAGCCCGCGAGATAGTAATTAGTAGTCTGTCCCCGAAATAGGAACTCAGAACTTTTCGGGATTGATACCGCTTACATGTTGAAGGTACGATACGCCCATGGATGGGTCGAGACTTCAGATTACCCCAGGCATGCGTACCTTCCTCGAATACCCCAAGTTCGCCGGGCCCACGCGCATGCTAGTCCTCGAAACTGAATACTTCTTCGATCAGAGCTGGGTCCGCGCAGCTCAAACCCTAGGTTGGGAAGTTGACACGGTGCCCTCCGTCATGGTCGGCGACCTCACCCGCGACGACGTCGGCAAGCTGTTCACCGTTCTCGGAGAGTTCCGACCTGATTTCATCCTCACCTCGAACTATGCCGGGATGGACGTTGGGGGCCTGTTTGCGCGGTTCTTCGAGGACGCTCGCATCCCCTACGTCAGTTGGTTTACCGACACGCCGCGTATGATCCTTTACGACCGCACGGTGCATTGCTCGTACTACGCCGTAGCTGCTACATGGGAACGCGCTTATTGTGAACACTTCATCGGCCTCGGGTTCGAACACGTCTTGCACATGCCTCTCGCGACCGACCCTTTCTTGTTCAACGGCGCGCCCGCGGGGCGCTTGGACCGCGATGTGGCCTTCGTCGGCACGTCGATGATCGGGGAGGTCAACGAGGCCTGGGAGAAGCTTGCCCATTTGCCCGAGGTGATCAAGTCGATCCACGAGGCCTTCGATACTGGCCGCGTTACCCGCGAGAACTTCGCCCAGGGCATTCACACCATCCTCGAGCCATGCTGCATCGACCCTCTGAGCACCAGCGAACGGCATAACGTGGAATTGTGCATCGTCTACGAAGCGACCCGCCGCCAACGCGCCGACATGGTTCAGCGCCTCGACCTCTTGGGCGTCGAAGTGCGGGGAGACCCTCACTGGCTCGAGGTCACCTCGCGTGCAGACGGCCCCGTGGGCTATTACCGCGATCTCGGCCCCTTCTATCGCGGCACGGCCATCAACCTCAACACCACCAGCCTTCAGATGAAATGCGCGGTCAACCAGCGTGTCTTCGATTGCCCCGCCGCCGGTGGGTTCCTGATCACCGACGCCCAAAGCGACCTCGAAGAGCTCTTCGATCCCGAAACGGAAGTCGTAACTTATGCATCCCTCGACGAACTCGAAGAGAAGGCCGTCTACTATCTCGCACACCCCCAAGAGCGCACCGCCATCGTTCGCCGCGCTCAACGGCGCATCGCCGAGCACCACACCCATGCCCACCGCCTTCAAGCTCTCGAAGCCTATCTCAAAGGACGGTATAAAGGATGAGACCATACGTGCACACAATACACGACCGGTTCCATGAGGTTGGCAAGAAGAAACGACCCAACGCGTGAAGGATTTTGTTAAAACCTCTTGCCATGGGGAAAATGAGGTCATGGCGTAATTCATGTATCCCTGGGGGTATAGCCTGTTGCGCTTGGTGGGGAGAGATCGTGCAGAATGCGAAATTCGCGAATTTTGTAAGGGGGATGACATTTCAGGGATGTTGTGATATAATGTGGCATAGCGATGTGGCACCGACCCTGATTGGCAGACAACCGACTGGTGCCGACCGGCGTGGGTTCTCGAATGCGAGGTCTTTAGATGAGAAAATGCATGAAGCTTGCCCTTTCTTTGCGGGAGGAGCCGTTTTTTCGGAAAATGAGCGACAGCTTGCTTGCGCGAATCGAGGGCTACGTATTTCACCGGGAGTATGAACCGCGCCAGATCATCTATTTCCCGGACGATCCTTGTGACTATGTGTATTGGGTGCGCGAGGGACGCGTGAAAGTTACCCGGGTGTCGGGCGATGGCCGCGAACTTACCTTTCGCCATCTCCTTCCGGGTGACATGCTCGGCGAGGAATGCCTGGTGGAACAACCCAAGCGCGGCGCCTATGCCGAGGCGATGATGGCGACGATCCTGTGTCTGATGCGTGCGGACGATTTCCGACGCATCGCGCGGGAAGAAGCCGAGGTCAGCCTGAGGACGGCCCAGCGCCTGTGCTATCGGGTTGTGGAAACCGAGCAGGTCCTCTCGGAAAGCGTGTTCAAATCGGTTCGGAACCGCGTCGCCTCGGTCCTGCTGCGCTTGTACAGTCGCACGCCGAAGAGCGAGAACGGGACGCTCCGGTTGACGCACCAGGAGATCGCCAGTCTGATTGGGTCCACTCGGGAGACCACCACGGCGGTCTTGCATGGACTGCGCAATGAGGGCATTTTGAGCATGGCCAATCGGCGCGTGACCGTGCTGGACCCCGTGGCGCTCGAGCACGCAGCAGGAGGGCGCTGATGGGAATCCGTTGGGTTGATGTCAGCATTCCCTTGCAGGAGGGCATGGCCGTTTGGCCGGGTGGCCCGCCGTTCGAGTTTCGGCCGCTAAGCCGCATTGCTCAGGGCGAGCATGCGAACACCTCGCTGTTGCGCCTTTCGACCCACACGGGGACCCACGTCGACGCGCCATGGCACTTCGAGCAGACCGGTAACCGCCTTGATGAAATGGACCCGGCGGTCTACTTTGGCGAAGCACTCCTGCTGGACTTGCCACACGTCGACCAGATTACTGCGGCCGATCTGCCTGAGGAACCGTTGCCGCCTCGTGTCCTGTTCAAGACCCGCAATTCAGACTATCCCGCCGAGGCGCCATTTACCGAGGATTTTGTCGCCATCGAGCCCGATGCCGCTGAGCGCCTCGTCGATGACGGCGTCACACTGGTCGGCGTGGACTACCTTTCCGTGGCGCCCTTCGAGCAACCCGATGGCGCTACGCATCATTGCTTACTGAGCAATAACGTGCTGATTGTGGAAGGACTTCGGCTCAAGGGATTCGCCGCGGGAACCTATCCGTTCGTGATGCTGCCGCTGGCCTTGGTGGGCGCAGACGGCGCGCCATGCCGGGCCTTCATCGGTTACGCGGAGGGGGGTGTATGAAGGAAGTATTGGCCGTACTGATGGCGGGTGGCGCCGGGGAGCGCCTGCATCCGCTGACCAAGAACCGTGCGAAACCCGCCGTGCCCTTCGGTGGGATATATCGCATCGTAGATTTCACCCTCTCCAACTGCGTCAACTCGAAGTGCTACCGAATTGTGGTGCTGGTGCAGTATAAATCGCTCTCGCTGGCCCGGCACATCCGCGCGGCCTGGAATGTCCTTCACACCGAGTTGGGCGAGTTTATTGAAGTTATTCCGCCGCAGTTGCGTGTCAGTAGTAACTGGTATTTGGGAACTGCCGACTCCATTTACCAGAATCTCTATTCCATCGAGCGTGAAAACCCCAAAGAAGTCCTGATTCTCTCCGGCGATCATATCTATAAAATGGACTACCAGAAAATGGTCTCTTTCCATCGCGAGACCGAGGCCGACTTGACTGTCGCGGCCATTGAGACACCTATCACGGACGGCCACCGCTTCGGCATCTTGGAAATTGACTCGAGCGCGCGGGTCACCGGCTTCGAGGAGAAGCCCGAGAAGCCCAAGCCGTTTCCTGGAAATCCTGATGTGGCCCTCGCGTCCATGGGCATCTACGTGTTCAACA
>CAYRLQ010000329.1:0-4712 GCA_964425145.1 uncultured Nitrospiraceae bacterium
TGGCGTCGTTTTCCGCGATGTCGACCCGCTCACTAAACCCCATGCGCGTGTAAAACCGTTTTGCCTGGCGGAAGCTGTCCCAGGACCCGTTGATATCGAAGAAGTCCTGCGTGGCGCAGCACATCAGCGTCGGTTTAGGCGCGCGCATGATGACGTAGTCGGCGTGGTCCATGCCGAAGGCGACCTGCGCATAGATATCCTGCTCGGCATCCTGCGGGCCGTCGGTCTCGAGCAACCGTTCGAACGAGGTCAGGTAACAGCTTGGCGCGGCGACCTTGACACGCGGGTCCAACGCCATGATGTAGCTGGTCAGCGTGCCGCCGCCGGAGTTGCCCGTGCAGCCGATGCGGTCCGGGTCGATGTCCTCGCGCTCGAGGAGATAGTCGATGCCGCGCATGCCGTCCCAGATGCGGAAGGTGGCCGTGTTCATCCCCACGAGGATGGCCGCAACGCCTGTAAGCGTGTGTTCGAGCGTCCCGCCAATAGCCCCTTGGCCGTTCTCATCGAGGATTTGGAAGCGCTCGCCCTGGCCGATGGGGTCGTAGATGAGGGCGGCAATCCCGCTCTTCGCCAGAAAGATACACGCCCGCTGGTAAGCCTCGGAGGCCTTGCCGTTGCTGCTGTGGCCGCAGGGCACGAGCACGGCAGGATAGGGCGGGTCGTTCACCGGCAAGAAGAAGAGGGCCGTTACGTAGAACTTCGGCAGGCTCTCGTAAATAATCCTTTCGATGCGGTATCCGTTGCGCATTTCCTGAGCGACCACTTGTGCGTTCAATGGGGTGCGTTCCGGCCACCCGCCGAGCTGCTTGACGAAGAACTCCCTGAGGCGTTTCTGGTAAGCAATGCAATCCTCGACGGTTTTGACTCTCTCATATGCCTCCGCCCGCCGGTCCAGTGCCTCCCGAGTCAGGCCCATAAAGTAGTGGGGCATCATCTCGCGCGGTGGTACGTCGCCGGTTTGCCCCTCGAGGACGGCCAGGTCGTCCGCAACCACGGGCAACGAACAGAGCACGCAGATCAGGCCGAATAGTAATCGCAACATGACAGGCTCCTTCCAAAAGAGGTTGAACTACGTTGGGGTAACGTATGAACATCGCCACGTGGCAAAAGTGCGGAGGTATTTTACACTATCGCGGTTTTGGTACGTAGCCGATGGCTAGTGTGTGGCACATCGGCTCATGGAGCTGCGCTATTGACAAAGAGAAGCCGCTGTGCTACGTTTAGAGCAAGTTGAGGGCCTTTCAGGAGCTATTCCGGGCCCTGGATCGGTGTGGGATGCCATTGAAGGACAAGACCATCGCCGATGATCTCCAACTCGTGAGGCGAAAGGAGGGATGCGAGCGGTTTCGTTACGTTTACTTCGCGGGATCATTCAGCGGTGATGTTTGTATAAACCGGTTGCATGCTACATGGCGAAAGGGCGGGGCGCTGCCTCGTCATAGGTCATTGGATAGTGAGGCGGATGAGCAGTCGCCTTTGATATAAATCAGGGAAGGGAGATAACGCGACATGCGCAAAACAATAACGATTCTTGCTATCACCGTTCTCGTGGGCGCGGCACTGCCGGCCTTCGCAGAACTGGAAAACATCGAAGTGGGCGGGTCGGTCCGGCTCCGTGGTAACTATATCAGTAACACCTTCACGGCGCCTGCGCCTGCTGAGCTCCGTCTGGGGCCGCTGAGGTTGCTCGGCCGTCCGATTGGCGGGCCATTCAATCCCAATGTTATGAGCATCTTCGACTGGGATGACCGCGGCGGTAACATGAAGTTTGTGGAGCACCGCACGCGTCTAAATGTCAAAGCTGACTTCACCGATGAGGTAAGCGCCTTTATCGAGCTGGACAGCTATGATTGGTGGGGCGAGGATTTCCGGTCGGATTACATCACAGGCGTCGATAACCGCGCCAACAGCGTTGATGATCTCGAGGTGTTTCAGTCTTACATCGAGGCGAACGAGATGTTCGGCCATCCGCTCCGGTTGCGCATCGGGCGGCAGGAGATGGCCTTCGGCAGCCAGTGGCTTGTCGGGACGGGTGACTTCGCGTTCTTCTTCACGGGCCTTTCATTCGATGCGGTCCGGCTGACGTACACGGATGATCTGTTCACGGTTGATGCGTGGTGGAGCAAGGTTACCGAGCGGAGTCCACTCGAAGAAGACGGGGACACCGACTTCTATGGGCTCTATGGCTCATATCTCGGATTCGAGGACATCACCATCGACGCGTACTGGATGCTTCTGCGCGATGCCGCCAGCATTCCGGGGCCAGGCGACTATGACGTCACGTACCTCCACACCGTTGGTCTCCGCGGAGCCGGCGCGATCGGCGCGTTTGACTTCGACGCCGAGCTCTCCTACCAGTTTGGCGAAGCCGATCAGATCGGCGCCACGTTCAGGCCGTGGCTGTGGCCGTTTGGCGATGACGGCGCCGATTTTGACACGTGGGGCGGCAGAGTGGAGGCGGGCTACACCTTTGACTGGCAATCCAACCCGCGTGTGTTCCTCGGCCTGATATACCTTGGCGGCGAGGATAACCGCGACATCAGCTTTTGGGAGTGGCTGAACCCCTTTGACAAACCCGACGCGAGCATCAGCTTCAATCGGTTATTCTCAAATCAGATTTACAGCGGGGCCATGGACCTAAACAACGACCTGTCGAATGCCCTTATCGTTCGCGGGGGCGTCAATGGCGCCATCACGGAGAAGCTCGGGGGGGTCTTGTGTGTTTCGTACTTCGAGGTGCTTGAGGACTTTCGTCAGCCCTACCTTCCGATTCTGTCCTTCTGGACCTATGATAACGATGACTATCTGGGCCTGGAAACCACTCTTTTCCTCACGTATCAGTACAGCGAGGACCTGTGCTTCGAGTTCGGCTGGGCTCACTTGTTTACGGGTGACGGCGCCGAACAAGGCAACTTCTGCCGCTGGAACGGGCTGCTGTTTATCGGCGGCACCGATGACGACGACGCCGATTACGTCTACCTCGGCAGCAGGCTCAAGTTCTAAACTGTTTCCTGAATCCCGATGGACAACGACGGGAACGGATGCCTTTGTAGTAGCCGTTCCCGTCGTTTTGTTTCCTGCGATGTGGGTTACCGATTCTCGGGGGACCTCTCCCTCCGGATGTGTAAGGCCCAGTCACCTGCTCCAGGCGCCACGAGCGTACACTTCCGACCACCTGGGGTTTCCTGGCGCTGCGCCCATTCCCCCGTCCGCGGATTATACCATCGCCCCTTGAGCAAAGCCGTCGCCTGAGACAAGTCCAAAGATATTTCCCCACCCACTGGAAGGTAAAGTCCATATTCCTGGCCTAAGCTTGCCAGACAAAGCGCTTCTCCTCCCACCAGTTCCGGATGGGGTTCCATTTCCCAGAAGCGCGTCGCATCAATGAACCGCCGCAGTGCCTCGATGATGCGCTCCGCCTTTAGCCCGTCCTTCCATGATTCCTTTGTAGTGCGAAAGCCGATGATGTGGCCACCGCTGAAAAAGTAGGACCAATAAAGGGATCGCCCCTCCTCTTCGCCTACCACGTCTCCATAATTCTTTCGGTCAGGATCGCTGCAAGGGCGCGAGTTGAGGATCGGCAGATCGAACGCCTTGAAGTCGGCGGTGATTGCCCGACAGAGTTTGAAGGGCATGATCGTCGTCGATGCGCCTTTGATGCGGACATCTACAAAGCCATGGTGATTGACAACTTGGAAGCCTCCCATCCCCGTTTCGAGCAGCTCCCGCCTCGTATCGTTCGAGAGAAGTAGCGCCTCGCCATGATCGCGCTCATACGCCCGGAAAAAGTTGATCCAATGCTGCTGCCACCGCGCCGCCTTGGACGTGACACTGTCCATATTGATCTCGTTACCGATCTCGTAGATGACGTTTCCGAAATGTTTCGCAGTCTCGTCCAGCAGCCGCTTGACCAGCGCATCCTGAATCACCATCAACGCCTTATTATCGGGGTCGTAAAACTGCGCCTCGCCGCTGCTCTTCCCCGTTGGTAAGCCTGGCAGGTCGTTCACATTATTGTCAGGGTTGAACGGATTAACGAACCAGCGCTGCTCACCAGCCTCCGTAAACGGCTCGTCGAATATCTGAAGTAGCACGTAGATGCCATGTCGCTGACAACTCTCGAGGTAGGCGCGCACGCGCGCCCAGAACGCCGGATCGGGCTTCGTGAGGTCAAACTTCGGCATTCCATCGTTGGCTAAGCCAGGACCTGTGCGTGCCCAGGGCCCGATACCTTGCCCATCGGCTACGGAGTTGAAAAAAGCGAAAAGCGTGGCGCGATTCGCGTTGGCACCGTGCTTGGCGTACCACGTATTGTGATCCTCAATGTCCACGCTGATATCGGGGATGATCGTCCACAAGCCGCTGCCGAACAACACAACAGGCTTGCCATCATCCTCGAAATACCTCTTGTTCTGGGCAACTCTCAGTTGTGCCTCTACGCCTGAACAGGCCAGAGCCAGCGCCATGGCCGCTAATAAAAGAATCTTGACTCTTTCCATTGGTCGAAAGAAATGGTGCCTTTCGCAGACTATACAACCAATCTATTTCAAAACCGCATACTACGCCCTTCTCTGATTCAGGTCAACTGGATGCAGGCCTGGTGCAGTTGGGCCTGCGTCATATTTTGGGGTTTTTGTCATGAGGCGCGTTGTTCCCGGAAATCTTCGCATCTTCGTGAGAGCTTGGCACACCTCAGAGCGAGTACGGCGTTT
>CAYRLQ010000330.1:0-4707 GCA_964425145.1 uncultured Nitrospiraceae bacterium
CTGGGGATATACTCCGCCCCATTGTGTGATCTTAATTGTGTTGAGCTGTACTTAGCAGGCATAGCTGCCAATGTGGGCATGTCTCCCTGAATTTGTGCACCTATTCAAAACGTGTTAGTCTGTCAATAACGAATGGAGGGAAAAATGGACAACTCAAATCACGCAAACCAGGAAAAAGGGCCGTATCGCAGCAGGCGCAGATTCTTGCAGGTAACGGCATGCACAGGTCTAGGCCTGGGTGCTTTGCTTGCAAACAGGGTTGAGGGCGAAGAAAGAGATGCGGCGGAGTTCAAGCCATTAGATAAGAGCGACCCACACAGTGCACAGTGCACAGTGCACAGTGCACCGTGGGAGCGCCACTTGCCTGGACGGCGGAGCCACCCCAACCGGCAAAGCAAATTGTGGGGCATTCACGGGGGCAGGGATAGTTATTGGCTGGACATGTGGCACGGAAGAGTTCAAAGGGACTGCTTTGGCCCATGAATTGATTCGGGAAGTATATGAGCGATTTGAGCAGGAATACGGAAGCGCGTTATGTATGGATGTTAGGAAGACAATCAAGGGTGATTGTCCCAGAGTAGTAGGAAGAGCAGCACGTTGGACCACGGAAACATTGCTGCGGCAATTCACAAACTATAAGTAGATGAATCCCTGGTTTTCAATTTGTGATAATCTGCACAGTCTGTAAACGATAACTGATTGACGTTTAGCCACTTGAAGGTCGATGGGGAGCCGCACGTTATGGCTTATGCAATGGTTCTTGCGGCATATGCGATGGTCTCGGCGGGCGCTGAGGCGGCCGATTCGAGCCGTGGCGAGAACGGGCCGGCGCGTAGCTTTAGTTACGTGTGCACGGACGCCGGGGCAGGCGGCTACGAGGCATTCCCGGATGTGTGCCGGCTGCAGGATGGGCGGCTCCTGTGCGTGTTCTATGCCGGATGGCAGCATGTTTCCATGCCCGACGAGGCCCATCCGCGAGGTGGGCGCGTCAGCGGGTGTTTTTCATCGGACGAGGGAAAGACGTGGACGCCCGCCCAGACCATATACGACGGGCCCGATGACGATCGCGACCCATCCATCGTGCAATTGAGCGATGGCCGCATTCTTTGCAACTTCTTCTCTCTGCGCAACAAGGATGGTGGCGGTTATCGCGGCTTGGGCAGTTGGTTGGTCGAGTCGCGCGACGGCGGGGAAACGTGGTCGGACCCTCGGTGCATCGGCCCGTATTATTGCAGCGCGCCGATCCGCGAACTGCCGGACAAGACGCTGATTCTCGGCCTGTACCAGGAGACCGGGGAGAATGCCTTCGGCGCGGTCACGGTCTCGAAGGACATGGGAAGGACATGGTCGCCGCCCATCGATATCGACAACGGTGGATTGCGCCTCGACGCCGAAACGGCTATTATCCGACTCAAAGACGGTTCCCTGTACGCCGCGCAACGCACAGCGAAGGAGAGCATGCGCTACGCCATCTCCAAGGACGGGGGGCTAAGCTGGAGCGTA
This sequence comes from uncultured Nitrospiraceae bacterium, assembly GCA_964425145.1. Classification (GTDB taxonomy): domain Bacteria; phylum Hydrogenedentota; class Hydrogenedentia; order Hydrogenedentales; family SLHB01; genus CAYRLQ01. Next base: position 1,504 of record CAYRLQ010000330.1, read on the forward strand.
TCCAAACCCATGGGGTTCCCGGGGCATTGCCCCTACCTTCACCGCAGCCCCGAGGGGGTCATACTGTGCGCGCACCGGATACCACAAACGAGCCTGCACTATTCCCTGGACGAGTGCGCGACCTGGAGCGAGAATGTCCTCGTCGACCAGGTTGGCGGGGCGTATCCCAGCATGGTGACGCTGACCGATGGCGGCATTCTCATCGTGTACTACGAGGAGGGGGCCGGGTCGAGCATTCGGGCGCGCAAGTTCCGCGCGACCCAGGAGGGCATCGAATGGTAGCCCCAAAGGCGGGGATTTACGCGTGAGACAGCGGCCCTTGGCAATCAAGGACGGTCCCAGTTCGGCGACCCGACCCATTTCCCGGACCAGACGTGTTCTGTACCTGGCGCTGGCATTGTTCGTTGCCGCAATCGTCACCGCAACGATTCTGGAACTCCTTACGCGAGCGTTCCTGCCCCAGCAGGAAGCCATGCGCTGGCTCGTGCCCGATAAGCGGTACGGCCACCTCATGAAAGCCAACTTTCACCAGCGCTATCCTTTTGTGGGCGCCGATTGCGTCATGGACGTCCAGACGAACTCCATCGGTCTGCGTGACGAGGAAGTGCGGCCTGCGGAAGAGGGTGAGAAAACCATCCTGTTTCTGGGCGATTCGTTTACGTTCGGGTATGGCGTCAACATTGAAGACCGGTTCGACACGGCGCTGGCCTCTTTGTTAGCGCAATCAGACCGCCGCTACAGGCTCATCAACGCCGGTATGTGCGCGTGGGGCACGGTTCAGGAGACGCGGTATGCCCGTGACCATTTCCAGACCTTCGGGCCCGATATCATTGTGCTGACCTTTTGTAGCAACGACCCCACCGATGACGCCTATTTTCTTCGGAAAGGCCAATCGTTCGATGTGGTTCGTTTCCCCGGAAAGGTGTTTCTGCGCCATCATTCGCACCTGTTTCGGCTCCTCACCCAGCAGGCTTTTGCGCTGTTGCACAGCTACTATTTGAAAAAGCAGCAGGCCGACACCCCTGAGAAGCCTGTGGACGTCCAGAGCGCGAGCCTGGCCACGGAACAGTTGTGGCAGGCCACGCTCGAGACACTGCGCGGGTTTCATCAAGATTTCCTCGCTTACAACCCCGAGGGCGTGCTGGTGACGTTGGCCAGCAATCCCGCTAACGAAGACATGCGCGACCATCTGGCATGGTTGTCAAATCACTCCACGATTGTCTATGTGGACATGTATGAGCGAATCCAATCACTCGCGCCAGGACAGATGCGTCTGCCGTACGATGGGCACTGGAGTGTTCTGATGCACTCGAGCGTTGCGAAGCACCTGTATCGCACCATTATCGATCTGGACGCGGGGTCGGACGCGCTTTGCCAAACGTCATGAAAAACCTTGGTACATATCTGCGGTTGCTTGGGCATTGGCTGCGGATATCGCAGATTGCCGGCCCGATCCTCTTTGCGATAGTGATCGGTGCGGGTGCGGGGTTTGCCGTCCTGATCCTGCGCCACCTCATCTTCGGCATGCACTGGTTCTTCTTCACGGCCCTGGGCGAACCTCTCGCGGCGGTGCTGGGCAGCGCGTACACGATTCCCTGCCTGGCTCTGGGCGGACTGATCGTCGGGTTGATGAACCAGCACTTCGCTGAGGAAACCAAGGGTGATGGGGTACCTAGTGTAATACTCGCGATAGCGTTCAAAGGCGGCAGGATACGTCCCCGGGCCATGGCGCTCAAGGCATTGGCCGCAACGTTGTGCATCGGTTCCGGGGGTTCGGCAGGCATCGTTAGCCCGGTGGTCCGGATAGGGTCGGCGTTTGGGGCGACCGTAGGTCAGCTCTTTCGACTGCCGGACCGGCGCGTCATCGTGTCGGTGGCATGTGGAGCGGCCGGGGGCATCGCCGCCGCCTTTAACGCGCCCATCGCCGGCGCCATCTTCTCGCTCGAGGTGCTCCTGGGCCGGTTTACCTCACTCACGTTCGGGCTGCTCGTGATCAGTTCAACCACGGCCACCGTGGTCAGCCGGTCGCTTATCGGCGACTATCCCGCCTTTGCAATTTATACCGACTACACGCTCATCACGCACTGGGAGTTGCCCCTCTACGCCTTGCTGGGGATCGGATGCGCGCTGGTGGCCCGACTCTATACCTGGATGCTATATGCAGTCGACGAACTCGACGATCGCTTCGCGATCCCGGAGTACATCAAACCCGCCATCGGCGGCGCCATGGTCGGACTTGTCGGCATCTGGGTGCCGGAAGTATTCGGGACAGGGTTTGAAACGACCGAGCAGGTGCTCAACTACCGTTTCGCAGCACTCACACTGTTGATGCTTTGTTTCGTCAAGATAGCGTGCACATCGGCCACCATAGGCACCGGCGGTTCAGGCGGCATTTTCGCACCGGCGCTGTTGATCGGGGCCACATTCGGCGGCGCCTTCGGCGACATCGCGCACAGGGCCCTTCCGTCAATCGTCGCCTCGCCCGGCCCCTACGCCTTGGCCGGTATGGCTGCGCTGTTTGCCGGGGCCGCCCACGCGCCCATCACGGCAATCCTCATTGTCCTCGAGATGACGGGGAGCAGCCGGTTAATTCTGCCCCTGTTGACCGCGACCGTGCTCAGCAGTTTGCTGGCGCAGCGTCTGTCACCCGAATCCATCTACACCGCCAAGCTGCACCGGCGCGGGATCAGCCTGGACAAGGCGCAGGACGTCAACCTGGTGGACGGGATTACGGTGGGCGAAGCCATGACCCGCAACTTCGACTCCGTGCCACCCGACATGGAGCTAACCGCACTTATCGACAAGCTCGCCTCGGCCCGGCAGAGCGGGTTCCCCGTGATCGACGCCAAAGGCGTGCTCGCCGGCGTGGTAACTCAGCAAGATGTCGAGAACGCCTTGATGCACCGCGACCCGGACCGGTTCACGGTCAGGGACATCATGACGAGAAACGTGGCCGTGTGCCGGCCGGAGCAGACGCTTACGGCGGCCCTGGCGCAGTTCGGCGCGCGCGACATCGGCCGCCTTCCCGTGATCGATCCCGAATGTCCCGGACGGGTTATCGGCATGTTGCGGCGGTCGGGCGTCATCGCCGCGCTGGCACTGGCGCACCACCGGGGCGTGAGCATGGTCAAGCGCGTGGACGAACTGCGCATCGAGAGCGAGTGGACCGAAACCATCTTGAGCGAGGCAACGATTACCGCGGGA
>CAYRLQ010000331.1:0-4703 GCA_964425145.1 uncultured Nitrospiraceae bacterium
ACTCAGGCGAGATTGCTTCGCTTTCGCTCGCAATGACGGGTAGGTTGGATTTGGTGCCAACATGTACATTTAGCCCCTCTATGGATTATTATCTTATCGTGTCGAGGAGTTATATATAGAGCGACAAAAGTGATTGCGCATGTTGCATACCGGTTGCGGGAGATATTACGTTTGCGTCATTGCGAGCAAAGCGAAGCAATCACTTGCTAACAACAAAGGTCTTTGGCTCAAGTGATTGCCGCGTCGCTCGCTTCGTTCGCTCCTCGCAATGACGCGATTACATGCGCTGATAATTGCGCCGCCATGTATAGTTTGCCAGACTGCGCAGGGGTTTGTAGAATAGGCCCGCGGTGATTCGCGCGCCAGTATGGAGAGGAGGCGCTATGGCCAAGGTGGGTTTCGGGATTATTGGATGCGGAAACATCGCGCCGTATCATGCCGAGGCTATCCGACAAGTGCGCGACGCCACGCTCGTAGCGGTTTCCGACGTGGTCGAGGCAAATGCCCGGGCGCTCGCAAAGCATTTTTCCGTCGAGGCATACACCGACTACAAGCAGATGATCGAGCGCAAGGACATCCATGCCGTCAGCCTCTGTGTGCCCAGCGGACTGCGGGTTGAGCTCGCCGAGGTGTGCGCGGCGGCGGGGAAACACATTCTCGCCGAGAAGCCTCTTGAAGTTACCACCAAACGCATCGACCGCCTCATCGGCGCGGTCGACGCTGCAGGCGTGCGGCTGGGCTGCATTTTTCAGAGCCGCTTCGCAGATGGGCCGCTTCGCATTCGCAAGGCCATCGACAAAGGGCGCTTCGGCCGGTTGGTCTTGGGCGACGCATACATCAAGTGGTACCGCACGCAGGAGTACTACGACAGCGGCGCCTGGCGCGGCACGCGCAAGCTCGACGGGGGCGGCGCCCTCATGAACCAGGGCATCCACCAAATCGATTTGCTCCTGTGGTTTTTCGGGAAGGCCAAGCGGGTGCAAGCCCAAGCCACGCTCATTGCGCATGAGCGGCTCGAGGTCGAAGACTTGGCCTGTGCCATGCTCGAGTTCGAGAACGGCGCCATGGGCGTCATCGAGGGCAGCACGGCCTGCTGGCCAGGCCATCCGGCCCGCGTCGAGGTACACGGCACCCTGGGCAGCGTGATACTGGAGGACGGCGAGCTGCGGTATTGGAAATTCAGGAAGGAAACCAAGACCGACAAGAAGGTCCAGGAATCCTTACACAAGAAGGCCGCCCTTGGATCTGGTGCAGGCGATCCTACCAGCAGCTTGACCAGCGAAGGCCATCGCCGCCAGATACATGATTTCGTCCGCGCCATCGTCGAAGACAAACCATCCGCAATCGACGGCCGCGAAGGACGCCGCGCCGTCGAACTCATCGAGGCGATTTACACGTCGGCAGCAAAAGGCGGGAAGTCGGTAATGTTATAGGCTGAATCGAGCACGTGCACGAGCACGAGCACGTGCACGTGCATGAGTACGAGCAGGAGCAGGAGCACGAGCATGAGTACGAGTACACGTATCTGGATTAGGTAAAACACGCGGGAGGACAGCAATGAAAGTGCAGGCGATCGGGTGGGCATGTTTGCTCGGCGTGGGTGTTGTGCTCACCGGCTGCGGCAATCAGGAAAGCAAGACCATCGAGGATAGCGCGGTTGGTAGGACGGCCCACCGGCGCGTCACACCGCCGGCAGAGGATCCGTTGCCCGAGCTTACCCCGGTACCGGGCATCGTGGCCCGCGTTGGCGACCGGGAGATTACTGAAGAGCGATTTCAACGCGAACAAGCTGCCCGCATGCGGCAACTCGAGATGCGTTCTGGCAAACGTCTCAAGTCCAATGATCAGTTTAACGCCTTACTGGTCAAAAGTCTTATCGACAGCGAAGTGCTTACCATACTTGCCAATGAGGCGGGCATCGAGGTCAGCGAGGCGCAGGTCGAGGCGCGGTTCGAGGAAAACAAGAGCCGCATGGCCTCAGAAGAGGCCTTTCAGGCGTACCTCGAGCGCGAAGACCTGACCAAGGAAAGACTGCTCGAATTGATGCGGGACAGCATGGCTGTGGAAAAGTTCGTTGATGAAGCTACAGGGGCTGTCGAGGTTACAGAGGAAGAACTGGCCGCAAAATACGAGGAACTGAAAAGCACGGGCCGCCTCGAACGCCAACAGGACACCACCGATGTGTCGCACATCCTTATCAAGGTGGCCCCCGGCGCCGACGAAGCGGCGTGGGAAGCGGCCAAGCAGCGCGCCGAAGAAGCGCACGCACGCGTGCTGGCCGGCGAAGACTTCGCCGAGGTGGCCAAAGAGATGTCGCAGGACCCGGTCTCGGCGCCCCGCGGCGGGTCGTACGACGAAGTGCCAAGAGGGAGGATGGTGCCCGAGTTTGAAGAGATGATGCTGAAAACCCAGGTCGGCGAGGTCAGCGAACTGTTCAAAACGGATTTCGGCTGGCACTTCTTGACGGTTACGGGTCAGCATAAAGCCGGTACGATGACCCTTGACGAGGTCAGGGATGATCTGCGCAAGCTCCTCGCCGATGCCAAGAAGCGCGAGCTCGTGGCCGGGCTTGTTGCCGAGGCCCAAAAGACAGTGGATATCGAAGTGTTCTACTTGAAGGACGTGGTTATGCCGTTCGAGGCCGTCCCGGAGCAGACCATGCCCGCCGCGCCCCCAGCCGAACCGGACACCTCGACGCAACCCGACGTACCAGCCGCCGATCAAGGGGCGAATTAGTCGCCCGGGCGGCGGGCACGTGAGGCGAAAAAGGGAATGAACAAGGATGTCCAGGATATTCAGGATAATATGAACACATCCTGAGCATCCTTGTTGAAAAAGCGGCAAAGATGAAGGGCGCAAATCCCATTGACGTGACCATTGTTGGCGGGGGCATGATTACCAACGACCTCATCTTGCCATCCGTGTACCACTTGCAACGGACCGGCGTGGTCAAAGATGTCCGTGTGTGCGCGCTGAACACGCCTCCACTCAAGGCGCTCAAGGACAATCCCGAGATCAACGCGGCCTTCCCGCGACAAGATTTCACGCCATATCCCTCGCTGGATGAGTCCCCGGACGCCGATTTCCCTGAGCTGTACAAGGATGTCCTCGCCGGTATGTCGCCCCGAAACGCCGCGATCGTGGCGATGCCCGATCAGCTTCACTATCCCGTCGTCATGGAGGCCCTCAAGAACGACCAACACGTCCTGTGCGTCAAGCCACTGGTTTTGAAATACGACCAGGCCGTCGAGATCGAACAGGTCGCCCGCGAGAGAGGCCTGTTCGTCGGCATCGAGTATCATAAGCGGTTCGACAGGCGCTCTCTCATGGCCAAGCGACACTACGCCATGGGGCATTACGGGGAATTCATTATGGGCGAGGCGAAACTCATCGAGCCGTATTCGTATCGGCACTCCAATTTCCAGAACTGGTTTACCTGCGGCGAGACCGACCCGTTCGTCTATATTGGCTGTCACTACGTTGACTTAGTGTGCTTTATCACCGGACTGAAGCCAACCGCCGTGTCGGTCAGTGGCATTAAAGGTGCCTTTCCCAATGGCAACGAGGGATTTATGTGGTCCCACGGTCGGGTCTTTTTCGAAAACGGCGCCCTACTGTCCATCATCAACGGCCTGGGCTATCCCGATGAGGGCGCCGGCAGCAACGAGCAATGCCTGGTTATGTACTGTGAAGGCAAGGGTAAGACTGGCATGATCGAGCACAACGACCAGTTCCGCGGCGTAACCCATTCCTACCTCGAAGGCGTCGGATGCGGCGGGTCCGCGTTCAATTTCGTCAGCCCCGACTTCTATCAGCTCGTCCCCTGGGAAGGCGAGGGCTGCGAGCCCGTCGGATACGGCTTCGATTCCATCGCCGCGAACCTGCGAACCATGCACCGCATCGAGGGCGCTGTCGCCGGCATTGGCGAAGATAAGTCGCTCGCGCGCAGGCGTCAGATGATCGCAAAGGTCGACGCCAAAGGCATCATCGCCACCCCGGCCAACTCGAGCGTCAACGAACTCGTCACCGAAGCCGCCCGCATGTCCATCCTCGGCGACGGCGACCCCGTGAACATCATTTACGACGCCCACCCGCACGTTGAACCGCGCCATTCATAGCTTCAACTACCCGCGCCTCGGCCGGCCTCAGCCTTTGACGGCGCCGAGTTGAATCCCCGCGACGAGGTACTTCTGGAGGATAATGAAGACGATGATGAGCGGCACGATGTTCATGACCGATGCGGCCATGATGAGGTTGGTCTGTTTGCCGTACATGGTGTCGAAGTAAAGCATGCCGATGGGCAGCGTGCGCAGGTGTTCGCTTTTGATGAGGATCAGCGGCCAGAAGAAACTGCCGTAATTCCCCATGAAGGTGAAGATGGCCAGCACGATCAGCCCCGGCCGCGCCAGCGGGAGGATCACATCCCAGTAAATCCGCCAGTGCGACGCCCCATCCATCGTCGCGGCCTCGTCGAGAGAGGACGGGATCGTGAGCATGAACTGCCGCAACAGGAACGTGCCGAACGCCGTGAAAGCCGCCGGCACGATCAGGCCGACGTATGAGTCGAGCAAGTGTAGCTTCACCATCAGCGTGTAGTTCGGGATCATCATCACCACGCCGGGAATCATCATTGTGCCCAGGTAAAGCTAGAACACATGGTCGCGGCCGGGCCATCGGATGCGCGCGAAGGCGTAGCCCGCCAT
>CAYRLQ010000332.1:0-4681 GCA_964425145.1 uncultured Nitrospiraceae bacterium
AGGGTTGGCGCCGCACGAGCACGAGTCCGAGGGCTCCCGGCAACAGCCGTTGTTGCGCGCGCTGGTCGACGAGCTGCAGGACGGGCGGCTCGAGCAGCTCAAACGGGACGAACTGGATTTCCTCTGCATCGTCTACGATCTGATGCAGCGCGCCGACGGGTCAGCGCTGTTTGAACGGCCCAGCACCGTCTTGGCGCCGCACATTGAGGTCCTGCAGGCCCGGCGGAGCGCGCTTGCGCTCGCGCCGGGATTGCCGGCCGTCTCGAAGCGGATATGCATTGTCATGGGCGAGCATATTGAGGCGGCGCGCTCTCGGGAAATTCGACTGCTGGCCGGAATTAAGCTGCCCGGGCGCGGGCCCGTTTTCAGTTATAAGGGCAACCTGAAGGTTCTCGACTATGTGCCCGAGAACTGCACGGTGGTGGTCGAGCAAGGCGCGTGCTACGTCAGCGGATTTGTTATGGGCAAGGTGGTGGCCGCAAAGCATTGCGAAGTGCGTGAAAACATCTCGGGCGTGACTATCGTCACTCAAGGCGATATCCGGGTCCGGAACATCATCAACAAAGCTGTGGTTATTTCCAAGTTGGGCCGCGTCCGGTGCCGTAGCGCGGAAGAGCCCAAGCTCGTCTTCGCCGGTGAGAGCATCTGGATTGGTGAATCGGCGGTTGGGGGCCGCTACGTTTCACCCCGCATGGAGGTCGCGGAGGAGGTTGTGAGCGGCGAGGTGAATGTTTCGGAAAGTTTGACCGCTAAGCGGTTTCGCTCGTCCCGTGTGTCTGGCCTGTCGATTGTGCTTCGGCGGGAACTCTCGTGTGAGGATTATGGCGAGGAGATTGGTCTGGATGGGCGCCGGCTTATGGCGCAACGTGCGGAGCTGAGGCGGCGCCTGCACAGTCTCAAACACATGATCGCACTGGCGGAGGAAGAAAGCGAGCATCATGCGACCAGCGCCTTGATGTTCCTTTGGGGCGGTGAAAAGACCAAGCACCTGCTCGAAGAGATTCAATTCGCCCAGCGCCGGCTGGCTTTCCTGGACCGCATCATCGCGGGCCTCAAGACATTGAGGGAAATCGTCGAAAGCAATCTTGCGGTTAGTGCAAGCTCGCGTCTGTCTCAGACCGAACCGCTCGGGGAGGCCGGCGGTGAGTCCCGCGATTCAATCCAGGATATCGAGCGGGAACTCGCAGAAATCGAGTCGGAAGGGGAGATCGACGCCGATCTCAGCGAAAAGCGCGAGGAAATGCTGGCCATGGGTCAAGACCTGAACAAAAGCGTGCCCTACCCGAATCTGGCGGCGGCCTTTCTCGGACGCTTGCAACAGAAGGAGTCCACCTGGCTTATGGAGCGGGATGAACTCACTGCTGCCGTCGAGGCCAAGGGCCAGGATTTGCTGCGTCTCGCCGGACGCATGGAGCTCCTTGACCAGGCTGGCGAGGATGCATCGAGGGTACAGTTGCTAGTGCAACTGCTTGCACTGGCCAAGAAGCGTCGTGCAGACCGCGAGCTGGCCTCGCGTGTGCAAGCGAGTATTGTCCGCCTCATGTTGCGCGCGGTTAACGCCCGGATCGAACGTGCCCGGAATTACAAGGAATCGGTCGCAGAGGTCCGGCGAGAGTTGGACGAAGTCAATACGCGGCTTTACAAGGGGTACCAGATCGCTACCACAGACGAAGATGCGCCGCCCGTCGTGCCCCGCGCCACTGGATGCTTTGACGCGCGAGTACGTGTGTATGCAGGCCGTTTCCCGCTGGATCGGCCCGATGCGCCACCCGGCGCTGTGCTGGTGACGCCGAACTCCCACGGGCGCGTCGTGACCTATGTGCGGGAAAACCAGAGTATAGTCGAGGCGCAGTGAAAGCGCGAGAACGTTGGGGCCGCTACGTGCGCCTCAATTCAAATAAGGTATACTTATAGACAAAACCCGGGCAGGGCGCCACGTTTCAACTCGATGAGTGAGATTACGGATATTGTCGCTATTGATGGGCCAGCGGGCGTCGGCAAGAGTACGGTGGCCGAACGTGTGGCGCAAGCGCTGGGGTTTGCGTACCTCGACACCGGTGCCATGTACCGCGCCGCCACGTGGTGGGCGCTTCATCGAAGGATTGACCTGGATGACACCGAAGCCGTCGTGGCTTCCACGCGCGCTTTGCCGCTCGAAATGCGTGAGGACGACGGCCGGCTGAGGGTTCTGGTCGATGGCCAGGACGTAACCGTGCGTATCCGTTTTCCCGAAGTCACACGAGAGGTGTGCAGAATTGACCAGAATCCACAGGTGCGCCAGCACTTAGTGTCCCTTCAGCGGGCATTCGGCGCCAAACAGCCCACTGTTGCCGAGGGACGCGATATTTGCACAGTGGTGTTCCCGAAAGCCAAGTGCAAAGTGTTTCTGGACGCCTCGCTCGAGGAGCGCGCGCGCCGGCGTGCCGCCCAATTGAGGGCCCAAGGCGTGGATGTCGATTTGGAAGCGCTTCGCCAAGGGATTCTCGAACGGGATGAGAATACCCGGCAACGCAGGGAATCGCCGTTGCGCCGAGCTGAAGACGCTTCGCTGGTGGATACGACCGCGATGACACTCGACGAAGTCGTTGACCGTGTTGTCTGCCTGGCGCGAGAAGTTTTGTGAGTAGTTCCAATTACCAGTCTATATGGAAGGTCGCCGAGGAAGACCGGGTCAAAACCACGCAATGGGCGCAAATCCTCGGCGTACCGCGCATGATCGCTCATCTGTTGACGCTCCGGAGGATCGAGACCATCGAGTCTGCGGAACGCTTTCTCAATCCGTGCCTCGAAAACATCTGCGACCCGTTTCTGCTGAAGGATATGCATCCAGCCGTCGACCGAATCCGCCGCGCCCGGGAGTGCGGCGGTCACGTCCTGGTCTTTGGCGATTACGACGTCGATGGGATCGCCGGGACGGCCATTTTGGTCAACGCCTTGCGTGATTTCGGCATTGCCCGCTGTAGTTACGGGCTTCCATCCCGGTTTCTGGAAGGCTACGGGCTAAGCTCAGACCGCGTTGAAGCCGCGCATGAACAAGGCGTCGACTTGATCGTTACCGTCGACAACGGCATCGGCGCGCGCGAAGCCGCCGAGACCGCCAAGCGCCTGGATATCGGCCTGATCGTGACCGACCATCACCAGTTGGAGGGCGACCTACCCGAGGCTGCAGCCATTATTAACCCCGCGATCGAGGACCCCCCGGGGCCTTGCGCCCACGCCTCCGGCGCGGCCGTGGCCTTCAAGTTGGCCTGGGCCCTTACGGGTAAGAGAGAGGGCCTGGATATCGTTGCATTGGGGACCGTCGCGGATGCCGTCCCGTTGCGCGGGGAAAACCGCGACCTCGTCGCTGCAGGGCTCGAGCACATGCGGCGCTGTCCACGGTTGGGCTTGCAGGCGCTGGCCTCGGTAGCCCGCGTGCGGCTCGATGAGATCACCACGGAAGACATCGCATTTCAGTTGGCGCCGCGCATTAACGCCGCCGGCCGCCTCAAGGACGGCAAGCTCGCACTTGAGCTTCTCCTCGCCGATTCGCCTGGGGACGCCGCCCGGATGGCCGGCGAGCTCAATAGAGCCAATGAAGAACGCCGCGATATCGAGCGCGCCATCTTGGAGGAAGCGCTGGAAGAACTCGACGCGACGTTTCACGCCGAGCAACACAGCATCGTCCTTGCGCATCGGCATTGGCATCCGGGCGTAGTCGGCATAGTCGCCTCGCAAATCCTAAGCCGCTACAACTGCCCTGTGGTGCTGATAGCCGTCAACAAGGATGGCCTGGGGCGAGGCTCGGCGCGCAGCACGCCCGAGTTCGATATGCTCGGGGCGTTGAGCGCCTGCGCGGGGAGCCTGGAACGGTTCGGCGGACATCTGACCGCGGCGGGGATCACTATCCTTGAACAGAATATCGAAGCGTTCAAGGAAGCCTTTGAAGTTGAAGCGGCCAGGCGCGTGCCCAAGCGCGAGCCCAGGAAGATGCTCGAGGTCGACGCGTTGGTGTCTTTGAGCGAGATCGATGTGCGCCTCGTGAGAACCCTCGAGCGGCTCCAGCCCTTCGGCCACGCCAACCACGCACCGGTTTTTTGCTCATACGGAGTCCAGCCCTTGCCGGATTCGGTTCGGGAACTCCAGGGGCGCCACCTCCGCTTCGATGTGCGTCAGGGCGCCCGGGTGCTGAACGTCATCGGGTTCCGCATGGCCGGGCGGCTCACACCGGCCCGGGCCGTGGCGCCTATCGACATCGCCTATACACCGCAATTGAACACGTGGCGCGGTGAGACATCTATCCAACTTGCACTGAGGGATATCCACAGCGCCCCGCTGTGAATGGCGGCGTGTTCCATCCATTGTCTGGGGTTTTTACTCGCTTTTTCGCAGTGTTGGGTTATAATGGGGAAAAGGAGGTTGATTATGGTAGAACTTGAATTACTGGGTGTGAGCCAGGCCGAAGGGAGCCCGGTACCCGTGGTGCTGTTGCGTCATGAGGAGCAGATCCTGCCGATCCTTGTGGGCATACAAGAAGCCACGGCCATCCAGCTCGGGCTAATGAAGGAAAAGCCGATTCGTCCGATGTCCCACGATCTGATTTGCAACCTGCTGGCGGGACTGCGTGGTCAGGTGCAATCGGTGATCATCTATAAGCTGGAGAATGACACGTTTTTCGCCCACCTGAACGTCGAGCAGAGCG
>CAYRLQ010000333.1:0-4659 GCA_964425145.1 uncultured Nitrospiraceae bacterium
GTGCTGGGGATATACTCCGCCCCATTGTGTGATCTTAATTGTGTTGAGCTGTACTGAGCACCGTACGCTTGCTATTGTCTGGCCGGGCCAGTACCATTCGCTGCGTCTTGATGTGCTGTTGACGTTTAAGGAATTGTGCCGTGGTAGATGGCGTTTTGGGCCGGTTCAGGGGTTTACCACAACCGGCATCGGCACGGCCACAGTGCCGGTGCGTTTCAACTGCCCGCCCGAGGCGGCGCTCATCGAATTGCGCAAAGGGCTTCCGGCGGTGGGCCAGGGGCAAATCATTAATAGCCTTGCCATAACCCATTGCTAACACAGGTGTTGAGCACGTTGACGCGATGGTCGGACTTGACAGGGTAGCACAAAGCTGGTAGGATACAACTACTCAAATGCCGTAAACCCCGATAAACTGTCGCTGAATCTGGAGCCCAGAAGAGCGGCGAAGGAGCGGCTACCACGAAGGACGAGGTTTTCACGAGCGGCGAAGTGGCGAGTATCTGCGGCGTTTCCGCAGATACCGTGTCGCGGTGGTTCGATCTGGGTCAGATTGATGGCTATCGGCTGGGGCCCGGTGGCGACCGGCGCATTCCCTATGACAGTTTGCGGAAGTTCATGATCAGTCACGGCATCCCGCTCGATAGGCTCGAAGAAGGGCAACCTCGCATTCTCGTGGTCGATGACGATCCTTACTACCTGGATATCATTCCCGAGGCCCTGTCACGTGAAGGGGACTACGAGATCGTGGTAGCCTCGACGGGGTTTGACGCGGGGGCGCTGGTGGTGCAGCACAATCCGCATTTGATCATTCTAGATATCCACCTGTCGGATATCGACGGGCGGCGCGTGTGCGAGCGCGTGAAGGCGCGTCCCGAAACCAGCGCCACGCGGGTTCTCGCCATTTCCGGATACATCGAGGAAGAAGAGGAGGATGGGCTTTCCAATTATGGGTTCGACGGGTACCTGAGAAAACCCTTCAGCGTGGCGGAACTGAGCGGGCAGGTGCGCAAACTGCTTGAACTGCCCAACTCCAGACTGACCCGCCCGAAGCAGTCCAGAAGGACCAGTTCAAGGCAGCGAGGCCTCCCAGCCTAAACCGACCAGAGGATGGTCCCCCCCAAAAATCACACTTGCCTGGGTGTGTTCACAGGGAAACTGCCTGCCTTGACGCATAAGTGCCTGCCGCTAATGAGTTTGGGAATACTTGTCTCGTACCCTAGTAAAGTTGGAGGCTGGCGCGTTGGCGGCGTCAACTGCAGGCCGCCAGTAATCGACTGATGCCTTTAGGTCGGATACGACGGTATAGTCTGAGGGCCAGCGTTCGCGGTGGGAAATCTCGAGGAGCAGCGTGTAGTCATCGGCGCCGGCCTCGCGGAGTGTAGCGAGGATTTCCCCGGGGACTATTCTGCCCTGGGCGTTGTATTCCTCCGTGAAGGGGTAGTGTCCACCTTTATCTTTCGTAAGGCTCTGTTTGATGTGGATGCACGGGGACACGCGGGCGAACGTGCGTAACCAGGCGTGCGGATCGGTATCGCGAGGGTCTTTGGATTCGAGGTCGCCGTGGTCGACGTCGAGGCACAATAGCATGGGCACTGCGAAATCCTCCTTGCATCGCCTGAGGATGTCTTGTGTCTCGGCAATGGTACTGGCTACCTCGCGTGGAACGGACATGGGCTCGAAGAGGAGGTATTTCATGCCAAGTTCCGCCCCGTAGGCGGCGAGTTCACGCCACGCGTCTACCCCCTGCTGGATGCGTTGTTCGCGTATGCGCGGGTCGGCATTGTCACGGCAGGACATGATGCCAAAGTGGCTGCCGGCGCCTTCTGCGCCCAGAGCGACGGAGAGCGTGAAAAACTTCTTGAACCAATCGACCCAGGCGCGCCGGATGGCCGGGGCAGGATGCAGGAGATGATTGACCCGCGTGAACGCCGAGGTAAACGTGGTCTGGACACGGACGTCCTTCGCATCGCACAAAGCACGGATCTCCCCGACCTGCCGCGCCACGACATCCCCCGGTAGAAAGGGGTTGAGTAGGTCCGCCGTGAACTGCACAGTGTCGAGGCCCAGCTCATCCGCCACGATGCCAATCCAGTCGTCCGGCTCGGGATAGCGGTTCGTGGCAAAGCCGGTGTTGATGCCCAGCGTCACTTTCATGGTTCCTCACCGCGCCCCAACCGGCGCCTGTCTTCAGCCACGCCCACGGTTGTAGCATTCCTCACGTGGTTGCTTCAAATGACCTTCACGTGTAATGGAGGCTGCGCCGGACTTGATCGTTAAGTTCCTCTGCCAGCCAGAACCCCACTAAGACCTTGCTGGTTACGCGTCAATCAGGTATGATGTGATAATGAGACTAGGAAAGCGACAGGGAATTAGTCGGATAATGGAACGTCCGGGATGGACCATCTATAATCGTTATGTGAGCAGCGCTTCGTAATTCGGGATCGGTGAGGACCGGAGAGAAAAGATGGATGAGTCACTGACGAAGGAATTGTTTAAAAAGCTCGAAGATGCGTTGGCTGAATGGACTGCCCAGGGCGGCGACGCGTATCAAGGCCTGGCGAACCAGACGTCGAAAGTGAAGGAGGCAGTTGAGACCCTGGCCGCAGGGCTCGCGCGACCTCGTGATGAGGCACAGGAGCTGGCGCAGCGGATGCGTACCGACTTGAAGGCACTCCAGAAGACCTTGGCCGCGCAGTCCGGCTCGAGCCGGGACGCCGACCTACGCATCGCCCAGCTCGAGCAGACCCTCGCCAAGCGTCAGGACGCCATCACGGAGGGCCAGCAACAGATCGCGCGACTCGAGCAGGCCCTGGCAGAACGCAGCGAGGCGGGGCAAGCGGCCCAGCAGCGTGTCGGGAAGCTCGAACGCGACCTAGCCAAAGCGCAGGAAGCGGTTACCAAGGGTAACCAACGCATCAGAGAACTGGAGCCGCGTGAGCACGGTCTTCAGGGACAGGTGGACAACCTCGGCGCACAACTGACGCAAGCCAATGCTGATAAGCAGACGCTTAACCTCGACTTGGAAACCTCCATGGCGGACCTTTCTAAGTTGCGCGAGGAGAAGGAAGCGCTGGGCGAGGTGGAGAAGAAGGCCGAAGAGTTTCGGAAACTGTTGGAAGCGGAGCGCCGGCGTGCGGAAGACCTCGGCCAGAAGCTACACGAGGAAAAAACCAAAAAGACCAAATCCGCGCTGGCGCAGCAATTGGCCGAGGCTTTACGGGAGGGTGAAGCAGCGCAGGAAGAGATATCGGCCTTGCGCGCCGAGCTTGAAAAGCTGGGCAGCGCTCGTACCGATACGGACGTGCCGGACAAAGGCACTCCGAAGGTGCCTATAAGTGAGATCAAACTGCCCAAGCGCCGGGATAAGAAGAAACGCGACTTTGGCGAGATTCTCGTGGATGCGGGCGTCATCACGCAGAAACAGCTCAGCAGTGCCCTCGAGGAGCAGCGAAAATCGCCCCAGCGACATGTGGGCGCGATCCTCACGGAGAAGGGGTTGGTCACCGAGGAGGTGGTGGGGCAGGCGCAGGCCCACGAGTGCGGCGTGCCCTTCGTGCGGCTTGCAGAAGAGACACTCGACCCTGAGGCCGCGAAACTCCTCAGCGCCCGGCTCGCGAAGCTGCATACGTGCATGCCAATTCGGATCGAGGGCGACAGGTTCGTCCTGGCCATGGCCAACCCGCTCGACCTCGTCGCCATCGAGGACATCGAACGCACCACTAACCTGACCGTGACGCCGGTAGTGGCGGCCGCCTCGGAGATTACCGGAGCGCTCGAGGAGTCGTACGGCGCAAAGAAGAAATAAGCGCCGGCCCTCAGAGGATGCCGTGGCACAGCCGGCCACGGCTGTGCCACGTCCCAGGCGCTGGCGTAAGTGAGAGGTGGTTGAAGCGCGGGGGAGGAGGGCTGACCGGTACTGGACAGGCGCTGCTGTCCTTCGAATGGGGCGTGTTCAGATAGCAAACTGACGGGAAACCTATGGCTATAAAACATAAGGCGCCAACAAGCGATCGCCATTTATCCCGCGCCCTCTACGCGGCGTACATAATCATCATTATTTGCGCAGCAATCCTTTTCTATCTGTTCGGGTACCGCCAAATGGTCTTTTTCATGGTTCCCTCGAAATCCATGGAGCCGTCATTGCAGGTTCCGGACCATCTGATCACGCTAAACCAGAAGGCCTATCACCGGGGCAATATCGTGGTAGTTATGGACCCGGTCGAAGGAGGGGGATATGTAGTCAAACGCATTGTGGCGGTAGGCGGCGATACCGTGGTGGTCTGGAACGGAGCGCTAGTCATCAATGGCAAACGCGTCGAGGAACCCTACATTAAAGAACCCATGCAATACCGGATTCTCCCGCCTATAAGGGTCCCCAAGGGTGAGGTTTTCCTATTGGGCGACAACCGCAACGAAAGCGACGACTGTCACCTCTGGCCCGGCGAGCTTCACGATGGCGTACCGGTAGGCGACATCATCGGCAAGGTCAGTTATATCTACTACCCGTTTGCGCGAATGGGGCCCGTCGCGTCCTAAGTGGGGCCCCCGAATGGTTTGACGTGATGGTTGTGAATTGTGTAACATAGTGTTTCCTTTGCGCCGTCAATGGGTTCGTTTGTAACGTTCAATCTAAGGTACTAAGAGGAGTGCCGCTGTGAA
>CAYRLQ010000334.1:0-4634 GCA_964425145.1 uncultured Nitrospiraceae bacterium
CGCAAGTAAGCCTGCGCGGAGTTGTTGTATGTGTATGTCAGTGCAGGCATCTGGGATGGGGGCCGTGTCTTTATTGAGCGCGACCGCCTGATGAAGGCCAAAATGATCTAAGCCATTGTCGCAGATTACTTGCAGAGTCCTGCGGGGGGGCTGTAGGATCCTCGACGCGGCGCGAAGTCTGAAAAACTTTCAGTATGGAGTGAACATCCTCTCGCCTGACTTCTTTTGAGCACATTAAAACGATTACGTATACGATAAGCAGCACGGCGCTCTTCAGCAGCACCATCACACCGCTTGCCGGCCAGAAGAAACCCATGAATGTTGATGGAAGACCTGCCGGTCCTCAGTTCACGATAATGCCGATCATTTGGCAGTAACCTTTCTCAAATTGTTAAAGGCAACTCGAAAACAGCACACTGCATCCGAAAAGCGGTCCATCATTAAGTAATTCTCTCTTTTGTAGAGAAAATTTGGCAGATTCTCCTGAACTGTAGGAAGATCCCTTTTTATGAGAAACGATATGATCCTGGAAAGAGGCGCCTTGAATATTCGGCAAAGCTTCCAAAAGATTGCTTCTACAGGCGTTAGTATTATAAGAGGATACAAAACGAGCATTGATACGGTGGCCCGCTTTAACGTGCGCCTGTAAAGATCGGCCCTCACTTCATCGACTGCGAGATGGTCTCCGCGGAACTTCTTGAAAATGAGGAGGTTCTGAAGTGAGTCAACTTTCATCGCATATCCCTTGAACATGGACTCTAGTTTCTTGTGATAGAAGCGATTCTTTTCCAAATGGCGATTACGGTAGATTACGTTAAAACAATCCTCTTCAATGACCAACAACCCGCCGTCTCTCAAAAGAGATAGCATCTGCGCCAACACGCCCTCCACATCGTACACGTGCTCGATCACGTCCATATTATGCATAACATCGAATTTCCTATTGCTCGACAGCGCAGACACATCCTCTAGTTTGCAATCCGTGCCGTGTAGCTGGAATCGTTTTCTGATGTAGCTGTCTTGCACACCGGACGGGAGGTCTGCACAAATCGTATTAAATCCGTTTTTTGCATAAAAGATGGCGTCGTTGCCCCCTCCGCCGCCAAAGTCCATGAGGGATTTGTACCCCTGCGCGTCCTCAAATCGCTTGATCGCACCATAAGCGAATTCGAGGCGTTCGGCTCTCTTTCGCCCCGGTACGCGAAAACGATGGGATATCCACAACATCATATGCTGGGTGTCTTTGTCGATCGGGAGGCCTAGAGGAGGTAATTCAACGTCCTTATCCCTGTTTAGCATGATCGTCTTGTCGGTCTCAAGGGTCCACTCCAAGAGACGCAAGCTATCGGAAAAGGAGACGTTCGTTATCTGGCTAAACTCCTGGGCCACATCCGTCTTCTCATCGGCCGAATTGGGGTCCAGTTTCAAAGCGTCTCGGTACTTGAGCATACCTCACCTCCCGTATAGAAATCGCAATCGGGACATCATTATATGGGGCATGGAGAATGCCACTCAAGGCCTGCGCCGCAACGCGTGCCCTTTCCGTTTACGCGCTCAAGTTTTTCTTGCGCACATTTGCCTTGCCCCATGCTGATCCTAAGGTCAAGCGGTCTCAGTCCGCGGTCCCTTTGTCCCTTGGCCGGCGACACCGTGGTATATGGAAGACCCTAAGCACCGGCTCGAAATCCTCTCGCCGCACTTCTGTCGTCAGGTACAGCAGTCCCAGGAGGACCATGGCGAGTACGACGCTCTTGCCAACCACCATTAGACCGGCCGCCTCCCACGTGCGGCCCCAGAAGAGCGTGGCGACACTTACCAGCGCCGTGCGGATCAAGGAAACGTAGCCGACGGAGACCCCGAAGAGCACGCCGGTGATGACGAGGCTGGCCATAGCCACGTACCCATAGGCCAGCGCCATGGAAACCGCCGCGCCGGTAATGCCGTAGTGGGGGATTAAGTAGCGGCCCACGACAATGAGGATCAGCAGGGCCGGGGGTTCAATGAGCAAGCGCATCTTCGGGCGGTTGCCGGCAACGAGAACTACGTTGTTGACCCCAACCACCGCACCGAATAATGAACACCACAGCAGGATGGCTGCGGGCTTCCATCCGGGGAGATATTCCTCGCCGAAGACGAGGTGGATCCAGGGTTTCGCGGACGCAGAATAGATGACGATTGCGAAAGCCATGAACAGAAAAACGAGCCGAAAGCTCTTCTGAACCAGCCGGTGAAACCGCCCACGCTCTCCGGCCTGAAACGCTTGGGTAAGCGTCGGCAACACGGCTTGAGACGCCGTGCTGATCACTGTCATCAGCGAGATATACATGACAACAGCGATTCCATAGTGGGCGACCGCGTCACTCTCGGCCAAGAACCGCTTCACCATCCATATATCCGCGCTGCGGGTAACCCATATGACGGATGCGCTCACGACCAGCGGCCAACTGAACCGCCACAGCGGCGTCAGCGGCACGGAATAGCCCGGCCGGCCAACGTTCGAGGCGGCATACGAGAAGATCGCGCCCGTTAGGGATGCCATCATCGTCCCCGCGATGACGCCGTACACGGAGTGGGTCAAGGAAACGAACAGAATCGTAAAAATGAGCTTCGCCGTCCAAAACGCGACCAACGCCAGCACGCGACGCTCGTAGCGCTTTCTGCCCAGCAGCACCGCCTGAAAGACGTAGAACAGACCCCGGGCGACAATATCGAGCGAGAACACCTGGAGATAGGGAATAAGCGTCGCGTCGCCGAGGAACCGGGCGACGAACGGCGCGCTTGCGAACAGCAGGCCCGCCATGAGCGACAAGAGCACCAGGCCGGCAAGGAATACCGACTGCGCCAAACGCCGCCACTCTTCACGCGCATCCGCCACGAATTTTGGCAGCGCACCGATGAGGACTGCCGTGCCGATCCACTCGATACAAATGATAATAGAGTTTACTACGGCCACAATAGCGTACTTGTCTTTGCCAAGGGCGCGGGGCACGTAGACCATCAGGACGACCCCGCAAACGACGCCGAACGCCGTGCCGGCCAACATCCGGAGCGTGCCCACGGCCAGACGGTGGCTTTGGGGGTCTGGCTTGGGGGTTCGCGCCGTGTCCGCCGAGAGTGTCATGACGTGTTTGCGCTACTCCGTGCTCGAGAAGTTGTGAAATTGGCAAGGAACCGTTTTGCACTAATTGTACTGGTGTGCCATTCGTGCCCGGGCTTCGTGGGCGCAATCGAAGAATAGGGCGCGAGCGCGAAACAAAACCTCCTCGATGCCGATCACGGTTCGTTGCCGGCCAAAAGCCCTAATGTCACGTTCGCGGCTGCCTCTCGCATCACTTTATGTCGGCATGATAATCCTGAAGTGATTTGACGGCCTCTTTGCCTTGTTTGCGCGCCGCAATGCCTTTGGCGGCGGCCAGGGCCGCGGCCGTTGTCGTGATGTACGGAATTTTGTACTTGATCGCCGCCTTCCGGATGTAGGAATCGTCGTGTGTGCTCAGTTTTCCGCTGGGCGTGTTGATGACGAGCTGTATTTCTTTGTTCTTAATGGCATCGACAATGTGGGGGCGGCCTTCGTGCATCTTGTTGACAGGCGTGGCCTGGATGCCGTTTTGTTCGAGAAACTGTCGTGTGCCCCTGGTAGCTCTAATCGTGAAGCCGAGTTCCTGGAACTGTCTGGTGGGTTCAACAACGCCTGGCTTATCGGGGTCGGCCACGGTTACAAGAACGCCGCCGTCAAACGGGAGCACTTGTTGCGTGGCTTCCTGCGCCTTGAAAAAGGCAAGTCCAAAGGAATCGGCCATGCCCAGCACTTCGCCGGTGGAGCGCATTTCCGGGCCGAGGAGCGGGTCAACCTCTGGGAACATATAGAATGGAAAGACCGCTTCCTTTACACCGAAATGGGGGATGGTTCCATGTTTGAGTCCCAGGTCGGCAAGTTTCTTGCCTAGCATGACTTGGGTGGCAACGTTTGCCATGGCGATGTTGCACACCTTCGAGACCAGCGGCACGGTCCGTGAGGCACGTGGGTTGGCTTCAAGGATATACACCCGGTCGTCTGCTATGGCGTACTGGACATTCATGAGGCCGACTACGTTTAGCTCGATAGCGATTTTCTTGGTGTACTCGTTTATCGTATCGATGTGTTTACACGGTATGCTGATGGGTGGAATGACACACGCCGAGTCGCCCGAGTGGACGCCGGCAAGCTCGATGTGCTCCATGATGGCGGGCACGAAAGCGTCGTCGCCGTCAGCGATGGCGTCCGCTTCAACCTCGATGGCGTTCTCAAGGAACTTATCGATGAGAATGGGCCGCTCCGGGGTAACCTCGACGGCAGCCGCCACGTAGTGATGGAGCATCTCTGCGTCGTGGATGACCTCCATGCCGCGCCCACCCAGGACGTAGGAAGGGCGTACCATCAAGGGATAGCCGATCTCCTTGGCAATCTCGAGGGCTTCCTCGAGCGTACTCGCCATGCCGGACGCGGGTTGGGGTATGCCCAACTTTCGCATGACCTTGCGGAAACGGTCGCGGTCCTCGGCGAGGTCGATGGTTTCGGGCGAGGTGCCGAGGATCGGTACGCCTGCCTGAGCGAGTTCGCCCGCGATGTTAAGGGGCGTTTGCCCGCCGAATTG
>CAYRLQ010000335.1:0-4618 GCA_964425145.1 uncultured Nitrospiraceae bacterium
CACGGGGTCATCGTCACCCGCCTGGTCGAGTATCCAACCAAGGTATCCATAGCTGGCATCGGCCTCGTCCGAACAACCCCGTTCGCCGGGCGGCCCCTGCGTGTAGTCGTCGCTATTAAAGCAGACACAGGGCGACCCGTCGCTGTACTGAATGTCCTCAAGCGTGTCATTCGGGTCCGACGGGCAGATCAAGATATTCGGGTCCGTCAGGTATTCGGGATACACCGAGGGTATGAACGGTGCAGCGGCAACGTCACCTCCGTCGGGCGGCCAGGCATGAATGCGAGGGTATTTCTCACCCTTGGACTCGTTGGCGTACATCTTGTAAATGGTGCCCATCTGTTTGAGGTTGTTCTGGCAAGTCGACCGCCGTGCCGCCTCCCGTGCACGCGCCAGCGCCGGCAGCAGAATCGCCGCCAAGATTCCGATGATGGCGATAACGACCAGCAGTTCAATCAGAGTAAAACCTGTCCTTTTCATAATTCCTGAAGCTCCTTTCGTTTTCCTGGCCTTTTCATATCCTAAAGGCATGTCCTGAGCCCCGAAGGAAAAGACCGTTTGCCTAGCCTGGCCCGATCATTGGATAAGATTCACAAAATAACCGAACAGGATCTTGGAAATCATGTAAATCCTGTCCAAAAAATCCGTATCCCAGACACTCCGAGCCACCTGTTACCAGGGACGAGTCTAGCACGAAATGTTAACGTTGTCAATTAGGAAAATCGCGTTTGGTAGGGTCAAGCTCCAGTTCGAACCGGATAACCCACGGGCTCTCTTCGGTCACGCAGGAGCGTGACCCTACCGTAAATGCAAAAGATAGGGGTTTACACATTAAGAGCACCCTATGCCTCGACCTGGATGAATTCAGTCTCGATCGCCTCGCCGTCGATGTGGAACAGGCGATAGCCCTTCGCGGATGTGTTGTCGAAGTTCCCGCGGGTCGATGAGCAACACGCCGTCGTCGTGAAGAGGATGCCGTCCTGTTCCTCGACCTGGTTGCCGTGATAGTGCCCGGTGGCGGCCAGCTTGAGGTTATGCCCGTCGAACAGATCGAGGACTTGGTCGGCATTCTTGATCCGGTAGGCCTTGGTGTGGGGGTTGAAGGGATGATGCGCAAACAGCGCGATGGGCTGGCCCGGCTTGATGCGCATGACCTGCTGCTCGAGCCAGGCGACCCGGCCGGGTTGCACGGACACGTCGCTCCCGGTGCCTTCGCAAGAATCGAGGCCGATGAACGCCCACCCGTTGTCCTGCTCAGTCCACGTGCACTCGCCGAAGTTCCGCTCGTAGTTGCCGAAGATGTTTTTGCACGTCGGGTCGACGTCGTGATTTCCCGGCACGACGAAGCCGGGCCGCTCGAGTTTGTCGAGCGATTCGCGCGCCAGGTTGAGTTCGGGCAGCTTGCCGTCCGTCGCCAGGTCTCCGAGGACCACTGTAAAGCAGACGTCGCGGTTGCCGTTGATGCTCTTGACGGCGCGGTTGACGATGGCCGTGCTGCGCGCGTCGAGCACGTGGATATCGTTAATGGCGGCAAAGGTAAAGGCATCGCCTTGCCCGCGGCCCAGGTCCCAATCGACGCCCTTGATGCGGGCGCAGGAGCCGGCCCCGAATGCGCCGAGCAGGCCGATGAATTGTCTGCGTGTGAGCTTCATGCAATCCTCTCCACATTCCCTGCCCTGAAATTCGACGTTCCGCGAGTTATTGTGCGAACCGCAAAGAAAGAAAGTCAAATCGCAAGCCGGCGGCCGTCACGGCGTGGTTCCCATCTGGAATGTGCGGAATGCCTTTGCTATGATGAGTGCCGATTCTTAGGCGCGTAATGCAAAGCCCAAGGGAGATGCACATGTCTGGCGACAACTTGTACCCGTTTGAATCGGCACGCACGTTTGTGCAGACAGGCCAGACGGTCCCGCGCGAACTGGACCGTTGGCAGCAAATCACCGAAGATGAGGTCGCCGTTGTGGCCGAGATGACCCGGCGCAACGAGCTGTCCGGCGGCACGCCCGTGGTCCGCGAGTTCGAGAAGACTTGGCGCGAGTGGATCGGGTCGCGCTTCGCCATCACCACGATCAACGGGACTGCCGCGCTCTACAGCGCCTATTTCGGGCTGGGCGTGGGGCCGGGCGACGAAGTGGTCTGCCCGGTCAACACATGGATTTGCAGTATCGCGCCGGTGCCGTTTCTCGGCGCGAAGCCCGTGTTCTGCGACATTGACCCGGAGACGCTGATGCTCGACCCTGGAGACCTGCGCGCCAAGATCACCGACAAGACCGCGTGCATATGCGCCGTGCACCTGTGGGGAAACGTGTGCGACATGGACGCGATCATGGCCATCGGCAGGAAACACGGCATCCCAGTGCTCGAGGATTGCTCGCACGCGCACGGAGCGCGATACAAAGGCAAGATGTGCGGGGCCATCGGCGATGCCGCCTGCTGGAGCCTCCAGGGCTCGAAGCCGGTCAGCGCGGGCGAGGGCGGCGTGATGACCACCGACGACGTCGACGTGTTCGAGCGGGCCTGCCTGGCCGGTCAGGTCAATCGCATCGCAGGCATCGATCTCGTTGGTGCGAAATATGAGGAACTCCAGCCCCTCGGCCTTGGCATGAAATTTCGCGCGCACCCACTGGGCATCGGCATCGCCAAGGTGCAACTCGAGAAGCTGCCCGAGTTGAACAGGCGCCGCGCGGCGTACATCGAGGAAGTCGAGGCCGGGCTGGCGGACATTCCCGGCCTGCGGCCCCTGAAGGTGTACGACGGCGCCACGCGCGCGGGCTTCTACGCGTTTCCGGTCATCCACGAGCCCGAAGCGATGGCCGGCCTCCCCACGGACAAGTTCGTTGCGGCGCTCAAAGAAGCGGGGCTTGCCGCTGCCCTGGACCCGTATCCCAGCCTGCACCAGTTGCCCCTGTTCGCCAAAGGTTTCGACCTGTTCACTCGCAACCGCGGGCCCCTGTGCGCCAGCGAGGGCTACAGTGGCTATGCCCCCGATGCATTCCCCAACGAGGCCGAGGCCAAACGGCGCACCGTCTTCCTGCCGTGTCTCAGCGATCCCATCCCCGAGGCGGCCTCAATCGTTCTTGAAACCTTGTGCAAGGTCGCCGCGTCCGCCTAGACAAGATCACCCCGTGACGCCGCAGCCGCGTCGTTCCGCAATTCCTCACGAAGCTAAGGACAACAATCTGCCCGTACCGAGAAAATCAATTATTCTTGTGGTGCAGAACGAAAAAAAGATGTGGAACTTTTCATTACCATCGGTTAAACTAAAAGATAGCGCGTAACTTTTAGTTTGAAATCGTGAAACAAAAAGTTCTTTAGCTGGAGCGTTCGAGGCACCATGAACCGTGGATTGACAGGCGAATACGAGCCCATCTCGTCCGTCGGCGGCGAGACGCGTCGAGCGTTCGTCCCTCGGCCACTGCCGCCGGACCCGCCGCTTGAGATGGACCAGGACCTCGAACGCCTCGCCGTCCATGACAGCCCCGTCGCGCTTGGCCGCCTCGACAGCGTTACGACGCTCTTGCCGGACCCCGAGCTATTCCTGTACATGTACGTTCGGAAGGAGGCCGTCCTGTCGAGCCAGATCGAAGGGACCCAATCGTCGCTGAACGACCTGTTGCTGTTCGAGAACGAAGCCGTGCCGGGCGTGCCCGTGGATGATGTGCAGGAGGTCTCGAACTACGTCGCGGCCATCAACCACGGCATCCGACGCCTCCGAGAAGGGTTTCCCGTCTCCCTGCGGCTCCTGAGGGAAATCCACGGCATTCTGCTCGCGAAGGGACGCGGCAGCGAGAAGGAGCCCGGCGAGTTCCGAACGTCCCAGAACTGGATCGGCGGCACCCGGCCCGGGAACGCCGTTTTCGTACCGCCACCACCCACTCATGTGATCGAGTGCATGGGGGCCCTGGAGAAGTTCCTCCATGACGACCCCGTCAAGACCCCTCCGCTGATCAAGGCGGCCCTCGCCCATGTCCAGTTCGAGACCATCCACCCCTTTCTGGACGGCAACGGGCGGGTGGGACGACTGCTGATTACGCTGCTACTGTGCGCCGAGGGCACCTTGAAGGAACCGCTTCTGTACCCCAGCCTCTACTTCAAGACACACCGCCAGGAGTACTACGACCTGCTCCAGCAAGTACGCACCGACGGCGATTGGGAGGCGTGGCTTCGCTTCTTCCTGAACGGACTGCGTCAAACCGCCGAACTCGCCGTCAACACCGCTCAGCGCTTAACCGATCTCTTCGCGAAAGACCGCCAACGGATACAGTCGCTGGGGAGAACCGCCGGGTCCGCCCTACGCGTCCACGACGCTATGCAACAGCAACCAGTGCTCCGCATTCCGCAGGCGGCCCGGATGACGGACATGACCCCGCCCACCGCCACAATGGCCCTGAAGAACCTGGAGCGGCTGGGCATCGTGCGCGAGATCACGGGCCGGCGACGAAACCGCATCTACGTGTACAACGAATATATCGCCATTCTGAGCGAAGGCACGGAACCCCTGTAGGCCGCCACCCTCAACTGTCCCGCCCTCGGCATGAGGGATTTCCGTGGCGGGCTATCTAGTCCCATGTTTGACAGTTGCGCAGTAAGTAATTTGGTGTAAGGCATTATATACCAG
>CAYRLQ010000336.1:0-4583 GCA_964425145.1 uncultured Nitrospiraceae bacterium
AGCAGTTATGAGCCGCCCTGGACACTTTGGTTGCACAGATTCTTGTGAGCAACCCTTTTTGATCGCTACTTCACAGTATACCAGTAGCGGACAACTGCTTATTGCACCGTGCCGCCGATGGTGAGTTCGCGGATGCGCAGTGTGGGTTGTGCGTCGCTGACGGGCGCCCCCTGGCCGTCTTTGCCGCAGGTGCCGACGGCGAACCCGAGGTCATTGCCGACCCTCTCGATTTCCAGAAGGACATCGGGGCCGTTGCCGATGAGCGTGGCGCCGCGTACCGGCGTCTCGGCCTTGCCGCTGGAGATCAGGTAGCCCTCGCTTACCTCGAAGACGAAGTCGCCGTTAAGCGGATTGACCTCGCCGCCGCCCATTTTGCGGACGTACAGGCCGTTGCTTGTCGAGGCGAGGATATCCTTGGGGTCCGCTTCGCCCGGGACGATCATCGTGTTGGTCATGCGCGGTATGGGTTTGCACTGATACGACTCGCGGCGCCCGTTGCCCGTGGGCTCGTGGCCCATCTTACGCGCCGTGCGCAGGTCGTTGATGAAGCGCACGAGCCGGCCCTGGTCGATCAGCATGGTGCGCTGTGTCGGCATGCCCTCATCGTCAACGCTGCACGTGCCGCGCTTGGCGGGGATGGTGCCGTCGTCCACCACGCTCACCTCGGGCACGGCGATGTCCTCGCCCAGTCGCCCGCAATACTTCGACATGCCCTTGTCAATGTGGTCCGCCTCGAGGCCGTGCCCAACGGCCTCATGAATCATCGTACCTCCGGCGTAGCTCCCGAGCACGACCGGCATACGACCCGCCGGCGCCGGGTCCGCATCGAGCATCAGGCAGGCCCTCCGCGCCGCATCCAGCGCCACAGCCCCCGGGTCTTCCACGTCGAACAACTCGTAGCCGAGTGCGCCGCCGACTACATGGTGACCCGTTTGTATGATGGCGTCCCTGGCCGCGACGACCTGTACGGCGAGCAGAATCTGCGGGCGAACGTCCTCGACGAAGCGCCCGTCCGAGTTGACGATGCTCACGCGGCGCAGCGAATCGGCGTAGGTCGCCGTGACTTGCACCACGCGCGGATCGTGAGCGCGCGCGGCCGCATTCGCGGCGTTCACGAGTTTGACCTTCTCGTGCGTGGGCACCTCGTGCGCGGCATACTTAACCGGCATTGCGAACCGCTCAGGATCGAAGTCGAACGCGTAGTCGCGCCGCGATGCATTGGCGCCTCCGGCTACCGTATCGGCCGTTTTGAGCAACCCATCGAGTGACAGGTCGTTCGTGTGTGCGTACAGCGTCCGGTCGCCGGTCAGTATCCGAATACCCGCGCCGATGTCCGTGCCGGAGGTGATCCGCTCGAGTTTGCCGTCCTCGAACCGAATCGCCGTGCGGGCCGACTCCTCGATGTAGATTTCCCCGAGATCGCCGCCGTTAGCCAACGTTCGCGTGAGGATTTGTTCCCCGTGCCTTTCTAAATCGATCACCTCTTCTTCGTCCTGTCAGGTTCGGTCTTCTTGCAGCAATCCCCGCTTGGAAAGTCTAGACACTTCCCCGAGGAAGTTCAACAGACCCTCTCACTCGATCCGTGCTCCGCGATTCTCGAGACTTGCCGTAACGAAGTGGGGTCTTGGCTGTACAGTTTGAGGACTCCTTGGTCTGCAGCAGTACCAAGGGGGTGAAGTATAGTGAAAGATTAGAAACATGGAGGATGTGATATGACAGACGGTTTGGGCAACATTGCCGACATTATCGGGGATTTTCTGGGAATGATCTGGGACTTTCTCCTGGGCATACTGGACCTCCTCATCTTTTGGGCTTAACCCATTACGCCTTCCCCAGAGCCGGAAGCGGAGAGTTGTGGTTTCAGGCGACTTTTGGGGAAGGTCCTGCTAAACTCGGTAAGCGCCGCCGCGCGGGTCGCTTTAGCGACGTGCAGCGGCGCGTTTTTTCTTTTCTTTTGGGTCGTTTTTTGGCGATTTCATCCCTGAATGGTTACGCGAAAAGGAACGATCCGTGAGCCGTGAAACTGGAGAATCTTGGGCCTAGTATCGTGAGAGGCTAAACCACCTGGTGCATGGAAGCCGCCCCTTCCTCCAAAATGCACGCCATCGAGGGCGTCGTACGTCGCGCTGTGGCTCGCGTTGAATGTTTGATCGGGCTCGGTTCCAGGGCCTATCATCCGGAGCGCTGAGGTCAACGGAGGGACATCGGTGGGAACAGCGGTATACCTGGGCACGCCCGCGCATGGGCACGTCAATCCCACTCTCGCGCTCACGGTGGAGCTGGTGAAGCGGGGTGAACGGGTCGTCTACTTCGCGACGGAGGAGTTCCGGGCGAAGATCGAACGTACGGGGGCGGTGTATCGCAGTTACGGTGAAGCGCTCAAGACCGAAAGCGCCGTCTTCGAGAACGTCTTTTCGGTGGCAGAGGTTGCGCTGACGCTAGCCGTGGAATTGCTACCCTCTATCGTTGAACGGGTGGCCGCGGAAAAGCCCGATTACCTCCTCCACGACGCCCTGGCGGTCTGGGGCAAGCTGACCGGGCGACGCCTGGGGCTCCCCGCCGTATCGACATTCCCCTACTTTCCCACCAGCGCCCGAAAAGGCAGCGGGGCACATCGCTTTGATTTGGAAATCCTGCGCATGCTCGCCGTCGGGTTTCCTTGCGTCATACGCTGCCTGCGCCTCATGAAGCGGCTCCGGCGGGAATACGGCCGAAGGGGCGGATTTGCCGACATTTTTGCCAACCTCGAACCACTCAACCTCGTATTCACGTCGCAATACTTCCAACCTTACGCGAATACCTTCGACGAGCGATACAAGTTCGTGGGACCGCAACTGGCCTCCCGGTCGGAATTCGAGCAGTTCCCGCTCGAGTCCTTCGAAGGCAAATCGGTCATCTACATCTCGATGGGGACCATTTTTAATGAGGGGACGCGGTTCTACCAGGAGTGTTTCCAGGCTTTGGGCGGTCTGAATCACCAAATCGTCCTGTCCGTTGGAGACAAGATTGACATTGCCTCGCTCGGGCGCATCCCCGGCAATTTCATCGTGCGGAACCGCGTGCCCCAGTTGCAAATCCTCGGGCGGGCCGACCTGTTCATCACCCACGGCGGCTTGAACAGCGCCACCGAGGGCTTGTATTATGGCGTGCCCCTCGTGGTTATTCCCCAAGGGGCCGACCAATTGCTCGTCGCCTGCCGGGTCCACCAGCTCGGCGCGGGCGTCTACCTCAACCGCAAGAAGGCCACGCCCAAACGCCTGCGTGAGACCGTCCTGCGCGTTCTGGCCGACGCGTCGATCCGCCGGAACTGTATAACCATAGGGGATTCTTTCCGCGCCGCAGGCGGCCACGAACGGGCGGCTGACGAAGTGCTCCGCTTCGCCCGGCGCAGGAATGGCGTGGCCTAAGCGGCCGCAGTTGCAGCGCACATGGGCACAACACCTTGATCGGTCACAGGAAGGAGAATGATAGGGCCATGAAACGACTGCCGATAACCGCGACGATTACCGTATTGCTTATAGCAACGCTACCGAGCACTGTGGCGGGCGAATCGAAGGTAAGCCGGCCTTTCGAATACGCTGGGTACACCGCTCCTGAGTACGGCAGCTACGACGTACAGACGGCCTACGTGGCCACTGCCGACGGCACAAGAATCGCCTTGGACATTTACCTCCCCAAGGACGGCCCTGGAACAGGGCCCTTCCCGGTGATCTTCTTTTACACGCCGTACCAGCGCTCCAAGATCAACCCGGAGACCGGCGAAGTCAGGGATTTCACCTCGTCGGGCATGGGCATGTTTTTCTTGTCACACGGCTACGCCGTTGTCTGGGCCGACATGCGCGGCACCGGCGCCTCGACAGGATGGCTGCTGGACTTCATGCCCGAAATATGGAGAGACGGAAAAGAAGTCGTCGACTGGATTGCGGCACAACCCTGGTGCGACGGCAACGTCGGGATGGGCGGCGGCTCCTACCTCGGCTGGTCCCAGACGGCCACGGCCTCACAAAAGCCCAAAGCTTTGAAGTGCATCATGCCATCCGTCATCCCTTTGGAAGGCAGCACCGGGGAGGTCTATCCCGGCGGCATATATTTGCAAGGGTTCCTCAAGCTCTGGTCTGGATTCATGTTCCCTGCCCAACGTAATTACTGCAAGGACGGCTGCCTTCCCACCAAACCCGTCATCGATGAGGACGGCGACGGCGAGTTGCATGACGAGGTCCCGTTGGACGTTGACGGCAGTGGTACTTTCCTCGACGACCCTTACCCACCCAAGTACCGCGACGGCCAGGAGCGCCTGCACATCTATTACGATGCCACCAAAGAACACGAGAAGAACTACGATTACGCGTCCTGGGCGTCGGAACTCTTCTTCCTGGACGCCAAAACCCCTACCGGACACACCGTCTACGAACTCGGGCCCAATGCCCACGTCCCCGGCATTATGGAATCGGGCATCCCGATTTACAACGTCGGGGGCTGGTTCGACGGCTTCGCGCGCGGCACGTTCGAACTCTATTGCACGCTCAAGGGCACGAATCCATCGAAAGTGCTCATGCCGCCTTCGTACCACGGGTTCACCTCCG
>CAYRLQ010000337.1:0-4563 GCA_964425145.1 uncultured Nitrospiraceae bacterium
CAACAAGATCGTCCGCGACGACCGCCGTGTTACGGATGAGACCATTGCTCGAGCCATCCGAAGCTATATCGCCACCAAACAGATAGTCGAGGAAAAGGGATACGATTTTATCGCCATCAAATGTCAACCTGAACTCAGCGACGGTTTTGTGAACCAATGTCTTTCTCATACACTGCTCAACGACCCCTATGACGCGGAAGGCGGCAAGAAGCCAATCTGCTGCTCGTGTGAGGGTGACGGTAACGGCGCGTTGACGATGCATCTGCTGAAACATCTCTCGGGCGGCAAGCCGGTATTGTTCGCGGATGTCATCACGTTCGACGACGAACAAAACGCCATCGTCTGCCAGAACTGCGGCGGGGCCGCAACGTGGTTCGCCGATGCGAACACCGAGGGATTGGCAAAATTAAAAGCCGTGGACATCGTGCCAAACGTGCAGGGCCAGGCAGGCGGTCCCGCGTTCAACTATTACGGGGCCCCGGCCGGTCAGATCACCTGGGCACGGCTTGTACGACCGGGAGGTTCCTACTTCATGCACATTATAAAGGGTGAGATTGTCGAGGTAAGCGACGCGGCCCGATACTTCCTCATGAAGTGGCCCACGGTCGCGGTAAAGATAAACGAGAACGTGCGGACGTTTATGGAGAGATATCCAAGCCAGCATGTCCAGATCGTCGCGGCGGATGTCGCTGATGAACTGGCAGAGTTTTGCCATATCACGAACATCCCTTTTGAGATTACTGAGTGAACTCAATGAAAATCACTTCTATCGAGACATACTTTTTTGAGTATCCCTTACTGAAAGAGTTTTATCCTGCTTGGATTCCTGGTCACGCTCAAACGGCAAACAGGTGCGTTCTGTTGAAGCTGCTATCGGACGAAGGAACAGAGGGTGTCGCAGCCGCGTCGGTGTTCAGCGAAGACCAGGCGCGTCTCGTGAAGGTGATTGTGGAGGGAACCATCGGGATGTTCCTGATAGGTGCGGACCCCGCTGAGATCGAAGTGCTCGCGAGGATTGTAAACATGTACGGGCTTATGCTTGGTGGGCGACCGTGGCTTGTCGAAGTAGCCCTGTGGGACATGCTGGGAAAGGGGGCAGGAGAACCGCTGTACAGGCACTGGGGCGGAACATTAGCGGAGATAGAGGTCTACGCGAGCACCGGCGAGGTGGCAACGGCCCAGCGGAGCCCGCAGGCGCGAGACGCCATGCTGACACAACCGTTGTTGGCTGAGAACGGTCGTGTCAAGCTCCCGACCGGACCAGGGCTGGGCATTGAACTCAGCCCGGGAGCAATCAGGAAATTCGCGAAACGACTCTGAATCGAAGGCGAAAGGTGAAAGCAGAAGTAGTTGGTCTGGGCATGTGCACGGTGGACAAGCTAATAACCGTGCCGCACATCCCAAAAGCTAATGAGACTGTCCTTATGTATGATTACGCCGAAGATTTCGGCGGACCGGCTGCGACCGCCTTGTTCACGCTTGCCAAGCTGGGTGTTCCGACGGCCTTTGTCGGGGCGATCGGTGACGATGAATTTGGCAAGGGAATCAGGAAAGATCTCGACCGTGTTAACGTTGACGTTTCGCCGATTCAAGTTGTTCCGGGGCGGCGGTCCGCCTTTTCTGCCATCTTGATTGATAGTGAATCCGGCAAACGCTCTATCATATTCAATCCCGGCTGTTCCTTTGACGTTGTTGCAGACAAACTGCCGCGCGAGCTGATAGCAAAGGCGAGCTTTCTTCACCTTGACGGCTCTTCCATCGAAGCAGCGTCTGAGGCGGCCGCCATAGCCAGAAGTGCCGGCGTCCGGGTGAGTCTCGATGCTGGTGCTATGATGCCCGGTATAGATGACCTGATCAGGCTTTGCGATGTCGTCGTCACATCCCAGGCATTTGCGGAACAATTCATCGGGAACGATCAGAAAGAGAGAGCGTTGCGTTCCCTGGCCGCCATGGGACCCAGCATCGTCGGTACAACGTTGGGCGAGCAGGGCGCCATCTGTCTCGTGAACCACGAGATGGTCAGGCAACCTGCGTTCGAGGTAAGCGTGGTAGACACCACTGGCGCGGGGGACTCGTATCATGGAGCATTCGTTTATGGACTTCTGCAGGGCTGGGACATCCCGAGGGTTATGGCATTCGCGAGTGCGGTTGCAGCAATGGACTGCACGCTGGTTGGTGGCAGAGCGGGGCTACCTACCCGAGCAGAGGTTGACGCATTTCTCGAGAGCGCCACGGTCGTCCGATGAGGGGTAAACGAATATGGACCGGTGCACTACGGCGAGCCAGTTCGAGTCATCGGCGAAAATGCTCAGGATTTCCGAAGTCCTCCGTGAGGGCTTTAGCCTCTGGATAGATACAACGGTTGCGTCGAGCACCGGCGCCCCCGTCGGTCTCGAGGATATCGCGGCAGCGCTCGAACGTGTTCATGCGTCAGATGCGGTCGTGTTGAATCCGGGTCCGGCAGAACGGCTGGCGCCGAGATTCGGCGGGCCGCGACGTCCGGGTTTGATCGTCCGGCTTGACTGGAGCAATGTATTTCGGGGGAAGGCTCATCCGATACCGTGCTGCGAACCAGTGTATTGCGCCATTGCGCGGCCCGACGAAGCTCTAAGACTGGGTGCCTCTGCCGTCATGGTGAGACTTCTTCTTGGCTTTGACGAGGAGTTTGAGGCTGACAACGTACGGGCCGTCGCGCTGTTCGCCCGCCAAGCAAATAGAGAAAATGTTCCGCTTGCAATAGATGTACAACCTCTCGGGTCGCGAGTAAATGACGAGAATCTCGCCGACACGGTCCTGTTGGGTGCGAGCATGGCGCTTGAGATTGGGGCGGACATCATCGTCGTCCCCTATACGGGGGAGGATGCGCTCGATACCGCCCTGCGCTTCGTCTCCGTACCGATCGCGCTGGATATGGATCGCGTGCCGCGCGAGGAGAGAGGGGCGCCTGTGCGAGCAGCGTCGCAAGCTGGGCTCAGGTGCGTACTTCTACGCGAGGGGGTATTCGCGTCTGACGTCATAGCGGCTGAAATAGAGGAAATTCGCGCGATTCAGACAGATTCTGCACAGGATACAAGGTGAGTCTGCCCGGAAAATCTCTTAGAATGAACAGAATTCTCGACCCCGACGATGGTCGCGCCGTCGTAGTGGCAGCGGACCCCGGGATGATGTCGGGGCCGACTTCGCACGTGATCGCGCTTCGCTCCATAGTCCAACGGGTGATAGAAGCGGGCGCGGACGGTGTGCTTCTCAGCCCAGGTCAAGCGGTTAGGCTTGCTCCCTATTTTGCCGTGCGACGACGTCCCGCTCTGCTCATCCGAGCGGACTGGACCAACGGACCGCGTCTTGCAGTCTTAGGTGAGCAGCGCTTCCAACCAACGTACGACCTCAAACTTGAGCTCGCATGCGGAGCTTCTGATGCCCTAAGGCTCGGCGCTTCAGCGGTCACAGCATATTATATGGCAGGATATAGCGACCGGTTCGAGCGTAACAATATCCAATCGCTCGCCTCACTCGCGAGTGAGTGCAGGCGCGTCGGTTTGCCCTGCATAATGGAGCCCATCGCGGCAGGCCCCGCCGCACTTTCGGGCGAGGCGGCGGAAGTATTGATAAAGGCAGCCCGTGTCGCAGCCGAACTGGGTGCGGATGCTCTGAAAACTCCCTATACTGGCGATATTGAGTCGTTCCGTGCACTCGTGCGCGTGGCGTCAATCCCTGTGCTTGTGCTTGGCGGCGCCAAATTCGAGAATGAGCAGGACGCACTGAAGTTGGCCGCGGATGCCATGGCCGGGGGCGCCTCGGGAGTTGTCTTCGGTCGCAACGTTACGCTTTCCCATGACCCGGCGGCAATGGTACGGAAGCTCAGGGAGATCGTCCATTTCCGCGACCCGGAACTCACATCTCTCTAGCCTGGATTCCCGATATGAGCCAGAGCTCAAGGTGCGCCATTTCGGCCATAATGGAGAGGAGATGCATCCGTGACTTCGAAGGAGCGAATGATCACTGCCATGCGGGGTGGCGTACCCGATCAGGTGCCCGTCAGCCCCGACATGTCCAACATGATTCCCGCCAGGCTCACCGGCAAACCCTTTTGGGAGATCTACCTCTCAAGGGATCCCGTTTCGTCTTTGGGCCAAGCCTACATGGAGGCGGTGAGACACTTCGGGTTTGACGGTTAGTATCCCGCATACCTTCAAGCTCGACCCATTCCAAGTGCTGGTCTTCGACGCCGTGCCCGTTTGCTGCACAAAGCCAGGGACCTAGCTCTCGACTTCCGTTGCATGTCGCGCCCGCACTGCTTGTAGTGCTCTCCTCTAGGTGGCCCGCACCGTAGGCACGGTGTGTAACCCAGCGCAATGGCATCGCTAGGCGGAAACGGCGGTCGAGAAGTGGAGCACCCTTCTTAGACTTCCTGGAGTTTCGGCGATACAAGAGACAGGATGCAATGGATGAATCATGTAAATCATGTGAATCCTGTCCAAAATACGTGACCGAACTTAGGAAATGGAGTACTTAGAGCTTGTGAAAAAATTGCCCCTGGAAAATTTTCCTTGACAGATCTACGCA
>CAYRLQ010000338.1:0-4548 GCA_964425145.1 uncultured Nitrospiraceae bacterium
CGCTCAGTTTCGCGGTTCTTTGTGGTAAGCGTTAGCAGGAACGCGTTGTGAAATCTGTATCATCTGCCGATGAAGATATTCCGAGATGTCTGAGGTCCGAACATTGAAGTCGACCCGCCGGATGCGGCTTTCGGGCGTGGTGTTTTTATTGACTTCCTCTCTGGTGCTCTTGGCGGCATGGAATACAGGCACGAGCCTGCTCTATCTCGTCTTTGGGGGGCTGGCCAGCTTCCTGATACTTTCCGCCCTCTCGGTGGGCTGGGGCTTGCGAAGGTTACACGTGTCGCGCGAGGCCCCTGAAGCCGTACACCGCGGCCAGCGCTTTGGCGTGACAGTCCGTATCGAGAACCACAAACGCTTGCTGCCTGCGCTATCGCTCCGGATCGAGCGCGGGGTCAATCGCGGCCAGTCGGTGGGCTACCTGACAAAAATCCCTCCAAGACGGGCAGCGGTCGTGCGCATGACCGAGGTGTTCGACCAGCGGGGCGTCCATCCACTGCCGCCGATTGCCCTGGTCAGCGTGTTTCCATTCGGCCTCATGGGCAAGCGGATGCGCGTCAGCGATGAAGCCGAGATCGTGGTGTACCCACGCGTCCGGTCCGTCCGCGCCGCGCTCATCGAGCAGCTCCCCGGTGCGCGCGCGGCGCCCCGGATCGCGACCGGGGACGGCGATGAGTTCTTCAGCCTGCGCGAGTACGTCCGCGGCGACGACCCACGGCGGATAGCCTGGCGCGCCAGCGCACGGCTTGCCACGCTCCTCGTCAAGGAACTCACGCAGGAGGCCCCGCGCTTTGTCGTGTTCGTCCTGGACACATATAAGCCGGATGACGCAGTCGGGTTCGACGAGCACTTCGAGGAGGCCATCGAGCTGGTGGCTTCGCTGGCGGTTACGCTGCTCAATCAACAGTATACCGTGGCGCTGGCGGCGCCCACGGCCTGCCTACCCGAGGGGCGAGGGAAGGCTCAAGTGGTCAAAGTGTTGAACCTACTGGCGCGGCTCCAGCCCACTGAGGACCCGTACAGCCCTTCGGTCGAGGCATTCGCGATGGCCCGCGCCACCGAGGCCCGGCTCGTGTTCATATCGGCCGACCCGCGCCTGTGGGGCCAACGGAGTCCGTTCGGCGCTTCACAGGTGATCGACCCGCGGGAGGTGATCCGTGCGTAACGGGACTGCCATAGCACTGCGGCTCTCCAGTGGGGCATTGGTCTTTTCCGGCTACCTGGCCCTCGCTGCGACCAGACACTACGGTCCGCCTATCATCCTGGTGCCGCTGGTTTTTCTCCCGCTGGCGCCCATCGGCGAATGGCTTGATAGCCGTTACGCCTTCTACCAGCGCCTCACGAGCGGCTTGACGGTGATGTGTGCGTGTTTGCTCTTCATTTCGTATATGTTGTTCCTCAGTCTGCTCGACGCCGTCACGGCCCTGATCATATACATCCAAATCCACACGCTCGTGCACCGGAAGCAGACGCGAAACTATCACTACCTGTTCCTGATGGCATTCTTCCTGCTCTTGGTGGCGTGCGTCCTTTCACCGGAGGCCCGCATCAGCGTGGCGATGTTTCTGTTCCTTATGAGTGCGACGTGGGCCTTTCTAACGCTGCAGATATACGCCGAGTCCGAGCGGAATCGGGAACGGACTGTGCCGGACATCATCGCGCTCGGCGCGCAGGGGGCCCGGGCGATTCCCGAATCTCGGGGCATTTTCGATTTTGGGCTCCTCATCGCGACGACGTTGGTTGGCGTCGGCGCCTTGTTCCTGACCATCGCGTTTTTCGTCCTGACGCCGCGCTTCGAGGCGGGTTTGCTCGGCCGCGGCGGCCCCGGCCAGTTCCAAACCGGACTGAACCAGACCGTCGACCTGACCCAGGTCGGGCGTATCACCCTTGACCCGACCCCGGTCATGCGCGTCGAATTCCCCGAGGAACCCGGTGGGCGCTACAGCGGCCCGCTTTTCTGGCGCTGCTCGACATTGGATTCTTACGCCGACGGCGTCTGGGCTCGCCGGGGCGTGTCGTCGTACCTCAACGACCGGCTACCTCGCATGCACCCCCGTAACGTGGCCTCGGCACACACGCATCAGCAAGCTCTAGTCGTGCGCAACCCCAAGGGCACCGGCCGGCTGGTCCACCAGGCCATCTATATGGACGATGTCCCCGTCGAAGGAGTGCCCGGCCTCGCCCTCGTTCAGAAAATGCAATGTAGCGAGAATCCCAAGGATGTCAAACTCAGTTGGGACGGCATGGGTGATTTCACCGTGGTTATGGCGCGCAGGGGCACGCGGCGGTTGCAATACGAAGTGTGGTCGGAAGTCGATAACTTCACCACCGATCAGTTGCGGCGCGCTCGAGTCAACTACCGCGACGTACTTAGCGGCCGGGACTTTTTCCGGCTGACCAACCACACGATCCAGGACCGCACCCGGCGCCTGATCCAGGAAATCACCGCCGGGCACACCACCGTCTACGACAAGATCGTCGCCATCGAACGCTGGCTACGGGAAGAGGGCGGATTCTCCTATACGCTCGACTTGCCCCAACTCGATCGGCAATTCCCCATCGACGACTTCATCCACACAACCAAACGAGGCCACTGCGAATTGTTCGCCAGCGCCATGGCCCTGATGCTCCGAAGCATCGGCATCCCGACACGCGTCGTCATCGGCTACCGCGGTGGT
Source organism: uncultured Nitrospiraceae bacterium (assembly GCA_964425145.1). Lineage (GTDB taxonomy): Bacteria > Hydrogenedentota > Hydrogenedentia > Hydrogenedentales > SLHB01 > CAYRLQ01. The sequence goes on from CAYRLQ010000338.1 coordinate 2,679, forward strand.
GAATGGAACCCCACCGATCAGTCCTGCCTCGTGCGCGCCAGCATGGCCCACCTATGGGTCGAGGTCTACTTCCTCGACCACGGCTGGCTCACCTTCGACCCCTCGCCCCCGAGCGACGAGCTCCGTGGCTTTGCGACGGGCCGGTTCGCCAGGGCCCTGTCACGTTACATCTTAAAAGCGAAAATGAGATGGTATAGCCGCGTGATTGCGTACGACCGCGGCCTCCAACTAGCGACCCTCCGCACGCTCGGCCGCGCACTCGGCGGCTTCGGTTCCGGGCTCTTCCACTGGGGGGAAGACGCGCCTGTGGCTGACAGCCGCTTGCCTGGCGTGTCACTTCGGGTGTTTCTGATTGTCGCGGTCCTCGGCGCCCTTTTCATGGTCCTGCTCCAGGCACACAGACTATTCCGCAGGCCGAAGTACATCCTGACGGTGGACCAGGCCCGCGCCGTACGCCTGTTCAAACGTCTCTGCCGCAAACTCACCCGGTTCGGTGTCGATTGTCGCGGCAGGACGGCGGAAGAGATTCAAGACGACATTGTCGAATGCCCCGTGATCGTGGTCGCCCCCGCAGCCGACATTCTCACCACGTATAACGCTGTCCGCTTTGGCGCCCGTCCTCTTCCACCCGACCACTACGCCCGCCTCCGTAAATCCCTCCGCGTCATTCGTCGGGGAAGGCGTTTTCGTAGTAAGTTACCGACGGCTTCCCGTTCTCGGGAATGAGGACCGAGACGATGTCGAATCGGTAATACATGGTCGGGTCGTCTGCCTGGGTGATGTAGCGGCGGGCGGCCCTGCGGATATGCTGGCGCTTGGCATAGTGGACGCTTTCCTCGGGCTGGACGAGGGAGTCATCGCGGCGTGTTTTGACCTCAACGAAGGCGGTCGTGTCACCTTTGCGCGCAATGATGTCGATTTCGTACCGCCCGAGTTCAACGTTCCGTCCCAGAATCCTGTAGCCGTTTCGGCGCAGGTGTCGCGCGGCCGCGTTTTCGCCCTGACGGCCCAGCGAGAGGGATTTACGGTGGAAGAGCCACATCAGCCCAGCGTGCCTTCCGCGACAGGAAACAGGCGGATGTCGCCGAAGGTCCGGTGTTGGTGCGTACGGACATGTCCCATGCGGCACAGTTCGAGGATGGCCAGGAAAGAGCACACCAGCTCGGCCCTGCTTTTGCACTCCTTGAGCAGGTCGAGCCACGAAATGCTTTGTTTGGCCGGTGTCCGGCCCACTCTAGTGAGCAGCTCCTGAATCCGGGCAATTTTCTCGTCGACCGAGTACCGTTCGCCCTCGACTGTGTGCGGGACGCCGGCCGTGAGATACCGCATGACCCCCATGACGGCCTGTGTCAGGTCGTAGAGGCTTACTTCCAGATACTCTTCTGCGTCCTCGTCACGCATAGGCGCAGAGACCGCAGAGACGTTCCGTGTGAACCAGTTGGACCGCGCCTCCTCGAGCATTTGCAGACGCTGGGCCACATCGCGGTACTTGCGATATTCGAGCAGCTTCTCGACCAGTCCCAGTCGCGGGTCTTCCTCGTCGATGCCCTCGTCTTCCTCGTCAACATCGTCGGGCAGCAGCATCTTCGACTTGATCTGAATGAGCGTCGCGGCCATCACGAGGAAGTCGCCCGCGACTTCGAGATTCTCCTCACGCATCAATTCGAGAAACCGCAGGTACTGCTCCGTCACCTTGACGATGGGGATGTCGAAGATGTCGATTTCCTGCGCTTTGATAAGGTACAGCAGCACCTCGAACGGCCCCTCGAACATGTCAAGATGGAGCCGCAACACCTCATCCGCGGCCTCATCGACGACCGGAAGAGTCTCACGCAAAGGCGCAAAGCTCGCAAAGTTCCTCGATCTATTG
>CAYRLQ010000339.1:0-4545 GCA_964425145.1 uncultured Nitrospiraceae bacterium
AAACGGGCCGAGGGTGTTTGAACGCCTGAAACGCGACAAGCCCCAGTACCAGGTGCGCCATAAGGGAAATCAGAACGGCCCGCCGGAGGCGGTCCGTGGCCCACAAGCCTTGCCGATACTGATGGTAGTAGCTATTCATACACGGTGGAATCTTCAGGACGACCCGTGTCTGATCGGACCCTAAACGGGGAACCGGGTATGCTGTAATCCTGCCGCAAGTGTGCCGCCCCGCTGGCGCGCTCGATACCGCTGCGCGCATAGGAAGCTTTTCATGACGCCCCGAATTCTACCGCAGGTACACGGCCGAGTCAATTCTCTCGCATCACGCGTCGTGGGTTTTCACAATTCAACCATTATATATCCCCGTGCGGCCGTCAAAGTTTCCCAATTGCCGGTCATCAGCGCCCGGCGGGTGACGCGCTCCATCGTCAACCTTGGTCAGGTATTTCCGTATTTGCCGGGAATATATGTTATGCTTCGGGGAGCGGAGAGGGTGGCTTTCTCGGCAGCGGGTCATTGTCGGGGCGGAGCGCATGACAGCATCGTATCGGCCCGCCGGTATTACTCGGAAAGCTTCTGTTTGTTATCGGTTTAAGGCGATCGTGGGCCCGGTTTTTGGGGAGCGCATTCGGGTATGAGTGCGAGTTATGGGATTACCTGTGAATGCGGGTATCGCATCCGTGTGAGAGCAGAGGACCTTGGGCGCACGGCCGAGTGCCCCGAGTGTCACCGGTCCATCCGCATACTCGCCGCCGATATATATAAATCAACTCCTAGCCCCAGCCCTCAGCCGCCCGGGACACGGCCCGGGATGGAAGATTCCGAGGTGGCCGACTGGCACGCCGGTGATGTGATTCTGAACCTTTACGAGGTGAAGGGCCTGCTTGGCCAGGGCGGGATGGGCAAGGTGTACAAAGTGTACCACCGCGCCTGGCAGATCGACCTGGCGGTAAAATGCCCCAAGCCCGGTGTGCTGGCGAGGGCCGGCGGCTTCGAGAATTTCGAGCGGGAATGCGAGACGTGGGTGAACCTTGGCCTGCACCCGCACACGGTTTCGTGTTACTACGTCCGGCAAATCGAGAATCTCCCCAGGATTTTCGCCGAATACGTCAGCGGGGGCAGCCTTTGGCACTGGCTTGATAAGGGAAAGGTGCACAACGCCGGTCCTGAAAAGGCGCTCGAAAGGACCCTGTCGATAGCTATCCAAACCGCCTGGGGGCTTCACCATGCGCATGAAATGGGACTCATCCACCGCGACGTAAAAACGCCCAACATCATGATGACGCCGGATGGCGTGGCGAAGGTGACGGACTTCGGCCTGGCGAAGGCCTTGGCCACGCAGGCACCGGTTGAGCTGCCCCGGGATACGGACCAACCCATCGTGGCCGGCATCAGAGGAATGACGCCGGCCTACTGTTCGCCTGAACAGGCCAAGGCACAGGAGCTCACGCGGGGCACGGACATCTGGAGTTGGGGCTTGTGCGTGCTGGAGATGTTGGTCGGGCGGGTGTTCTGGCGCACGGGCCTCGAGGCGCCTCAGGCCTTACGCTACCTACTCAGTGAGGTCGCCACCGCCGCGCGTGTGCCCCGGGTGCCTCCGTCGTTGGCGAAACTGCTCGGACGGTGCTTCAGTTTTAAGCCGGAGGCCCGGCCCACAAGCATGCTCGAGGTTGCCGATACCCTCCTCGAGATTTACCAGGAGGTCACCGGCCAGCGGTATCCGGGAAAAACGCCCAAATCCATCGAAGGGCGCGCCGAAAGCCTCAACAACCGGGCCGTGTCGTTCATGGACTTGGGCAAGGAGGATGAGGCTAAGCGCTGTTGGAACGAGGCGCTGAATGTGTCGCCGCATCACGCCGAATCGACCTTCAATCTTGGCTTGCTCCGTTGGCGTGCGGGCCAGGTCACGGACGAGGCCTTTCTGTACCGCCTGCGGGAGGTCTCGGTATCCCATTCCGGTGATCCGTTGCCGCTGTATCTCACGGCGCAGGCCCATCTCGAGCGGGGCGATTGGAAGTCCTCTATCGCGCTGCTCGAGGAGCACAAGGACGTCGAGCCGTACGCGCAGGACATTGCCGCGTTGCTCGAAATGGCCCGAGCACGTTACCGCGGGTCGCGCCGGTTGTTACGCAACTGCCAGGGCCATGCCGACTGCGTGAACGCCGTGTGCTTTCACCCCGACGGCACCCACGGCGTCTCCAGCAGCGAAGACAACACCATCCGGTTGTGGGACCTGGTTCTGGGTCGGTGCATCCGCATGTTTGAAGGCCACTCCGGCTCGGTGCAAGCCCTCGCGATCAGTCCCGACGGAAACCGGCTTCTATCGGCTAGTGAAGACCGGACCCTGCGCATGTGGGACATCGCGACAGGCCAGTGCCTGCATACCTACGAGGGACACACCGGCGCCGTTACGTCCGTGGTGTTCTCCAGCGACGGGGCCCACGCGCTTTCCGGAGGAACCGACCGCGCGGCGTTGCTCTGGCGGCTGGATTTGGGCCACCCGACCAAGGCACTTAAAGGCCATACCGGGGTGATTACCGGCGTGAGTCTCAGCCATGACCGGGGATGGGCGGCCTCGTCGGGCGCCGACGGCTCCGTGCGCCTTTGGAACCTCGGCACCGGCCGCATGACGCGCATGATCGAAGCCCATAAGAGCGGCGTTCAGGCCGTGTGGCTCGCTTCAGACGCGCAGGTTGTTCTCTCTGGCGGGCGAGACGGGGCCATTTGCATGTGGCATGTGGAGGATGGGCAATGCCTGCGCGTGTTCGAGGGTCATCACGACGCGGTCGAAGCGGTGGTGATGACGGCTGACGGGCGCTATGTCCTTTCCGGAAGCAAAGACGCCACTGTACGCATATGGGAGAGTGCCACGGGCCGGTGCCTGTGCACGTTTGATCGGCACACGGGGCGCGTCACGTCTATCGCATTGAATAAAGACGGCTCGCTCATTCTCTCAGGGAGCCAGGACACCACCGTCAAGGTGTGGTGCATGGGCTCGAGCGCGATCACATACCTCGCGCCACTGGTGTTGTGCCGCGCCCTCGAGAGTGAGAAAGCACTCACCACCGAGTCGGCGTTCAACGCGGCGCTCGAGCGAGCCCGTGAGGCCATGGCCAAGGACGCCGTCACCGCCGCGGCCCATGTGCGCAAGGCCCGCGCCCTCCCCGGGTACGAGCGCGAGGGCGAGGCCATGAACGAGTGGTTCCGGCTGTATCTCAAGCTGCCGAAGAAGAGTATCGAGGGCGCCTGGGAAGGCGTGACATTTCAGGGCCATGGCGGCCCGGTAAGATCGGCCTGCCTCAATAGCGACGGACACTACCTGGTCTCCGCCAGTGCGGACACCACGCTCAAGCTCTGGGAAACCGCTACGGGCGAATGCCTGCATACCCTCGAGGGCCACGCGAGTGCCGTCAACTCGGTCTCACTGACGGAAAACGGCCGATTTGCACTGAGCGCGGATGACGACGGCACGCTGGCGCTCTGGGACCTCCGGGAAGGCCAACTGAAGCTCCTCTTCGAGGAGTTCAGCGGATCGATAGAATCAGTGTGCATTAGCAGCGACGGGCGGTTTGCAGTGTCCGTAGGCTGGGAGATCAAGCTCTGGGACACGGCCACAGGCCGTCGCATCCGCAGCTTCAAGCGCCACCCCGCAGGCGCGCTTGCCGTCTTCATCAGCCGCGAGGGCCAGTTCATGCTCACCGGCGGGTCAGAGGGCGCTCTGGACTTGTGGGACATCGCGGGCGGCAATCGCATGCGGTCTTTCCAGGGGCACATGGGGTCGGTCCGGTGCGTTCACCTCAGCACCGATGGCAAGCGGGCCCTGTCGGCATCCAGCGACCCTTGGCGCCAGGCCAGCGAACTGATGCTGTGGGATGTCGACTCGGCAAAGTGCGTTCGCACCTTCGAAGGCCACCCCAGCGCGATCAAGGCCGCCGTGTTGAGCGAAGACAGCCGCTTTGTCCTCTCCGGCCACAAGGACAGCTCGCTCATGCTGTGGGACGTGGAATCGGGTGAACCTATTCGCACCCTCAAGGGGCATCGGGACAGCATAGACGCAGTATGCCTGGCCCGGGACGGCCGGTTCGCGCTGAGCGCCAGCGCCGACGGCACCCTTAAAACCTGGGTGCTCGACTGGGAGCTTGAGGACAAAGAGGTGGCGCTCTGGCACGATGGCGCCCAGCCCTACCTGAACAGCTTCGTACTCCAACATACGCCCTGGGCGGCTGAATTGCCCGCCGAGAGCGAAGCCTCCCAGAAAGAAATCGTCCACGCACTCACGCGACGCAGCCGCGCCACCTGGACCGGTGAAGATTTCCACAAGTTACTTGACATGCTCGGCTGGGCGGGGTACGGCTGGCTCGACCCCGAGGGCGTCCACGCTCATCTCGAGCGCACCGCGCGCAAAGCCGGCAGCATCTCCTTCGTCCCACCGCTTTAGTACACGTTTTCGCAAATACGATGACGCATGAGAAAGAGGAGAAACCTTTTTTGGCTCCTCATACGAATCTGTGTATCAACTGGCTATCATTCTTGACAGGATAACAG
>CAYRLQ010000340.1:0-4514 GCA_964425145.1 uncultured Nitrospiraceae bacterium
CGGGGCCTTCCTCCCAGCCGGTCGGCAGGCCGTCGCGGTTGAGTACATCTACCAGCAGGGTGGCCCTGGCGTTGATCGGGATCGCACCCGAAAACGGCCTCACCTCGAACCAGTCAGTGACATCGGGAGTGGTCCACTGGGTCCAGTCTACCGATGCCGTCCACTCAATGCTCGCATCGGCATGGTTTTCAATGAGGAACGTGGCGCTGTTCTCCAGGTTGCCAATCTCGATTTCCGTGGGAGCGAGTGTGAACAGGGGCACATCGATCTCCACATCCACCGTGGCCGTGCCGCCGTTGGAGTCAAACGAAATCCGGCCTGCGTGCGTGCCGGCGCTCAATCCGGCGCGATCGGCCGTGACCTCGATCACGTTTGGCTCCTGGGTTGTGGCGTCTCGGTTTCTGTCGAAATTCAGCCAGTGTGGATATCCCTCCTCAATCCACCAAATCAGCGTGTGCGCCGTATCGCCCGCGTTTTGCACCGTCAGCGTCTTTTCGGTTTCCAAGGCGCTGAACAGGAGCTCCGAAGGGGTTACCGCCAGTCTCGGACCCGGCACCGTCATCGTGACCGGAAGCGACTTGTTGCCGCCATTCGAGTCGATGAACAGCTCAGCTTCATAATCACCCGATTGCAGCCCTTGGCGGTCTACGGTGACGTCGATGACTTCCTCCACGCCGATGAGCGTCAAGCCGCTCGTGGCATCTGTCTCTTCGTGCGTCGCCATGAGCCAGCCCGTTTCTTCTGAAATGCGAATGGACCAATCGAGGATGTCCCCGCCCGTGTTGCTGATCGTGACGGTAGCGGCGGTCCCGTCTTCGCCGAAATCCAACGCTTCCGGCGTAAAACTGAGGATCGGCCTGGGGACCGTCATGACGATTCGGATAACCGCTGTGCCCCCGTTCGATGAGACGGTTACCTCATGCGAATGGTCGCCGCTGGCCAGGCCGGTGCGCTCGATTACGCACGATCGCCTCGCCGCTTCCGTAGTTGGGGTGAGGCTGCCTTGCAGTGGCTCAGAGATCGACAGCCAGGCCGGGAACTCCGACGGATCAATCTGCCAGTTGAGCGTTCCGGTCCCCGTATTTGCGATGGTGAACTCGGCCGTCGTGCCTTCCTCGCCAAGCGTGAGGATCGGTTTGGCGTTGGCGTCCCACGCAGGGGGATTGGCCTCAACCGTCAGAATGGGTACTGCGGCCACCGCCATACTCACACGGAGGGTGCACGGGGTCAGCTCATTGCCGTCCTGATCCGTTGCGGTGATCGCGATCTCGTGCGTTTCGGACGAGGGGGGCGTGATTCCGCGGCGGTCCACTGACACCACCACGGCATGCGTCTCTGTCTCGCCGTCCGGCACGCTGCCGCCGGTGCGTGATACCGACAGCCAGGGTGGGAAGCCGGCATCGTTGATGGCCCAGTGGACCGTGCCTACGCCCGAGTTCCAAATCGCCACAAGCTTGTCGCTGGCCACGGTGCCGAAATTCAACGTCGAGGGACTGGCGCTGAGCTGCGGCGGCGCCGGAACCGTCATCGTTATTGTGACAGTGTCCGAATCATTGTCCTGCGAAACGGTGATCGTGCCTTCGTAGTCGCCCGGGTTCATCCCGGTCGGGTCCGCCGTCACGGTCACTGTTGATGCCTCTCCCGGGTTGGTCGTCTGTGGGTCGCCTTCGACATCAACGCTGAGCCACACCGCGCCATCCGAAACGATGGCGATCGAGGTGACGACCTCGTCGCCGATGTTTCGCACTTCGAATGTCCCGCTGACCGGCTCGTTGATCTCGCCAAGCTCGAGCAGGTCCGGGTCGAGTTCAAACGCGGCTACCCGCATTCTCACGGGCAGCGCTTGTCCATAATCCATGTCGGGCGCGGTCAGCGTGATAATGTCCTCGTACCATTGCGTGGCCAAGCCCGCGCGCGAGACCGTTGCCGTGACCGTCGCGTGGCCGCCGACGGCCATAGCGCCCGCCGCCGGTTCCACCTCGAGCCAATCCACGGTCTCTGTGGCGGTCCAGGCCAGCGGTGCGGGGGAATGGTTCTCGATGCGAAATGTTGCCGAATCATCCAGGCTTTCCAGGACAAGCTCGCTGGGTTGGACCGAAAATGCCCCGACTTCCATCGTTACTGGGACGGTTTGTTCCCCATCGTTCGACGTGAACGTGAGATTCCCCTCATACGTTCCCTGGGCCAGCCTCGAACGGTTCACCGTGACGACGATCGGGTCGGATTCATCAGTTGTCGTCCCTACTCGCAGGTCCACACTCGTCCAAGGTAGCGGGAGTTCGGAGATATTCCATGTCAGCACGCGCGAGGCATCGCCCACGTTCTCTACTGTCACGGTCTGTTCGGTCTCCGTGGGGCCGAACGTCACCTCGAGCGGCGTTACTGAAAGCACGGGACCGGGCACCGTCATCCGAACTTCCAGCCGGGTCAGGTTGCCGTCGTTCCACGATATATCTGCGTAGCCCTCATAGTCGCCGTGGGCCACACCCGACCGGTCGACCGTCACCGTTATCGTTTGCGGCGAATCGGCGCCTGGGGGTATGGACTTCGGGTCGACGTCGAGCCAGGGATATTCCTCTGAAATTTGGATGGCCCACTCGAGCAGGCCTCCGCCGGTATTGCTCAGCACAACCGAGGCGTTGGTGTCCGTAGCGCCCATGTTTACGCGCGTGGGAGTGAGCGTGAGCACCGGCCGTGGGACCGTCATCGTTACGCTCACGCCGGCGGCATTCTCATTCCCCTGGATTTCCACAACGTGCTCGTAGTCCCCGCTATCCAGGCCGGTTCGGTCCACGGCCACGGTTAAGGTCTCAAAATCTTCATTCGTTTCGAGCACCCCTTCCAATGGCCCTGGCGTGATGCTTAACCAGGCGGGGAAATCTGTCGGATCGATGGTCCAGGTCAGCGTGCCTGTGCCAAGATTGGCCAGCGTCAACGTGGCTTCAGTTGCGTCTTCACCGAAAGCCAGTGTGCCTGTGTCCACGCCAAGCACCGGATGCGCCGCCACACTCATGCTGACCGTTATTGTCCGCGACTCGAGCGGGTTGCCGTCTCGGTCAGTGGCGGTCACCACGATTGCCCCGGTTTCAGTTGTCGGCGCCAGGCCCGAACGGTCCACGGACACGCGCAATGAGTCGGTTTCCTCTCCAGTCAGCGCCCCTTGAAGGATGGCCCCTTCGCCACCTTCCCCGCCGGCCGACGACAGCGATAACCAATCCGGCAAGGCAGCCGTGTCGATGCGCCAATTCACTGTGCCGATGCCCCCGTTCCAGAGCGCCACAACCTTGTCTACGTGATCGGTCCTGAAGTCTAAACTCCTCGGCGCGACGATCAACTCCGGCGGCGGTGGCGGTGGCGGCGGCGGTGGAACCGTTAGTGACACGTGGACGGTTTCGATTTGGGCGCCCGAGGTTATAGTCAACGTTCCTTCATAATCGGCTGGTTCCAGCCCCCCTCGGTCCGCCGCTACGACGATATCGGACGTTTCACCGGCAGGCGTCGTTCCCGACGGCGTGACCTGCGTGATCCAAGCAACGTCTTTGGCAGTCGTCCAATTGATTGTCGCATCGCCGTGATTGCGCAGCGTGAGGGTCAGTTGAGTGGCGTCGGCGCCGAAATCCAGCGATGACGGCTCGACGATCAACAGGCGTTCGAGAACAGTCATAACAACGTGCACAGTTTCAGTGCCAACATCCGAGCTGATGGTGATATCCGACTCGTAAGTTGTGGCCGTCCATCCGGTCCGGTCCACTTCCACCTCCACCAGTTGCCGGCCTGTGCTCAGGGTGTCGGAAGTCGGGCTGGCGATGAGCCACCCCGCATCACCGGGCCAGGCCAGACTCCAGTCGAGGCCCTCACTGCCGTCGTTGGTAATCGTGAATGTGGCGCTGGTGCCGGTTGTCTCCAGGTCTAGGGTTCGCGGGCTGACCCTTAGCGTGGCGGGGGATGTAACCTCCACGCTGACCAGGACCTCAATGGTGCCGTCGTTGGACGTAATCACAATCGCGCCGCTGTGCATGCCCACGGCAAGGCCGTCACGGTCAACGCTGATGTCAATGACGTCGATTTCGTCGGTGGTGGTGCCTTCGGTAATCGCTACATCAGTGTCCTCGATCCGTTGGGTCAAGGACAGCCAATCCACGTCCGCCTCGACCTGCCATGTCAGCACACCTGCGCCCGAGTTCTGGATTTGAAAGAACTCTTCGGTTTCCTCAGGGCCAAAGCTTATGGCCGACCGGCTGACCCACAACACGGGGCCGCCCTCCGGGCAGCCCAATGCTCCCACGAGGGCAAGCAGCAAACCTATCTGTGCGAGGCGACAAGTTGTGCGTGACATAACTTACTCCCTTATCCTCAACACTACCCAGCGCGGCATCGCACGCCGCCCATACCAAGGATGCGTGGCACCCTCAAAGATGCGTGGCGTGGCACCCTCAAACTCGTTTGAGGGTGTAAAGTCCCTATCTGTTCGAGGCGGCGCACTGCGTTTCTTCCGGCTTGTTGCTACTACTATT
>CAYRLQ010000341.1:0-243 GCA_964425145.1 uncultured Nitrospiraceae bacterium
GCTGGGGCGAATGGCGCGGACATCGCTTTCGACAATTAGGAGTGGATGGACAAAGAAACTCACCGAAAGAAAGTCCCGTGAAACGGCGAATTGTGATCGAACTCATCTCTGCGTGGTTGATGCTCCTCTGTGGATATTGCGGCGCTGGGGGTCAGGGCGTCTCGCCCGCGCCGTCGGATTATCCCTCAAGACCCGTACGTGATACGTACGCCTACGAGCCGTTCGCCTCGGACTACGAGACGC
>CAYRLQ010000341.1:253-4442 GCA_964425145.1 uncultured Nitrospiraceae bacterium
GGGCCTATCTCGAGTTTCAGGCAATCAACCCAGGCAAAGGAGCTTACTCGGAAGCGGCGCGCATCGCCATGGGCCACATGCCGGACGAGGCGTGTATACAAAGCGCCCTTGATAGAATAGATGCCAGACAGGATTGCGCGGACTTCCGGGTGAATGGGGTCCTGCGGCTCCTCTACCAGGTTGGCGACAGTTCCAAGTTAAGCGAAGGGTTGCGTGCGCGCGCGCACAAGGGCATTCTGAACTTCAAGTACTGGCCCGATGAGCCGGGCAGCGACTCGATGTGTACGTGGTCGGAAAACCATTACATCATGTTCACGGCCGGCGGCTATCTTGCGGGTCAGTTGTTCCCCGATGAGACCTTCACCAACTCGGGACAGACTGGGCGCGAAAAGATGGCCCTCTGCCGCCCGCGCATCATGCGCTGGCTCGACATGCGCTACCAGGCCGGCTTCAGCGAATGGCTTTCAAACACCTATTACGTCCAAGACCTGGCGCCGCTACTCAATCTCATCGACTTCTGCCAGGACGACGCGATCGCCCAACGCGCCACCATGGTCGTGGACCTCTTGCTGATCGACATGGCGCTCAACAGCTTCCACGGCGCGTTCGCCGGCACCCACGGGCGCGCCTACGAACCGGCAAAGAAATGGGCGGGAAAGGAAGGCACGGCCTCGACCCAGAAGCTGCTGTTCGGCATGAATCGGTTCGAGCCCGGCAACATGGCGGCGATCTGCCTGGCCCTCAGCGAACACTACCGCATGCCTAGGGTGATCTACGAAATCGCCACGGACTTCGACCGGCCGGAGATGGTCAACAGACAGCGCATAGGCATTCGCTTGAAAGACGCGAAGCGGTGGGGACTGGATTTCAACCGACTCGAGGACGGGATGACATTTCTATGCCTCGAGGCACATGCGCATCCAAGGATGATCAACCTCACCATGAGGATGATCGATGAATACAATTGGTGGGACAACGCGTTCTTCGAACCGTTCAAGAAACACAGGGGCCTCATTGAAGCCGCCCATAAGCTGCATGTGTTGCCCCTCGTTGCCTGGTGGTTCGAGCCCGACGTCACGCGGAACTTGCTCGAGGAGGTGAACATCTACACCTACCGCACGCCCGACTACATGCTGAGCAGCGCCCAGGACTACCGGAAGGGCTGCGGCGGCAGCCAGCAGCACCTCTGGCAGGCCACACTTGCACCTGACGCCGTGTGCTTCACGACACATCCAGTGAAATCCGGAGCCAAGTCCCCAGCCTACTGGACCGGGTCCGGCAGTCTGCCGCGAGTCGCTCAAGTGGAAAACGTCGCCATCGCGCTCTACGACATTTCCACACGGCCGGGCCTCTACGTTACCCACAAGCTCCTGTTTACACACGCTTGGTTGCCCAAGGACAGGTTTGACGAGGTCCAGGAACGAGACGGATGGGTGTTCGCGCGACACGCCAACGCCTACCTGGCACTGTGGTCGCAACAGCCCTACCACTGGCAAACTGAGGCCGGCGAGGACAAGGACCGCGAGATCATCGCGCCGGGCAAGAGGAACATCTGGATATGCGAGCTGGGCCGTCACGCCGTGGACGGCGACTTCAACCGGTTTATCGAACGTATCAGCAGCGCACACCTTCATACTGATGGCTTGCGCGTGTCCTACGACTCGCCCTCGCAAGGCCGCCTCGAGTTCTCCTGGCGAGGGGACCTGCGCCAAGACGGCCGCGTGGTCCCACTGAACGACTATCCCCGCTACGAGAATCCTTACTGCAACGCCCCGTTTCCCGGCGACGACATAAGATTACAGCACAACGGCGAGTGGCTGCACTTGAATTGGCGCACGCTCAAACGCGAAGCGAGTTCCTTTGAAAAATGGGGACAGTAACCACTTTTATTCGGCTCACGAAGATAAGAACGCCTCTCAGAGACTGTTGCCACAGAAACTATGCCACTACTTTATCACAAATGCGCTGATAAAAATGGTTACTGTCCCCATTTTTTGCTGGCATGTAGAGAAGATGAAACGCCATCAGGAAAAAGATCAAGAGTCTTCTGAATGAAAGAGGACAGGGTAGGTCCCACACTCACACCCAAGGTCAACGTGCAAAAGTGTTGGACTCACCACCGGATTGCGAAAAGGAGAGTACTGCCACTTGACACGGAGTCACCTAATGGGTGTCCCTAGATCCTTGTAGAGAAGAACGCGCCTATTCGGTAGTCTGTCCCTAGATCCTTCCCTAGATCCTTCCCACACAGGTGAAATGGGTTTGGGCGGCTATGAACCCCATCAGCTACAGCGCGACGCAGGCGCTGGACAATGCGCTCGTTGGGCGGTTTGGCATCTTCCTCTATCCGCCGGCTGTGCTGCAGATGGACGACGCGGACCGCATCAAGGTGGCGGCCCACATCAACGGCGACGACGCGCCTACCCTGTCTGAATGGACCGGTAGTGAAACAGCGGGGGCCGTTGCGTTGTCGCCAATTTGTGGCCGGGCATGGAACCCGAGGCAGTGTGCATTGAGACGGGCGGGAAAACCCGTTTGACTGAAGACGCAGGCCTGCTACAATTCGACACGTGTCCAGGGCAAATGTACACAATTACGCAGTAGGACTGCCAAAGAGAAAGTTGACCGCGTCAGCTTCTACGGTAAGAATCATCAAGACTTGCCCATGGTGGGCGCCGCGCGTCAACATGAGGAGTTGAACCGTCATCATGCACAGCAACAATGAACGCGACCTGACACATGACCTTGTCCTCCCCACGCTGCTCTTCGCGGCATTGGGGGGTATGACGTGGGCGGTTCGAGGATGCAGCGGCTATGGGGCTTCGGCGGGATGCATCTTCGCGGGCGTAACGCTGGGCGCCGCTTGGTGGTTCATCGCGCGCGACCCGAGCGGGACGCAGTCGCGCCGCTACGCCTCCGGCTGGATCATTCTCGCGATGACCGTCGGATTCGGCATCGCCGGGAACCGGGGCTGGATGCAGTGGCCCCACTTCTTCAACAACACGCTCTACATTGATTACGGCTCGAGGGAGTCTGTGCCCATCTCACACACGTATGGGTTCGTTTGGTTGTTTCTCGCCGGCATACCCTGGGCCGGTTTGGGGGCTTGCGCGCTGGCTTGGTGCGCGTCCGGGCGCCGCACCGCCGCATGGCAATGGCTGGTCCGTCTCGGCTGCGGCATCGGCATGGCCTACTTCCTCAGCGTGTTTCTCTACAACCGCTATCCCGAGCTGTTTCTCCCGCTCTACGACAGTCTCAAGGACAAGTACCAGGACCTGGAAACCAACCGCAGTCTCTGGAAACTCGTTCGCGACAACCGTGAAGCGATGATTCAAATGGGCCTGTACCTCGGCTTCCTGATGTTTGAAGTCGCGCGCCGCGACTGGAAGAACGTGACGCTCATTCTGACGGTGGGCCTCCTGAACGGCGTGGGCTGGGCGCTCCTGCAGAATTGGATGTGGGCTTCCAGGCTATGGCCCGCCGCGCAGTTCAACTTCTGGCGCTCTTGGGAAACGTCCGCCGGCATCAGCATCGGCATCGCTTACGGCGCCGCATACTACCTCGTAAATCGCCGGATGACGAGGGACCGGACAGCGGCGCAGAAGCCCGCAACCAGTCAGGACCCACCGAGCCTCGGCTGGGCGGTCGCATTCACCGTCACCGCCCTGCTCATCGGTCTTGTCTCGATCGAGGTCATGCCCGTATGGTGTGCGGCACTGTTGACCCTTGTCGCCGCCGCTTTCGCCATTGCCTACTACGCCAAAGCCCGACGGGCAACCCGGGAACCGGGGGCACAGCACGGCGCCGCATGGTCGCCTTACGGCCCGAACCTCGAACGCTGGGGCGCCTGCACCGGCCTGATCCTCGGGCTCGGCTTATCCATCAAGAACGGATTGAAGGGCTGGGCCAACATCTACCTGGGAAATGAAGACTATTGGAACAACGTCTTCATGAACATCATCGCGCCCGACAAGATATAGCTTCGTGGCCGACTTGGAGAGAATGGTTCCCTCGATGCGGCTTCCGTCGCGCAGAGTTACGCTATCCGCCACTGCCAGCGCGGCAAGAATGAGGCTGATGAGACCAGCAAGCGCCGAGGTGGTTTTCATGGTTGGTCCTTTCGATTGATGACGTAATCCGACATTTCCCATTTAACATTTTTGGAAACAATTTTTCACCTTTTAATTCA
>CAYRLQ010000342.1:0-4427 GCA_964425145.1 uncultured Nitrospiraceae bacterium
TATTCCTCCACGCACTCTTTGCACGTGTGGCCGTCGGCGCCTTCCTCGATGAACCGGCGAAAACGCTCGAGCGACTTTGCCCCATCCGGAGAATGGGGCCGCATGAAGGCCAGAAAGCAGACGAAACGTTCCAGCGCTTCCCTGTCTATCACGTGTTCCATACCGCAGGCGGTGGCGTCTGCCCGCTCGGCCTCCAGGCCCAGAACATTCTCGAGGAAGTCGCGGATGATGCGATGACGTATGGCGAGTTCTTCCGCCCGCTCTCGTCCTTCATCGGTGAGCGTAATCAGCTCGTAGGGTTCGTAGTTTATGAGCCCCTTTTCGGCCAGGCTCTGGAGGGCTGCCGTGACGGTAGAGCCCGCCACGTTCTGCGCCCGAGAGATGTCCCGCGGCCGTGCCACTCGTTGTTCCCGTTCAATGCGGTAGATGGCCTCCAGATAGTCCTCGAGTGTTGGGCTCAAATCTTGATCCATACGATTTGCTCTTCTTTGATTTTCGGCTCATCAAACATTATACCATATACAAAAAGGATTTCAAGCGATAGGATTGAGTGCTCTTTCCGCGGGCAGCGTGACCAGCGCAACCGTCCTGGCCACAGAAGGGATCTAGGGATCTAGGTGGAAGGGATCTAGGAAGGGATCTAGGAAGGGATCTGGAGGGATCTAGGGACAGACTACGGAATAGCTTGACAATCCGTGCTTGATGGGTTAGCGTGTGGGCATGAGTCGTGTGGCGCGAGTAGTCGTTCCGGGGTTTCCACACTTTTCCGCGCTCAGGTTGTCGTCTGAATGATACGATGTTCCTGTCCTTGTTTCCAGTGCCAGTTCTTCCAGGGGAATCTTGGGGGGAGATTACGCGAAAACTCGGCTTCTCGGCACTTACGGGTGTTATCGGAGTTAAATGTTTACGTTGCCGATGATTTCCACATCGCCTTTGGATTCGTTCTTGATCTTCGCGCCGCCAGCGAACGAATTGCCCACAATCGCAGCGGCCCGCGCGTTTGGGGCCAGGCGAATCTGCTGCTTGCCGCCCGCCATGAAGTCGCAGGCGTTCACCTTCAACACGCCTTTCTCAGCGATGATGCAAGGGGCATCCTCGTTCACATTGTCCCACCCGGCAAAGTGGCAGTTTGAGAAGCTCAGGATGCTGTCACCGGCCAGCCGGGCCTGATGCCCCGTTTCCGGGACGGGCCAGAAGCCGCATCCCGTAAACTTCACCGGACCTCGGTTGTCCGGCCCGATCTCGACCGTGGCCATCATCTGGCCGTTGACGAAGGAAACGCCGGCATGGTCCTGCACGGCGTCCACCTGGACGGCCACCGGCCCGATGTCGGACCCGCATTGGACAAGCACGGCGTTTCCGGGGCCGTGCTGGGCGTTGGCGACGAAGTGGAAACCGGTCTTGTAACCGATGCAGAAGCAGTTGGCCATGTACTCCCAGTCGGTGCGGCCGATAACGAAGGCGACGCCGTTTTCTTTCGTGTAGGTTCGCGACGGACCGCTCATGTGCCAGAATGGCCAGAAGTGGACGTCCTTGATCCGGCCGACGTCGAAGCACTTGTCCACGAAGATGCCCCGGTGCAGCGCCTGAGCGTATAGGCCGTGAATGAAATGCCGCCCGGAATTCAGCGTTCCGAAGTCCACCGCCATATATGGGTTGACTAGAAGCACATCAACGAGCGAGCAATTGTCCCCGTCGCCACGAATCGTCCAGGGATACGGCGCCGGCGGGTCCTCCTTTTGCTCGGGATAGAACACGGTCAGGCCGCGCAATGTGCCGTTCTGACGCAGCGTGACGAACGGAGCGCCGTCAGGGTGGCCTGCGCCTTCCACGGCGAGCAGACAGCTCCCGTGGTTCTGCGTGCGCGCCGTGGGGGATTGCCATACACCGCGAAGCGCCACGTGTTCCTGGACCAGCAGATGGCCGGCAATCAGATAGTTTCCAGGTGGAACAAACACCGTGCCGCCTCCGTGTTCATGCGTGGCGTCAATCGCCCTTTGGAACGGGGCCGCATCATCCTTTTTGCCATCACCCAGCGCACCGAATTGCCTGACGCTCCAACCCATCTCCGCTGACGGCGGCGGCAGCGGGTCCTCCTGCGCAACGGCATCGCCCATCCCCGTTCCCAGGGCCAATCCCGCCGCGCCAGCGCCCAGCAATTGCCGTCTCGAAAACCTATCCATCGTTTTTACCTCCCGTGCAAGCAAGGCGTTCACTGTTAGCCGATCAGTCGCGCCTCAATACAGTGTGAAATTGAATTCGGTGCCCAGCGTGGTGGGGCCGGCGGGTTTGCGGCCCTTTTCGTTCTTGTAGATGTAAATCCTCTCCGGTGTCGTGATGATGGCGTCGGGGACGCCGTCGCCGGTCATGTCGCCGGTGAGTATGCTTCTCTCAAAGGCATCGGGACCTTTCGGCGCGGGTAGTCTGAAGGTGCCGATGCGTTTACCCCGGTGGTTGTAAAGTCCGCCGTTGTGGGCCACGAGGATTTCAGCCAGCCCGTCGCCGGTCCAATCTAGCAGGGCGTGATGGCGGCTGTAGTCGGTCACGATCCGGCCGAGGTGATTGCCCTGTTCATCCAGGAGCCAGAGCGGGCTTTGGCCGTAGGGCCGGTGATCAATATCGACCACGATCTGCGGTCCCGGCCGGTCTGGGACCACGTGTCCAACGTCCGCGGATTCGAAATGATGCCCGGAGACCTCCCAGAGCACCGTGCCGTTGCCGTCTACGCAAGCGATGTTATCCGCGCCGCAGCAGGTCAGCACCAGCCGGAAGTCTTCGGGCGTTTCGCCACGGCGGACGACCCGGGCGCAATCGAGATGCCCGCGGCGCTGGTCCACTGCTTTAGACTGGAACACCCACCGGACGGCCCCATAGGGATTCAGCAGGGCGTAGCCCGCCATGATTTCATCGCGTCCGTCACCGTCGATGTCAATCGGTCGCGGCTGATGGGCCGTACGGTAACCGCCGGGATGCTTGACCGTCCAGAGGAGCGTTCCCCTGCGGTTGTAGGCCCAGATTTGGGTGTATCGGGTTTTGACGAGCACATCCGTCGGGCGACCCGCGCCGCTCAGGTCACAGAACACGAGACAATCCGTCGCATCGTCGGGTATCGGCAGCCGCCGGCGTTCCTGACCGGTGGCGCCGTCCAGCTCGACCAGGTGGCCCTTCGTACAGAGGACGACTTCGTTCCGCCCGTCCCCGTCCCAGTCGTGTATCTGGCACGCCACGTCATGGTGCCACTTCTTGCGCCCGATATCGGGATCGCCCCAACGCCACAGCACCGTGCCGTCAAGCCGCTGCGCCACCGCCGTGCTGGTGTAATGCACATCCCCCTCGTTGAAATTCTCCGCGCTCACGATCTCCACCGCACCATCCCCGTCCACGTCCCCCGCCACCACCCACAACCCCCCGTACTCCGCATCAAGCCCCACCACCCGCCACGGCCGAATCAACGGCGCCTTCTCCCCCGGCGCACCCGTATCCACCGTATCGAATAGCGTCGGGCCCCCGTCACCCGTATACGCCGCCACCAACAACAACACGCATCCCAACACACCCCGCCACCACCCAGCAAAAAGGGGACTGTCCTCGCGAGTCCCCGAGCAGGGACTGTCCCCTTTTTGCGGTTTCCCCTGCGGCTTCGCGCGAGTCCCCCAGCAGGCACTGCCCCCTTTTTGCGGCTTCCCGACAGCCCAACCTCGGTCGCGCCCAAACCTTACCCTCATCCGAACCAGCCCGAAACCCTCACCCATACCCTGACTCCCTCCTGCCCGCGCTCGAAAACCAACGCGTCGCCGAGACTGTCACAGAAGTGGTGGCGCAGGCCCCACCCTCCCCGGCTCCTTGGGGGCATTCATCGCAACGCGTCGACCACAAACACCAGATTAGATGATGCGGAATCGCCGTGCAACCCTCGGCGTTGGTTTGACATGGAAGCGACACAACGATATAATTGTGTCGATGGTTCCGCCGTTTGACAACCGTGGCAACGTGCCGCCGGGCATCCACTGGGCCTCGTGGAGCGAAATCCGGGGGCGATTCGGCAACAACACGCACCGTCAGGCGCTGCTCGAGGGGCTCAAACGGGCCCTCGTGGCGCTGAAAAAGGCCGGGTGCAAGACCGTCTATCTCAATGGCAGCTTTATCACGAGCACGCTCTATCCGGCGGACTTCGACGGCTGTTGGGACCTCGACGGCGTGGATCCGGCCCTATTGGACCCCATATTATTGGACTTCAGGCATCCTCGGCGCGCATAGAAGACGGAATACCGCGGCGAGCTGTTCGTCGCCGATCTGGCTGCGGCGGCCAGCGGCGAAACGTTTCTCGACTTCTTTCAGCATGACCACAACGGCAATTTGAAGGGCATTATCGCCATCGACTTGAGGAGTTTCTCGCCATGATAAAGAACGAACGGCAATACCGCATC
>CAYRLQ010000343.1:0-4417 GCA_964425145.1 uncultured Nitrospiraceae bacterium
GACCCTGAGATGGAAGGGTTGACTATGCTTGGAATAAGCGAAGTCTCGGGAAGCACGTGGACGCTCGCAGTGAGTGAGCCCGGCGACGACCAGCGACCGACGTCTTTCGAGCCAGGCGAGGATACCTTCGTGTTTGTTTTCTCTCGGATAAATGAGCTGCCGCCAATCGAGGTCGCGCTAGGTCCGCCTTTTGAGATAGGTATCTATGAAATCACCAACGGACAGGTCGCCGCCGTGCTCAACTATGCACTCGAGCACGGCTATCTCGAATCAGCGCCTCAAGAGAAAGCGGAGGAGGCGTATACGGGCGGCGACGTCTACCTCAACGATAGACTCCTCCTCCAAATTGCAGGCGGCGCCGAGTACTGCGACATCGAGTTTAACGGAGACTATTTCGTAGTGGCCGATCGCGACGGTTATTCGATGGTCGACCATCCGGTTACGAGCGTAACGTGGTATGGAGCGGTGGCTTTCTGCTGTTTCTACAGCGAAATGAAAGGCCTCGAGCCCGCCTACGACCTCGAAACATGGGAGCTTGTTGGGCCCTTTCCTACCAAGACCCCACCGATGCCGGGAGGAATAGGGTATCGGTTGCCCTACGAAATCGAGTGGGAATATGCCGCTGCATGGGAGCCCGGCGAGTTCACGCAGGCGACCAAGGAGCTGTGGCCTTATCTGGAACTCCCACGCTGGACCTTCGGGTTCTGTGACAACGTCATCGATACCAGCCGGGCCAACTACTTCGTTCCGGATGATCCTGGGGTCAACCCGCTGTGGTTAACGTCAGAGCCATACACCACCCCGGTGGCCTATTACGTGTCAGAGCCTACCGAAGACGGCGAATTATCTGCCGAGTACCAATCCAACTATGAGTACAGGTACATCGAGGACTACCGTTCGCCTGTGGAAGCGACCGTAGGAACGCCTTATGCCCCGTGGATCATCACCGACATAGACGTATACGTCTATTTATACCACTACAACCTCTCACAACTGAAGGCCGAGGTGCGGTCGCCGCAAGGAACGGTTGTAACCCTTTTCGACTACGGCGATTTAACACATACCTCCACGTACAGCCAATGGGTAAGCGCCTGGTTTGATGACGAGGCGGGCACGCCGATCACAGACGTCACGAGCTACTACGGCACTTTCCAGCCAACTGGGTCGCTTGCCGACTTTGACGGCGAGGACGCCAGAGGGGATTGGGTATTGTCAGTGTATGACAACGCCTCCGGTTACTCCGGATACTTCGTACAATCTAAGATTCGCTTGACTCGTGCCCGTCGCGAAGGTGAGAGTCCAGCCGGTTGCGCCGATATGAGCGGCAATGTGTTTGAGTGGACCCAGAACTGGGCTTGCCCGTATGGAGATGGGTATGAGCCGTACGAGGGTGAGTTCCCCTTTCCCAAGGGGCTCAAGGGCAACTTCACTCCCGATGAGAAGGTCATCCGCGGCGGCAGTTGGATGGATGAGGAGTACTTCCAACGCACGGCCTACCGAGATTCTGAACATCCGGAGACCGCCACACACACAATCGGATTCCGCATTGTTCAGCCGTCTTATTACTACTACAAGTGATCGGGAAGGAGACCCAGCGTCGCGGCATTGTGTAATCCCGAGGCTTTTGAGAGCCACCGGATGGACGACGGTTCGGTGGTGGCCCTCTCCCTAATCGCCGGGTAAGGCTGAGCGAAAAACGGGGACTGACACAAGCGACCGAAGGGAGACGTGTCTGTCCCCGTTTTTCGCAATCACCCCACAGGTGCTCATGTGTTGTGGACGAAACGCCCCACCGGCATAGCTGAAACAGGGCTTTCTCCGACTTACCCGGCGATTAGGGTCTCTTTTTGTCATTGCGCGCCTACAGTATGGTGTGTAGAATTGTGGCCACATGGACCCGTCGAACAGAAAGCCGAAACGCGCCGGCCAGCTCCCCCTTTTCGATAACCATACTGCGCTAAACCGGTCGGACTTCTCTACCGCCGCCATAACGTTCATCGCGGCCTTGGTCGTCTATATCCTCACCATGGCCCCCACCATAACCGCAGAGGACGCAGGGGAGCTGGTTGCGGCCTCTTACACACTCGGCATACCACATCCGCCGGGGTATCCTCTCTGGTGTCTGCTTGGGAAGTTATTCGCCTTCATTCCGCTGGGCCCCGTAGCATGGCGCTTCAACTTCATGTCCGCCTTTTGGGGCGCCGCCGCTGTTTGCATTATGTACCTGCTGATAATCAGACTTACGCGAAATCGTATCGCGGCTATTGCAGGTGCCCTGGCATTGGCCTTTTCCAAGGAGTTCTGGGCACAGAGCGTTGTCGCCGAGGTATACACGCTCAACGCGCTCTTGATCACTCTTTGCGTGTTGTTGCTTTTCCAATGGTATGAAACACGGGCCGATTCCACCCTGTATGCCTTCGCGATCTTCTACGGCCTTGGCCTCTGCAACCATCACATAATGTTCCTCATAGGCCTCGTCTTTCTCGGGTTTGTCCTGTTTGTCGATCGCCGGCCCTGGCGGAGATGGAAGACCTACGGGGTATGCGTTGGCCTTTCTGCATTTGCCTTGAGCATTTACCTGTACCTCCCGATACGCTCTCTCGCCGATCCGCCGATGGATTGGGGCAACCCGGAGAATTGGAGAGACTTTTGGGATGTTGTAACCCGCAAGCAGTACATGTTTTGCTACTCGATCAGTCCGCGCAGCCCTGCGCGATTTGCTCATCAAACCTTTGCATACGTCAACCACTACCTGCCGCAATTCACGCCATGGTTCTGCTGGGTTCCCGCCCTGGGCATCGCTGCAATGTGGAAAAAAGACAAACTCTCTTGCGCGTTCCTGGTCGCCCTGTTCATATTCTCAAGCCTGGGACTCGTACTGATCCTAAATTTTGACATTAACAAAGAGTATGTGTGGCAGAATAGGGCATTTTGGATTCCGTCGTATGTAGTGGCTGCGATCTTGCTCGGCGTCGGGATAGATCGAATCGGCTCGATGAGCATCAAGGGCCGCAAACTCGATCATCTTGCCCTTATCCTCGCGGTCGGCGCCGCGGTCTCCCCTTTGGCCGCCAATTATCATAACAACGACTGGAGCGAGTACTACTTTGCCCAAGACATCGCCAGGAACATCCTTCGGACGCTCGATCAAAATGCCATCTACCTGCCTTCCACGGATCACACCACGTTTCCTGTGATCTATCTCCATACGGTAGAAGGATGTCGTCCTGACATCACAATAGGCAGCAAATATGGCTATCCCGAAGAAGACCTTTATCAAGATATGCCCAGGGAAATGCGTAGAAAGTTCCGGAAAATGCCCACCCGAAGCGAAGGAAACGTTATCGAGGATTGGATAATCGCCCACACAGACAGGCCGGTCTATTTCACTAAGAAACGCTTAGTGAACGTGCCGGAAGCGCACATCGCCGATGCCGGTTTGCTTTATCGTGTGACAAGAACGGACGAGCCCCCACCTCGACGCGACTATTGGAAAGAATATGAATGGCACACACTTGACCCCAAGGATACGCGAGGCGACCTCAGTGCGGAGTATATCCTCATGCATTATTACTTCTGCAGAGGAAGAGACTACCTGGCCGAAGGAGAGGAGAAGCAAGGAATCGAGATGTTCGAAATTGTCCTCCGTCTGGCCGCCCGCGAGGACAAGGAGGTCATCAACAACATAGGTACTGTGTGCGCGGAGCACAGATTCCTCGACGCAGCCGCGAATTACTATGAACGCGCTTTGAATGTAGACCCCGATTACGGACTCGCCATACAGAATATTGGTAAAGTCTATTTTCAAAAGAAACAGTATGATAAGGCGCTTGAATTCTTCGACAAAGCCCGGAGCCATTATCCCCAGGATTACGAAACAGACTTGCTCGCCGCCCAGTGCCTGACACATCTCGAACGCGTTGACGAGGCGCTTGAGCGTCTACTGCGCTTAACCCGCCTCGCTCCCGATGATGCCAGGGTATATCGTAGAATCGGGATGATATACCTAAGACAGAAAGGCAATGAACAACTCGCAAGGCAAATGTTTTCAAAATCTCTGTCACTAGACCCCGATCAGCCGGATTTGGACCGCTTCTTGCACTCCCGCTCGGGATACTCACGAAATAGGCCCACAGATGGCGTGGAGCACAAACCTCCTTTCCGTGTCCGCCAAACTCCTTGATGTACGTCACCACGACCATGTCGCACTCCACACTAATTCCCACACGGAGGCTGTCTCAACCGTGTTGGCACAGAGTGGGCGTGCGGAACTTATCTCCCTAATCGCTGGGTAAGTCGGAGAAAGCCCTGTTTCGGCTATGCCGGCGGGGCGTTTCGTCCGCAACACATGAGCACCTGTGCGGTGATTGCGAAAAACGGGGACAGACACGTCTCCCTTCGGTCGCTTGTGTCAGTC
>CAYRLQ010000344.1:0-4391 GCA_964425145.1 uncultured Nitrospiraceae bacterium
AGGGCAGCGCTCGTGCAATTTTTCCGTCAATATGCGGCATTATTTATGACGTTGTGTATAGCTTTAGGTTCAGCTACACGTACCTTCCCGAAGATGCGATTAGGGAGCCAACCACGGACGCAGGAAATCTTGCGTATTGGTGTAAAGTGATGAATGCGAAGAAACGGCAGAAGTCCGGGACGTACGACTCCAGAGCCGATATTTGAAGCGGCCAGGGTGGACAGGCCGCCACCTCTCCGCGGGTCTGGGCGCACGCTAAGGCGAATCAGGACTGCGTAATGGATTTCGTTATAGCTTCGCGCAGTTCCCGCTTGAGGACCTTGCCCGTGGCCCCTTTGGGCAGGTCAGGGAAGAATTCGATCTCCTTCGGGACCTTGTAGCGGGCCAGGCGCTCCTTACAGAACTCGGTCAATTCTTTCCCGGAGACCTCAGCGCTTTTGCGCAGCGCGATACACGCCTTAACCTCCTCGCCGCGGAGTTCGTCCGGTATGCCGATGACGGCGGCCTCCTGAACATCGGGATGCTGGTAGAGGACTTCTTCGATCTCTCTGGGGTAAATGTTCATGCCGCCGCGGATGATCATGTCTTTCTTGCGGTCGACGATGAAAAAGTAGCCTTCTTCATCCGTTTTACCGAGGTCACCGGTATGCAGCCAGCCGTCGACGACGACCTCTTCGGTGGCGGCGGGTTTCTTGTAGTACCCTTTCATCAGGTTGTGGCCGCGAATGACGATCTCGCCCAGTTCGCCTACCTCGGCGAAAGTCCCGTCTTCGCGCATGACCCGCATGTCCACGCCCCAAATTGGCACACCGATGGACCCGGGTCTGCTGGGCCGCTCGAGCACATTGCAGGAGGCGACGGGACTCGTTTCAGACAGGCCATAGCCTTCAAGAATGCGAACGCCGAACTTTGCCTCGAACCGGTGGAGCACTTCCACGGGGAGCGCCGACCCACCGGAGAACGCTACGCGGATGGAGGAAAGGTCGTATTCGCCCTCCTCCGCTGCGTTCAACATGAAGTGGAACATGGTGGGCACGGCCGTCAGGTAGGCGACCTTGTCGCGCGCGATAATCTCCAGGGCCTTTTCGCTTTGGAACCGGGGCAGCATGGTCATCGTGCCCCCGGCCAGGATACCGGCGTTTAGCGTGCAAGTCTGCCCGAACGAGTGGAACAAGGGCAGGATGGCCAGGCCCACCTCACCCGGTTGGAGCTTGCCGAGGTATTCTTTCACATAAAGCGCGTTGAAGAACATGTTGAAGTGTGTCAGTTCCGCGCCCTTTGGCAGGCCCGTGGTGCCTGAAGTATACAGGATCACCGCCGTGTCGTCGGGCATGGTCTCTACGAGGTCGAACTCTGTCGAGGCCGAAAGCAACAGCGGCATGAACGCCTCGCCTACTTCGGGCTGTTCCATGTCGTCGGGAGAACTGATCTCGATCAGGCTGTGGCACGTCTCCGTGGCAAGGAAGGCCTTGACCGCATCTTCCCGGAAATCTTTCCAGTAGAAAAATACCCGCGCCTCCGAATCCTCGATGTAAAACTGAATCTCGTTCGCCTTGTACAAGACATTGACCGGTACCACCGTGGCGCCGCAACTGAGAATCGCGTAATACACTATGGGAAAGTGCGGCGTGTTCGGAATCATCAAGGCGACCTTGTCCCCCTTTTCGATCCCTTTGTCTTTGAGGACGTTTGCCACTCGTCGCACCATCACCGCCAGTTCCGTGTAGGACAACCGGAACTCGTCCAGGATCACGGCTGTAGTATCAGGATACTTGTCCGCAGTAACGTTTAGATAATGGGCGAGATTAAGGCTCATAACATGTGTCTCCTAGCACGTTTTACCCCAAGAAAGAGGGCCTTCCACTTCCACCTTGCCTGCCTTGGTTAGAATAACGGTATTGCACATTTGCCGGCTTTTCACCTCAACCATAAGGCTATAGTTTACGGATTATGCCGCCAAATGTCCACCCTGTGATTGTGATAAGCTATCAGCCAGTATCTGCCGGTCCTCACGTGTAAGCCGTCGCCAATCCGCAATCAAAAGGCGCCTCGCGGGAGGCCCTTGTCGAGTTCCGTGTAGTCCATCAGTTGATCAAACTCGCACAGCGTTTCCATCGCGGCGCTGGTGGTAGGGATGCCGCTCTCGACGATGGCGGCAATGGGATTCAAGCCGCCGCAAACTACCAGCCCGGCCCGGCCCATGGGCACAGGAATGTCCAAGAAGGGTTGGCTCGGGCGGCCGATGGCCAGCACGCCCCCGATGCCGATTTCCTCGGAGAGTGCGGCAAGCCGCCGGACTTCTGACAGGGCTACGGTGGGCACTTCGCGGAAGCTCGCGCCGAGCACGCCCGAGCCGGTCTGGGCCGCTTGGGCGACACTGGTCATGTGCCCGCGAATGAAGATTTCCAGCGGGTCAAGGGACGTGCCGTCGTAGTGGATGATCTGCGTGAAGCGTTTGGGTATGCCTTGGTCGAACTCGAGCAGTCCGCCAAACCGCGATGTCGTGGCGATGTTCGCGCGCAGGAAGATGCCGTTGATGCTGACACTGCACACCGTGCCAATCGCAAAGCGGCCCTCCGGAACGGGAAGATCGCCGACGGTCTCTCCCGGCATGCCGATGGCGGCGAGCCGGCCCATGCCCAGGTTGGCCTCGTAGACCTTGCGAAGTTCGACAAGGGCGGCCCGGGCGTCCTCGAGCGCGACGGTCGAGATGTTCAGGATGACCGTGCCCTGTTTGGCGACCGGGTCGAACGTCATCTGGTAAGACAACTCATCGACACGCGCGGCCACGTAGCCGACCTTGTCCACAGCGAGCGCCCCTTCGAGTTCCTGCATGCCCAGCGCCGTCAATTCACGGCCGCGCCGGCCAAGGTTGTGAGTCCAGCCCAGCCCGTCGGCTTCGGCCAGGTAATTGCGCACGGTCCGCTCACAAAGATCCGTGCCCGACAGGCGTAGTTCCTCCGCAATGCGCTCGCCGCCCAGAGGTCTCTGCGCATCGTGCAATACCCGCAGGATAGCCACCATCTTGCGGCGGGTTTTGATATCAATGCCGGTTGTTCCGCTTCGCATCGTGTACTGCCCCCAAAAAGGTGTCCCGAGTTAGTCCGTGTAAAGGGATTGCCCCCGTTGCTTGTCTTATACGGGGCATTTCCCGGTACAGCGCCGGTAGATAGTAGCCTTTTCAGGCAAACAGATCAAGAGTACCGGCAATTTTGCCGGACATATTCCAGTTGATGCTGGGCTTTGTGTTATTCCTCACCTTGGAACAGATTTGTAGAAGACGTTTTATCCCAATTAGTCCGGTGCGATTGCCGAATACCTCCTGCGTGATCCTCGCAATTTGACATGACGATTGTCGATCAATACACTCTTACAAACCGGTTGGCAGGTTCCGTTACTGTCTTGTGATAATCCGGACCGGCAGGCGGGGTTGGCTGAGCATCCAGTGTGCATACTCGACAGCATGAACAATGTCGAGGGCTAGTGGGGCCATTATGAAGCTAATCAACTTACCGTAAAAAGCAGGGATCGGGAGGAATGCAGACGTGTCTTACGTAAGCGATGTGATGGAGCTGGTCGAACGGCGCAATCCGGCCGAGCCGGAGTTTCACCAGGCAGTGCAAGAAGTGCTCAATTCGCTCGCCCCGGTGGTTGAGCGTCGTACAGAGTATAAGGAGGCGCGCATCCTCGAGCGGTTTGTAGAACCAGAGCGGGTGATCATATTCCGGGTTCCGTGGAGGGACGATGCGGGCCGAGTGCAGGTTAATCGTGGGTTTCGCGTTCAGTTCAGTAGCGCGCTCGGGCCGTATAAGGGCGGGTTGCGGTTTCACCCTACCGTGAATCTAGGTATTTTGAAGTTTCTGGCCTTTGAGCAGATATTGAAGAACTCGCTGACCACGTTGCCCCTGGGCGCCGGGAAGGGCGGTTCGGACTTCGATCCGAAAGGCAAGTCGGACAATGAGGTGATGCGATTCTGCCAGTCTTTTATGACGGCATTGTGCGGGCACATCGGCCCGAACGTAGACGTGCCCGCAGGCGACATCGGCGCAGGTGACCGCGAGATCGGATACCTATTCGGGCAGTACAAGCGCCTGCGCGGCGAGTTCAGCGGCGTGCTGACCGGAAAGGGCCTGGGCTGGGGTGGGTCGGTAATGCGGCCTGAGGCTACGGGGTACGGCTGCGTTTACTTTGCGGAGAACATGCTTATCACCCGCGGTGGTTCGTTCGAGGGCAAGGTCTGTACGGTCTCGGGTTCTGGCAATGTCGCCCAGTATGTCGTCGAGAAGGTCACCCAGTTAGGCGGCAAGTGCGTATCTTTGTCCGACTCGAACGGGACAGTCTACGACCCGTCAGGGATCGATGAGGAGAAACTGGCGTTTGTCATGGAGTTG
>CAYRLQ010000345.1:0-4376 GCA_964425145.1 uncultured Nitrospiraceae bacterium
CGGCGCCGAAGACGGCACGGCGTGGTGAACCGCCTACACCACCATCCAGCCCGCCATCGACGCGGCATATGACGACAGTGGTCGTGGCGCCATCACGTGAGGAGGAAAAACAAAATGCCGGGTATAAAGAAGCAGGTAATCCGCATGATTGAAGTACTGCCTGGGGATGTCACAACCGATGACATATTGGGTGAGATTTTCTTCAAGATGCAGGTAGATGCCGGTTTGAAGGAGTTAGACGAGGGCTTGGGTATTCCACACGAAGCTGTTGGGGAACGCATGTCAAAATGGCTCTCACAATAAGGTGGTCACCCATGAAGGAAAACCTGCATCTCTACGCCGGGTTCACCGGCTCCGAGACCGCTCGCGAACAGCGCCGCTTAAGACAATGTGTGCTATGATGAGTCTATGGAGGCATAAATGCACGCCATTAGAGTTTACGTAGACACATCGGTTATCGGTGGAACCAACGACGACGAATTTGCCGTGGCGAGTCGCCGTTTCTTCGAGCTTGTGAACAATCGTGCCTTTATTCTGCTTATATCGCAACTTGTATTGGATGAGCTTCAGCCCGCCCCAACAGTTGTGAAGCAAGTATTGGAAGCGATTCCCACAGAATGTATCGAGCGCGTCGAGGCAAATGAAGATGTCGAAATACTGGCAAATGCCTATATCGCCGCGGGCGTTCTCACCGAAAACTCATGGACGGATGCAATGCATGTCGCGATGGCCACAGTCACACGGGCCAATCTCGTCTTGAGCTGGAACTTCAAACACATTGTCAATTACCAACGCATTCAACAATTCAACAGTGTCAATCTCGCAAACGGCTATGGGCTGATCGACATTCGCAGCCCTATGGAGATAGCTTATGACAACCACGACTAAAACCGCCAAGAGTTTCGATTGCGTCGAATTCAAGCGCAACTCCCAAGAACGCCTGAGAGTCGAGTATGAAAAACGCAAAAACGAATTCGACTCTTACGTTGATTTTATCAAAGCAAAGCTCTTCGAAGACGAATGGGGCAGTCAATTGTGGAAAAGCATCGGCGAGGAGAATTCCTCGCCAAGTACAAAAAGGAGGACCCAATGAACAACAAAAATGACAGGGGAATCCGCGCTATTCTTCTTTCAGCCTTCATAGTTCTGACTTCACCCTTCGCGCATGCCGCCATATGGTACGTCGACAAGGACAACACCGGAGCCCAAGACGGCACGTCGTGGGGAACCACCTACACCACCATCCAACCCGCCATCGACGCGGCCTACGGAGATGGCGGCGGCGAAGTGTGGGTCGCCGAAGGCGTCTATGACGAGCAGCGAGGCAACGACACCGGCTCGGTGATCATGGCCGGAGGCGTGCACATCTACGGCGGCTTTGCGGGCGATGAGACCGCACGCGGGGAACGCGACTGGGAAACGGACATCACCACCATCGACGGCTCGACTGCCCGTGGCGGCTCGCCCGCTTACCACGTCATCATTGGCGCCGATAACGCCACGCTCGACGGGTTCACCATCACCGGTGGTCATGCCCAGCCCGTGCCTCACTACGGCGGCGGGACGTACAACTGGGACTCGTCACCGACGGTGACCAACTGCACCTTTACGGGCGATACCGCTTTTGGGTCGGAGTTGGCGGAGAACGGGGGATGAGATATACAACGACAATTCGAGTCATCCGGCGGTAACCTACTCGAACATTCAGGGCGGCTGTGAAGGCGAGGGCAACATAGCCGCGTTCCCGTACTTTGTCGATGCTGCCGGTGGTGATATAGACACTTTCGTCGCTGCCGCTTCGGACCCAAGCCCCTTCTGGCCTGGTAACCCGGCACTCCCGATGGCCGGTTTGGCAGGTCTTTGCGCATTGGCCGCGGCGTTCGTTGTGGGCGGTGCGTTTGTTGTGCGGAAGAGGTAAACATCAGCCACGGCATATGGTACAAGTCAAATGCGCTCAAAGGAGACTGCCCCCTTATACTACTCGGGCCACAAAGTAGTTTGCATCTGGCCGTTCCTGGTGTCTCTGGAAGGGACTGCCAGTACCTCACGCAGAGGCGCAGAGGACGCAGAGAAATGTAAACTGTTTATGGGCCGGCATAGTAAGTCGGCGGCATGTAAAAGAAGTGATTCAGTGATTTTGGACCACTATGCCTGCTTCTTGATTGAGGATAAACCTCGTTCGACCTCGTGTACATCCGTTCGTACCCTTCGCTGTTCAATTCCTGCATCCCCGCCGAATGCTTCGAGCGCTACAGGAAAAGGGGTAAGTGCATCCACGCCACGCAGCAGGTATTGTGGACGGATGAACCAGGTCGCGAGGTTAGTACTCCATTTCGCAAGTTCGGTCACGTATTTTTGGACAGGATTCACATGATTTACATGATTCATCCATTGCGTCCTGTCAATCCTGTCCAAAAAGGTTTCTCCTCCTTCTCATACGTCATCGTATTTGTGAAAATGTGTACTTAGGGATTCTTTCGAGCGGGGGTTGCGGAAAGAGGGCGGCATGAAACGGATGGTTTTAGCGCTGGTCTGTGTGTTGTTGGGCACGGCGGGGGCGGCGGAGGTGCTGGAATGGACGGAGCTGCCGCAGCTTCCGGACGGCGGGCTGGGCGTGGCGGGTCCGTTTGCAGGGATCAGCAATGATACGCTGATCGTGGCCGGTGGCGCGAACTTCCCGCACGGCATGCCCTGGGACGGAGGCAAGAAGGTGTGGTATGCCGAGGCGTACGTGCTGGAGAAAACCGGGGAGGGACAGTATGCCTGGCAAACCGGGTTTGCACTCGAGCGGCCACTGGCCTACGGCGCATCGGTCACGACAGACGAGGGAGTGATATGCCTGGGCGGCTGCGATGCCGAGCGCTGTTACGCCGACGCGTTCGTGTTGAAGTGGGACAAGACCGCGAGAAAGGTGGTGCAGTCTCCCTTGCCCAGCCTGCCGGGACCGTGCGCGTTTACCTGCGCGGCGAAGGTGGGCGACGTGGTTTACGTCACCGGGGGGCAGGGTACGATAAAAGACGCCACGGCGCTGAAGAACTTCTGGGCGCTGGACCTGTCGAAGGACACCGCCCGTTGGGAAGAGCTGCCGCCGTGGCCGGGACCGGCGCGTGTGCTGCCGGTTGCCGTGGCGCAGAGTGACGGGGCCGATGACTGCTTATACCTCTTTAGCGGACGGTACATTGCGCCGGGCAGGGACACTGTTTTTCACAGAGACACGTATTGCTACAACCCGAGGAAGAGGGAATGGAGGCGGCTGGCGGATGCGCCGCGGCCCACGTGCGCGGGGATGGGCGCGGCAATGGGGTCGTCGCACGTGGTCCTGTTCGGCGGCGATGATGGAAGCATGTATGAGAAGGATTTGCGGTGGGCGCATCCCGGTTTTCCAAAGGACGTTCCGGCGTATCACACGATCACCGATACCTGGTCCCAGGTGGGCACGATGCCGGAGTCTCGAGTGACCACGGTCGCGGTCGCGTGGGGCGATTCCGTCGTCATTCCCAGCGGCGAGATTCATCCCGGAATCCGGTCGCCGAGAATCTGGCAATGCAAAGCAGTCGCGACGGTCAAAGGGTTCGGCGCGGTCAATTACGGAATCCTGGGGCGTACCTGGCAGCGCTCGTGGCGATGGGGTTCTACTTCGCCCGACGCGAGAAAAGCACGGAGGACTTCTTCCTGGCGGGCCGGCGGATTCCGTGGTGGGCGGCGGGTCTGAGCATCTTCGGCACGCAACTGAGCGCGATCACGTTCATGGCGATTCCCGCGAAGGTCTACGCGACGGATTGGACGTATTTCCTGGGCAATATGTGCATTGTTCTCATCGCACCGGTGGTGGTCTTCGCATATTTGCCCTTTTTCCGCCGGCTGAACGTGACGACGGCGTATGAATATCTCGAGCTGCGCTTTAACCTGCCGGTGCGGCTGTTCGGGAGCGTGTGCTACATTCTCTTGCAACTGGGGCGGATGGGCATCGTCCTGTTCCTTCCTGCGATTGCGCTGTCGACTGTCACGGGTGTAGACGTCTACGTGTGCATCCTGCTGATGGGCGTGCTGTGCACGTTGTACACCGTGCTCGGGGGTATCGAGGCGGTCATCTGGACAGACGTGTTGCAGGTCGTCGTGCTCGTCGGCGGGGCTCTGGTGAGCCTGATGATTATCGCAGGCAGCGTCGGCGGCGGCCTGGCTGGAATCGTGGCGATGGGACGCGCGAACGACAAGTTGCAGGCGTTCAATTGGACGTGGGATTGCACCGTACCGGCGGTATGGGTCGTGCTTGTGGGCAACCTGCTCAGCAACCTGGTGCCGTACACGACGGACCAGACGGTTGTACAGCGCTACCTCACGACACGTGACGAGAAAGCCGCCGCCCGGTCGATCTG
>CAYRLQ010000346.1:0-4363 GCA_964425145.1 uncultured Nitrospiraceae bacterium
ACAAATGGCGCGACGATCAACACCAGGGTAAGATTAGCAAATGGCTTGACAGGGAGCAACGGTTGGTACGCCTGTATGACTCAGGGCTGTTGCCTGTGATACGCGTTGGGCCCGAACCGGAGCTTGCTGCCCTCCATCGGTTCGTCGTGCATCGATAGCGCCACGGCCACGAGCGCCGGGACCAGCAGGGGCGACAAGGCCCAGATGAGCCAGTGACCCCACCCCAGGCGCCGGCGCTTGTCCTCGGTGCTCAGTGCGATGTAGAGCTCGAGACCCCAAAGACAATGCACATCGCACTTAGCACTCAGCACGTTGAGATTGGCAGTGGTCGGCCAATCGGTTATAATGTGCCCGGAACGTCGGCATGGTCGAGCACGCTTACCGAAGCGCCTTGCTTTAACACAACGTCAAAAATGCCAAGGCGCCTGGGTTGAGACATGCGGAGTTATTTATGACGCTCTGTATAGATAATTTCTTTTGCAGCTAGACCCAAAGGCAAGAAAATTCCGTAAGGGTAGGCTATGGCTCGGGACAATTTCCGCCATAAGGCAGAACGACTGTTGTCCTTTGCAGATGTTGCAATCGGCGGAGACCGTCCTTGGGACATGCAGGCCCATAACGAGTCGCTGTATGCACGGGTTCTAGCGGAGGGTTCGCTGGGCTTGGGCGAGTCTTACATGGACGGCTGGTGGGACTGCGAAAGCCTTGACGGATTCTTTCACAGAATTCTCCGGGCCGATTTGCGGGCCAAGGTCCAACTATGGGCGGAACTCTACAGTGTTCTAAAGGCAAAGCTGCTCAACCTGCAGAAACCATCCCGTGCCTTTCAGGTCGGGCGGCGCCACTACGATATCGGCAACGACCTGTACCGGCGCATGCTCGACAAGCGCTTAATCTATAGCTGCGGCTACTGGAAAAGCGCTTCGAACCTGGACGAAGCGCAGGAGGCCAAGCTGGACCTGGTCTGCCGTAAGCTCGACCTCCGGCCGGGCATGCGGGTGCTGGACATCGGCTGCGGTTGGGGCGGGACCGCCAGGTTTGCCGCCGAGCGATACCAGGCCGATGTACTAGGCATCACCGTTTCTGAAGAACAGGCGCGGTTCGGAAAGGAATTCTGCCGAGGGCTTCCAGTTCAAATTCGTCTGCAGGACTACCGCAGCATCGAGGGGACCTTCGACCGTGTTCTTTCCCTGGGTATGATCGAACACGTCGGTTACAAGAATTATGGCGTCTTTATGCGCACCGTCAAGCGGTGCTTGAAGAACGACGGGCTCTTCCTGTTGCAAACCATCGGCGGCAGCCGCTCTGTCACACGGACCGACCCCTGGATCGCGCGTTACATCTTTCCGAACTCCATGCTGCCGTCCGCAAAGCAAATATCCGCCGCCATCGAGGGGCTGTTTGTTCTTGAAGACTGGCACAGTTTCGGTCCCGACTACGACACGACGCTGATGCACTGGTTTGGGAATTTCCATGAGAACTGGGACGTCCTCAAAGAAGATTACGACGAGCGATTCTACCGGATGTGGAAATATTACCTGCTGTGTTGCGCTGGGGCCTTCCGCGCAAGAAAAATCCAGTTGTGGCAGATAGTTCTGTCCCCCAAAGGCGCGCCAGCCGGCTACCGGGCCCCGCGATAAACCACATTCTAGGTATCATTCCCACAAATCGCTCAATTCGGGTGAAACCTGGTTGGCTGGGACTGAGTCAGAATTTGCGTGACAGGAGGGGCGAGGTCTTTTTGTTTTCGCATTGTTGTCGGGAGGAGATCATGTACGGTTTACGATTGGCGTTGGTTGCAGCGATGGTTTTCGGCGAGGGAATGGCTTGGGCCCCGGATAACATGGCGGTTGCAGAAGCGATACCGCCGATGGCGACGGATTCAGGGGCGAGAGTTCAAGTCGAGAGCACGGTCCGCCGTGAAATCGATGTGGACCTGATCGATCTCGATCGCCTGCGGGAGGCCGTCGAAGGCCAGCGGGGCCGGGATCGGTTGCGGCTGACCTTGGAAGAGTGCGTGTACCTGGCGTTGGACAACAACCAGGAGATCCTGGTGACCGAATATGAGCCGCTGAAAAGCGAGACGGATATCATTGCAGCTCGCGGTGAGTTCGACCCGCTGCTCAGTGTGACGGCGGGTTACCTGCGCGCAACCCAGGAGATGTCACCAGAATACAAACGCTTCGGGGGGATCGATTCGACCGAGGTGTATCGTACTACATCATCCACATCGGTGGCCGGCAAGTTGCACTGGGGGACGGCATACAGCGTGCTGCTCGACTTGGGCAAAGAGGAAACCACGTGGAACAGCTTCATCGAGGAATGGACCGGCAGCCTGGCCTTGACAGTGAGCCAGCCCCTGCTGCGTGGTCGGGGCAAGGGTGTCAACCTGGCCCGCATCCGCATGGCGCACTGTGGCCGGGAGGCTTCGGAGCACCAGCTTCGCCTCGTCGTGATGAACACCATAGCGGAAGTGGTCAAGGCCTACTGGGACCTGGTCGGCGCAATTGAGGCCGTGAAGGTAAGCGAGGAGTCGCTGGCCAACGCCGAGCGCCTGCTCGAGATCAGCAAGAAGCGCCTCGCGATCGGCACTGCGGCCGCCATCGAGGTGCTCCAGGCCAAAGCCGGCGTGGCCATGCGCCAGAGCGACCTAATCGCAGCGCGGGCGCGTGTGGCCGATGCCGAGGACGTACTGAAGCACTTGCTAGACATGCGCGACAGTGGCGTCTTTTCCACGAAGCAGCTCATTCCGCTTGACCGGCCTCAAGTCACCGAGCTGAATATCGACGAGCTCGCCAGGAGCGACCTCGACCTCGAGGAAAGTGTCGCCTTGGCGTTGAAACACCGCCCGGAGATACACATGGCACAGCTCGAGATCGAAAACGCCAAGCTCGAGCGAACCCGGACCTCGGACAATCTCTTGCCGGAGTTTAATTTGACCGGTTCGGTTTCGCAAGGCGGGCGCGACCATTACATGAAGCGCGTGTTCGACGGCATTCGTGAGCGGAGCGACAATGCCTATACCGTGGGGTTCAACGCCTCAGTGCCGTTGGGCAACCGGGGTGCGCGCGGCGCCTTTGAACGGGCCGAACTGGGCCTGCGCCAGGCCGAACAGCGCCTCGCCAAGACCAAGCAGGAACTGATGCTCAAGGTGCGCCTGGCCTCGCGGGCGTTGCACACGAGCCAGATTCTCGTCGAGAGCAACCGGCAGACCCGCGCCCTCCAGGAGACCAACGTGGTAGCTGAAGAAAAGCGGCTGCGTCTGGGCACGACCACGAGTTATCGCGTGCTCCAAATCCAAGAGGACCTGACTGCTGCGCAGACCCAGGAACTCCAGGCACAAATTGGCTATGAAAAGGCGCTGGTCGAACTGCGGCTCTCGGAAGGCGCCCTTCTGGACACTCTGGGCATCGAGTTCGAGACGCCCGCATCCGAGCCGCCCGTCACATACGTCAAAAGCATCACGCCGGAATGCAAACGCCTCACCGGATGGGTTGCTAAGGTTCGCGGCAAGGACGCTCAGGAAAAGACCCCTGACAAAGAAGCGGCGCCTGAGTAGAGTCTTATTCCTTAACATGTTCGAAACTTACGACGGTGTTTCGGGAACGTTTTTCACAAATACGTGGGAGATAGGGGGATACGGGGGGATAGGGGGTACAAGGAGATGTGGAGACAAGCCCGCCTATGGCGGGCAAGCTGCTTTTCTTCGATCCAAAACATCTCCTTATCTCCCCTTATCTCCTTGCATCTCCCTAATCCCCTTTTGTTGCACTCTTCTTCGTTTTTGGTTGTGGCTGTGCGGCCTTAGGAATGGTCCTATGAAACCGAGCCGGCTTCGGTGTAAAGGCGGCGCGCACGCGCCCTGAAACTACAGCGTTTATGATCACAAAGAAGATCGTCATTTACGTAGCTGTCCCTGTAGGCGTGAGCCTGGTTTTGATTGCGGCCTACTTCTCGGGGGTCGATTGGCTCCAGCAGATTGTGAGTCCGCGCATGCCCCGGATGCATCCGAACGCAGGTCGCGAGTTCGGTCTGCTCGAGAATCTCCAGAACATGTGTCTGCTTGTCATGGTCGGCACGGCCGCCTGGGGCGTCAAGCGCAAAGCACTCAAGGCCGAGAAAGCAGCCCTGGCCCTCATCACCGTGTTCGCCCCGTTTGTTTTACTCAGGAGCTCGATTACGGCCTGCACTACTACGAGTTCATCCGGGGCGTGCCCCTGGCGGAGGCGGCCCGCGTCCGAAACATCCACAATATCGATGACACCGTTGACCTCATGAAACACGGCGTTGATGCCGGCATAATAGTGATGTTCGTACTGTTTCCGCTGTTTTGCGCCGACAGCACCAGGCCGCTCGTGCGCTA
>CAYRLQ010000347.1:0-4349 GCA_964425145.1 uncultured Nitrospiraceae bacterium
CAAAGTTCTATCTGTCCTTCGAAAAGGCCTTGAACAGTCTCGGCGATCGCACCACACCGTTCACGCCTGCCGTCGCCGCGGTCATCGGCCTGGACGTGTCCCTTGGTCGGCTGCTTGAAGACGGCATCGAAGCGGTCTGGAACCACCACCGGCGACTGGCCGAGGCGACGCGCGCCGGCGTGGTCGGCATGGGCATGGAGCTGTTTGCGAAGCGCCCGTCCAATGCTGCCACCGCGATCAAACTTCCAGAGGCACTCGACGGCGCCACACTACACGAGAAGCTCCGCGACGACTATAAGGTGACTTGTGCCGGCGGCCAGGAACATCTCAAGGGCAAGATCGAGCGCATCGCTCACATGGGCTATTACGACCAGTTTGACGTGCTTGTGGTCTTAGGCGCGGTCGAGTTGGCGTTGAAAGAACTCGGAGCTGACGTTCGGATTGGCGATGGCGTTGCAGCGGCGCAACGGTACTTTGCGGGAGAATAGACGATGCCTAGAATTCTTGTGCTGGACAATCTCAGCGAGGAGGGGGTCGAGGTGTTTCGCCGCACCGAGGGCTTCGAAGTCGATGTGAAACCCTCGCAAAAACCCGATGAACTTGCCGCAATCATCGGTCCCTACGACGGCGTGGTAGTCCGTAGCGGCACCAAGGTCACTGCGGAGGCCATCGAGCGAGCCAAAAACCTGAAGGTCATCGGCCGGGCCGGGGTCGGCACCGATAACATTGACACTAAGGCCGCGACGAAACGCGGGATTGTCGTCATGAACACACCGGGCGCCAGCACCATCTCGGCCTGCGAGCATACCTTCGCCTTGCTCTTCGCCCTTTGCCGGAACATACCACGCGCTCACCAGTCCATGCAGGAGGGCCGCTGGGAGCGCAAGAACTTCATGGGCGCAGAAGTGTGCGGCAAGACGCTTGGCATCATCGGCGTCGGGCGCATCGGCGCCGCCGTGGCCAAGCGGGCCCAGGCATTCGGGATGAAGGTCATCGCCTACGACCCTATCTTGAACAAGGTGAAGGCCGATGCCATGGGCGTCGAGCTTCTTTCCGTCGATGAGGTAGTGGAGCGCGCCGACATCATTACCATCCATGCGCCTAAGTCCGAAAAGACCGTGAACATGTTCTGCGCGGAGCATTTCAAGCGGATGAAACCCACCTGCCGCATTATCAACTCCGCCCGTGGCGGCATCGTCAACGAGGCCGATTTGGCCAAGGCGTTGCGCGAGGGGCAGATCGCAGGCGCCGCGCTGGACGTCTACACATCGGAGCCATTCGAACGCAGTCCCTTTGGCGGCCTGGATAACATCGTGATGACGCCGCATCTGGCCGCCTCGACGGGCGAGGCGCAACAGACTGTCGCCGTCGACGTGGCTAAGCAGATGATCGCATACCTCAATACCGGTGCAATCATTAACGCCGTCAACGTCCCTAGTATCGACAGCGAAACCAGCAAGGCGCTCGAGCCCTTGATATACCTGGTCGAACGCCTTGGCCGCTTTCAAGCGCTATATATGCAAGGGCGCCCGGAAGTCATTGAAATTGAGTACCGCGGCGACCTGGGCGTCACTGATACCTATCCGATTACCGCTGGGATACTGACGGGATACCTTTCCCCGATGGTCGAGACGGTCAACACGGTCAGCGCACCGTACATCCTGGCCGACCACGGCATCGAGTTCAATGAAAAACACCATGCCGGGGTCTCGGACTACACCTTCGAGATCAGCGTCGCCGTTACCACGGATCAGGAAACCCATCGTGTGTCGGGGACGCTGTTTAGTAAGAACGACCCGCGTATTTGCTCCATTGACGGCTTCCGCGTCGATGCTCGGCCCGAGGGCTACATGCTGGTGTGCATGAACGAAGACAAGCCACTGATCATCGGCCGCCTCGGCACGATTATCGGCAATGCCGGTGTGAATATTGCCAACATGGTCTTGGGTCGTGACAAGGCCGGGGGCCGCGCCTCCATCATCCTAAACCTCGACGCACCACTCGACGAGGACGTTTTGGGCAAAATCCGCCAAGTGCCACACATTAACGAGGCACGGCTGGTGAGCTTATAGAGACACGGCCTTAACTGTGCACTGTGCACTGGGCTGAGCGGTATTTTGACTACTTACAAACACATCTCCATTCCCGATGGGGACAAAATCCAAGTCGCTCCCGATGGCACGTTGAAAACGCCTGACCGGCCCATTGTTGCATTCATCGAGGGAGACGGAACCGGGCCGGATATCTGGCGCGCGGCGAGAATGGCGTTCGACGCTGCTGTCAAGCATTGTTACGGTGGCAAGCGCGCCATCGCTTGGATGGAGGCGCTCGCGGGGGAAAAGGCTAACACCATCTGCGGGTCTTACCTGCCCGAGGAGACCCTGGACGCGATCCGCGAGTTTCATGTCGCCATCAAGGGCCCGCTGACTACGCCGGTTGGGGGGGGATTCCGCAGCCTCAACGTCACCCTGCGCCAGAGACTGGACCTGTTTGCGTGCGTCCGGCCGGTACGCTGGTTTGAAGGCGTGCCGAGCCCGGTCAGCTCGCCGGAGAAGGTCGACATGGTCATTTTCCGCGAGAATACCGAGGATGTCTACGCAGGGCTCGAGGTCCAATCGGGCTCTGAGGAAGCCCGGAAGTTCCTCTCTTTTGCCAAAGAGGCCTTCGGATGGGATATTCCCGCCGATGCCGGCATCGGTTTTAAGCCGATCAGTCCCAAGGCCACCAGGCGCATCGTCCGGGCCGCCGTCAAGCACGCCATCAAGCATGGCTACAAAACGGTTACACTGGTGCACAAGGGCAACATCATGAAGTTCACGGAAGGCGCCTTCCGCCAGTGGGGATATGACCTTGTCCGCCAAGAGTTTGCCGACGTGGCCGTGGCCTGGCACGACTGCGACGGCGACCCCGGCGACAAACTCCTCGTTAAAGACACCATCGCGGACATATTCCTACAGCAGATTCTGACCAGGCCGCTAGAGTTTGATGTCATCGCCACCATGAACCTCAACGGCGATTACATCAGCGATGCACTCGCGGCCCAGGTCGGCGGCATCGGGATCGCACCGGGCGCCAACATCAACTACGAAACCGGCGCCGCTATTTTCGAGGCCACACACGGCACGGCGCCCAAGTATGCCAACCTCGACAAGGTCAATCCCAGCAGCCTCATACTTTCGGGCCTGATGATGTTCGACCATATGGGATGGACCGAGGTGACCCAGGCACTCACCGCGGCCATGGTCAAGACTTTCAAGGCCCGAACCGTCACCTACGACTTTGCCCGGCTGATGGAGGGGGCAAGATTGCTAAAGTGCAGCGAGTTTGCGCAGGCTATCGTCGAGAACCTCTAGGATATTCGGCAAAAGTACACGGCCCTAACCTATTAAATCATGACAAACCTGCGGCTTCCGCGGTGTGTATGGCCTATCAGCGATATGCTTCCTTGACCTCTAACCTTCTGCTGTGGTAAGATATTGTTTTAAGAGGGGTGTAGCTTGAACAATACAGATGGCAAAGAGGCTACAGGCTTTCTCGACCTCCAATCCGACGATGCTTACGAGCGGCTGACGCGATTATTCCGTTACGGCCAAGTCGGGCGCTGTGTGAACGGCGTCACCCACGAGGTCAACAACTGCCTCGGAGTCATGCTGGCCTATGCCGAGTTGCTCGGGCTCGATGAATCGCTTAGTGCTGAATCCCAGCGCATGGTTAGCGAACTGGTCGGTGCGGTGAAGAAGTGCAATGTCTTGATCGGCTCGGTTACCAGAATCGTGCGCAAAGAAAGGCCCAATGCGGCTGTGACGCCCCCCCTGCGCATCGTCAACGAGGTACTTCAACTGCGCGGGCACAACGTGAAAATGGCCCACATCACCATCGAGACGAGCTTTGATGAAGCCGTGCCGTCACTGGTGGTTGACACCCCCAAGCTTGTCCAGGCCCTTACCTGTATCGTCATGAATGCCGAGGAAGCCCTGGCCGGCGTCCACCGGCCGGTGATTCGCGTCACTGTGCGCGATGTCGGTCAGGCCATTGAGATTGCTATTTGGAACTCAGGACCCCCCGTTTCCGAGGAAGACCGCGCGCGCATTTTTGAGCGGTTTTTCACGACAAAGGACAGTGACCATCTCGGCCTCGGCTTGGCATTCGCGCGCGAAATCGCCCGAATGCACGATGGCGAGCTATCTTATAGCCCCGATGGTGGATTCGCGTTCCGCCTGCCCAAGGAAAACCACCTCTCAAAGGGCTTCTGATTTCGTAACCATTCACGCACTGCATACTTAGGCTCTGACCGCGGATTACGCGGATAGGTGCGGATTCTTATCAGCTCGTCCTGGAGAAATCAAGGC
>CAYRLQ010000348.1:0-4335 GCA_964425145.1 uncultured Nitrospiraceae bacterium
GACATGGCCGCGGATACGAGGTCGCGGTAGGCTTCCTCAGATTCCTTCACGATGCTCTCGGAAAAGACGGGCACGAAGGCCGCGTTCGAAGCCCCCTCCCCTATCAGGTCGCGCAACATGTTGGGAAGCTTGAAGGCGACCAGGAAAGGGCCTATGGACGCAGTGGGAATGGTGGCGAACCAAACGATGTCGCGCAGAAATCCCAAGAGGCGGCTGAACAGAGTCCCGGCC
This sequence comes from uncultured Nitrospiraceae bacterium, assembly GCA_964425145.1. Lineage (GTDB taxonomy): Bacteria > Hydrogenedentota > Hydrogenedentia > Hydrogenedentales > SLHB01 > CAYRLQ01. The sequence goes on from CAYRLQ010000348.1 coordinate 232, forward strand.
GCGAAAATGGCCGTGAATTTGGAGAGTTGTCGTCCCGATTGTGTCATTGGGTTGCCGCTATGCCGCCCGGCGGCATTTCGCTATCCGTTGACGAATATCTTCCCGTCCTTGGTAGCCTGTTCCAAAGGTAGCAACGCTGCAACGAATATACAAATCGATGCGGCGATTGCAATCCATGGAAAGGCGCGGGGTCCCTGGGGGATTGGCCGCGGGCCGGGTGCGGCCACGGGCAATGCGCCAACGTACCGGTACATGCGGGTATCCATTGGATCAAGGTCCTGGAATTTGATCTGCCGCCCGGCGGCATCGAACACGGCGTTAACGACCGAGAACCGGCCCCATGGATCGAACACCCCGGAGATGCCGGAATTGGCGCAGTGAACCACAGGCAGGCGCGTTTCGATGGCGCGAATGCGGGCGATATCAAGCTCCTGCGGGATGGCATTGCTGCTGCCGAACCAAGCCAGGTTGGTGATGACCACGAGGAAGTCGGCGCCACGGGCCCGAAGTTCTTCGGCCAGGCCTGGGTAGAGAACTTCGAAACAGATGAGGGGGCCGAATCGGCGGTCAGCGAGAGGCAGGACCTTGAGTTCATCGCCGGGCTCGACATCGCCGATTATGGGCACGATGGTCTCGATAAGGGGGAAATATTCCCTCAGTGGTGCGTATTCGCCAAATGGCGCCAAGTGCACCTTGTCATAGTAATTGACGATCGTGCCGGTGCTATCCACCAAAAAGCCCGAATTACAGTAGCCTCCGGTTGCCTCGTTCAGGCGTAGCGAACCGGTAAACAGCGCGCACTGGCTGTCGCGGGTGAGCGATGAGACAATCTCGAGCAGCTCCGGCGCACGGTCTAAGGGTTCCACGATCAGGCTTTCCGGCCAGACGAGTAAATCGACCTGTTCGTATTGGGCGAGCCAGCGGGATTTCTGGGCCGCATTGCGCACCATTTCCTCGGTGTACTCCTTGTCCCACTTCATCTCGAGTGGGAAATTCGCTTGAACGAGCCCGACGCGAAGCGGCATGGCTTTGTGGTCGGGCCGGTCGAGCAGAAGCGCGCCTACGCCGTGACTGACCACAACCACAGTAACTGCGGCCAGTACGCGAAATACGCGCAATCGCTTCTCTGCGAGCAGCAGGCCGACGAGGGCGTTGAAGAAGACCAGAATGGCCGAGACCAGAGCGGTGCCACCCAAAGCGGCCCACTGAATCAGCATGATGTCCTTGCCCTGGCTGTAGGCAAGAGACCCCCAGCCAAATCCCGTGAACAGGTTGCTTTGGAAATACTCCATAGACGCCCACAGCACTGCGGCGGCCAAGGCGCCAACGTATTGCGGGACCCGGCGATGTATCCACGTCCAAAGCAAGCCGAACAGTCCCCAGTAAATGGCCATGTAGACGCACAGCAGTTGGTAGCCCCAAACTGCCCAGCCCCCGGCCCAGTAGATATTGGCAATCAGCCACTGCAAGAGAATCGAATGGAAGACCCAGCCCGCAAGGAAAAAGAGCTTGAACCCATTCCACGGCTTGAGCCGATGGACCAAGTAGAACAGCGGGGCGAGCGCGAGCCACGCGACGGGGTATAGATGCCACGTGGGGAAGCTCAGCGCTAGAAACACGCCACAGGCGATTGCCAGCCCATAGACTTTGACGGTGGATTTCATAATACAGAAATGATGCGTGACTTGGCCCCCGTAGATCAACTTTTAAGTCACCCACCGGCCCTTCCCGTCTTCTGAGCGACACGGAGAATCTTGCATAACCTCGCGCGAACTGATTACGAAGGCCTTTCGCTTCGCTCAAGATGACTGCTAAATACAGCTCAACACAAACAGGGCTACACTAAAGACTCGGTGGGGGCCACGCTCAAACTCTGTTTGAGCGTGCTTTGAGGCCCGGGCTTTCTTGTGCCGGAACACGGACAAACGAGTTTGTCCGTGGCACCCGAATGTGTATCCTTTATGCTGTTGAGCTGTACTATATAGAGCGTCATAAATAACGCCGCGTGCTTCTGCGTCATTGCGAGGAGAGAAGCGACGAAGCAATCTACGCCACGTACGACGGAATCTGGTGAGTGAGAGGTAAGAAGATTGCTTCGCTTCGCTCGCAATGACGCGAGGCAAGGCTTCTGACCATGTCCCGTAGCTATGCGGCATCATTCCTGTCGCGGTGTATAAGTTGCTCCGGGTGATAGTAAAAGCAGGCTTGTCCCCTCTGTTGGACTTCCCGCAATGTGAACCACCTAGAACTCGTCCGGCGTTTCCAGAGCCTTGATCTCTTGCTGGATGCGTTCGGCGTTTTGCCAGCCCTGCCAGAAATCGCGCGCTTTGACGGCCTCTTCAGCAATGCTCCGGAGGTTCACGATAGTGGGCGACACGAAGATCAACAGGGTGGTGTTGACCGTGTCCGAGCGGCGTCCACGGAAAGGCATTCCAACAATTGGGAGTTTCCCGAGAATGGGCACGCGGCGTTCAGAGTTGCTGACGACGCTGCTGGTCAGGCCGCCGATCACGAGGGTCTGGCCGTTGGGCACGATCACCACACCTGTCTGGGATCGCTCTGAGAAGACTGGCAAGTCGACCCCGCGAATATTGTCGATACGGGTGATATCGCTGACGTTCAGTTCGGAGAGCGTAATTTGCACAAAATCGGTGTTGCCAGGCACGATTAAGGGCGTGAGTTTCATATTGACGCCGATCTTATGCCACTCCACGTTGAGTCGGGCCTTGCCTTTCTCATACTTGATGTCCTGGTAAGGCACTTCGCCGCCAGCGTGAATCTCGGCCTCTTTCTGATTGGCCACAACGAGTTCCGGCTTCGAGATCAGGTCGAGGTCTGATTGGCGTTCGATAGCGCGAAACCTCCCCACGATGGTGCCGTAATCCGAGTTGATAATGCTGGCCACGAGCCCTGCACCACCTTGGGTTTGGATTCCGGTGGCCGGGTCCCCGTCCGGGTCGAAGCGCATGGGCGCGGGAAACAAATCGGGATCGGGCGCCGGCAATACCACGCTGTAGAGCGGGTCGTTGGGGTCGAAGACGTTCGTATCGACCTGTTGGAGCGAGCCGGACTGTTCAACCTCCCGTACAAATCGCGTGTAGGTCAAGTTTGTGCCGATCTCTCCCAAACCCTTTTCGTTCGTTTCGCCGATCCAGACCTGGATTTGAACCTGGTCGATAGGGATTGGGCCCTCGTCCGAAGACGGCACGTCGCTTTCGGCGGGAGGGGGAGATGGCGCAGCCTCCTGCGCATGAGCGGCCAGGACGCACATCACCAACGCCAAGAGCCACATGGTCCGGACCATGCGTATCATTCCTGCTCTCCCGCGTTGGTTTCGGCCGGCTCTTCCAAGCTTTCCACAGCGACATTCTCAGCGATATCCTCGACAACGTCTGTGATGACATCCGTCGGCGATGTGGGTTCCTCTTCTTTCTCGAAACCGTTAAACCCGAAATCACCGGAAATGGTGTACGCGGGCCGCCACAACTCCGCCTTGATCAAGAAGACGAGTTCGCGGCGGCTTTCATTAGTTGCGCGATTGCCAAGACCAGACGAAATCGGGTTGGCCGGGATGTTCACGGGAACGACGCGTTCGACCGTGCCGATAATCGCATCTTCGCCCTGAGTGAGCCAGGGCAAAGTTGCCACGCTCTTGCTCTTGGTATTGCGGTAGAGTCCACCGAGGATGAGGACCTGCCCATGGCGCACCCAGACCGTGGTTTTGACCCTGCGGGAGACAAATTCGGGCACGTCAATGGCGTTCTTGGCCTCGTGCCAGATTCCCCCCGCTACCATGTCATCCAGTGCGATTGTAATGCGCTGGCCCTCTTCTTTGACTACGGCGTCAACGTCAAGCTCAATATAGGTATCACCGGTGGTAGTCGGATTGCCATCGTCGTCGATGACCCGTGGACACTTCACGGTCAGGGTGACGCCGGTTTCCCGGAACTTTGTGACTTGCACGGTGGTCGCTGAGACGACCTGGGTGTCTTCATAAGGAATCTGCTGGGTGGTTTTGATCATCGTGGGCTGGGCCGCCCCTACGGTGACCAAGGCCTTGGGTTGTGAAAGAATGAACGCGCGGTTTTGATCGACCAGGGCCTG
>CAYRLQ010000349.1:0-4324 GCA_964425145.1 uncultured Nitrospiraceae bacterium
CCCACGGCGTCGTAGGCGTATGACCAGGACTCGTTGTCGGGCGTGGTCAGGGAGGTGACCTGCGCGTACGAGTCGTAGGCATAGGCCATGGCGTTGCCGAAGGCCGGCGCGGTGACCGTGCTCAACAGGCTGCCGGAATACGTGTAAGTCGTATCCAGGTTGCCCGGGTCGGTCCGCTTGGTGGGATAGTAATCGTCGTCGTAGGCCCAGGAGGTGGTGACGCCCGCGGCCGTGCAGCTCGTCAACTGGCCTGTAGTGTTGTAGCCGTAGCTGGCGTAGGTCGTCTCGCCTGGGTTGAAATAGTGAATCCGCGTGAGGTTCCGACCCGCGTACGAGTAGTAGAAACTGTCGTACTGCTCCGTCTCGCCGACGGTCTCGCGGTAGAAGTCGGCCTGGGCCACGTCGTACTTGTTGCCCATGGGATGCATTCGGACCTTGCTGAGCCGGCTCTCGCCGTCCAGGTTCTCGATGGCCACGAGGCTCGAGACCGGGCCGCGCTCGTACTCGGACGTGAGCCCCGCCTCGTTGGCCACGGTGACCTTCGTGGCCTCGTCCTCGGCGCCGTAGTAGAAGTCCCAGCTTATGTCCGTGTCGTTGCCGGACTTGTCCGTCACCTTCGTGAGGAACCGCGACCCGGACGCGCCGCCGTCCGAGCCGTAGGCGTACTGGACGGTCGCGCTCGGACTGGTCTCGTACGTTACCTTGGTCACCTCCCAGCCGTAGGCGGAGTACACATAGGCGTACTCGACGTCCCGCAGGACGCCGCCCGTGTTCTTGAGCTCGACCTTGGCGATCATGGCTCCGGAGTAGCTGAACTGGAGGTAGCGATCGTCGCTCGAGGGCGTGGTGACCTTCGTCAGCTTGCCGTAGTTGGCCACCGTGTTGTCGTACTCGAACCCGATGCTGTTGTTGCCTCTCGCGTCCTCGATGGACTCGAGCCGGGCGTAGCGCCAGTCGTCCGTCGTGGCCGCCGAGAAGTTGTACTCGAGCCCCGTGGGCAGTTCCAGCCTGTACTTGAGCGTCAGTTTGCTCCGCTTCAGCACGTTGCCCTTGCCCACGGTCCGGGCATAGGTAGTGTCCGGCTCATAGTAGTTGTACCCCATGTCTGAATCCGCGTGGTCGTAGTAGCGCGGGTTCCCCGCCTCATCGAACACAACCACCTCACTCGGCGGATTGTCCTCGTCCGTGACCCGGATGTGAATGTTCATGCTATGGGTCCAACTCGCGCCGATGTTGTTCAGAAACGGCTTGGTGGTCTCCTCGAAATAGTACCGGGCGAAACCCATTGGGGCGCAGTACGTCCGCGAGAACGCAAACGTCATGGGACCCCGGATCGGGATCGCGAAGTCCGTCTCGTTCAGCGCCAGGCTCGAGTGAAACGCGTTCATCGTCAGGCCCACGCCCGGCGCGTGGACCCCGCTCACCGACGCCGGCTCCGGCGTGGTCAGGCTCACCGGTACGCCCGGCCGCCGCGGTATGGGCGGCGCCACGGCCTGGGCCGGCACGGGCGGCGGGCCGCCCTGCTGCCGGTAGTCCGCGCTGTTGATCCCCGCCCCGCCAGCGCCACCGAGAACCACCACGGGAGGCGTGTTCTTCTGGGGCACCGGCGTCGCCGGCGGTGCGATCCCGCCTTTGGCCCCCTTCAGTTCCGCCGTCTCGAGCAACTGCGCCACCTCCGTGGCGTCGCCCGTCACCAGCGCCTTGCCGTCCCACGACTGCTGGAACTCCGCCGTCAACACGAGCGCCGGCACCGCGCCGGAATGGGACACGGCCACCCGGTTCCCCGTCACGGCCCGCACCAGGACAAAGTGGTTCTGGTTCACGTACGCAATGAACGGCGGCGTCAACTGGTCCACCGTCGGGGCCTCGACACCCACCAATTTGACCCCCTTGGCTTCGGCCGCCTGGCACAGCCCCAGCATCGTCGTGCCCGTGGCGTCCGTCTCCGCCAGTTGGGCCAACTCGCCCACCGTAGACTCCACATCCTTCAACGCCAACAACTTCTGCAGCGCGGCAGGCCCGCACAAATGCGCCGACGCGACCTGCGCCGCCTGGGCTTGCTCGTACGCCGCTGCCGAATCCACCGTGTTCAGCAGGTGTTTCACCGCGAACGCGAGCTCTGCTTCAGCCCTGTGCGCCGCCCCGCTGTCCGGGTACGTCTGGACCACGTAGCGGTACCAGTCCGCCGCGTCGTCGTACTGCCGCGCGGCACTGTACAGCGCCCCGATCTGCAGGCAGGCCTGCCCTGCGTGCGGTCCGTCCGGATAGGCGTCCACGTAGTCGTAGAACGCCTGAATGCCCTCCCACGGCTCGTTCTGGTGGAGCATGCTGATCGCCATGGCCCGCGCGAACCCCGTCAGGTAGAACGGATTCCCCACGTCCTCCGTGTACGTGGCCAATACGTGGTCCCACTGCGCCACGGCCTCCTGCCAGCTCCCCGTGATGTACATGGCATAGCCAATGGCGTACTCCAGTTCCGCCTTGATCCACGGATACACCGTCGGATCCGCCAACGCGCTGGCGACGAACCCATGCTTCAGTTCATTGAGCATGTTCGCGCACTGGAGGTAGCTCTCGCCCGGGTTGTTCAGCGGGCCCAGCAGGAACGGCGCCAGCACGAACCGGCTACCCCACGTTGCCATGCACGGGTCCTGCCCGGCGATGAACTGTCGCAACTGCCTGACCGCGGCCTTCGCCTCCCCAAACCCGAGACCTCTGCAGGCCTCCAAATACAGGAACGGGATGTTCACCTGCAACGCGTGCCCGGGCGCCGTCGTCAGCAACTCCCAGGCCCCGTCTCTCAGCGCCGTGAAATATGCCGCCGCGGCTTCCGTGGCCCCCTGGGCTTGGGCGCCCTGGGCCCGCAGATGGCAGAAGTCCAGGATCGTGTATTTGCTCTCCACCGAGTTCAAGTCATCCCACGCTGGCAACTCCGCTTCGAACGCGTCGAACTCGTCCGCGCTGAATGCCCCCGCCTTCGCCAATTCCTCCAGCAACCCAACGCCCTCGCTGGCCGCAAACGCTTCGCTCGTTCCCGCAAACCCATCCAACACCGCCAGGTACGTCAGCGTCGCGTTGATGTAGTTCTCCTCGGCCAGAAACTGGTCCGCCGCCGCGAGCAGCGATGCCGCCTCCCCCGATTGGCCCCCTTTGAGCGCGTTCGTCTCCTGTTTCGTCAATGGCCTAGGGAGTTCGGGCGTGCCTTGGACCTTGTCTGACGCCATGGCCTCACTCGTGCGCGCGGATGGGGCAACACCCAGCCCACTCGGCTTCACCACGGTACGTTCCGGCCCCGAGGACGGTTCCGCGGCATCTTCCGCCGCCGGCCCCCCGCGCAACGCCCCCATCTCCTCCGCCGTCAGCAGCTTCAGCGGCGGCGTCGGCACCGCGGCAGGGGGCGCGCTGTCCGGAGCGACATCCTCTTTCACCGGCGGCACAAAGTTCCACGCCCCAACCGCCGTGGGACAGAAGCTCAGCAGCGTGAGCAATGTGACCACGCGGAGCAAGAACCGGTTTTCCAGGATGCCTATCATGATACCGCCCCTCCATCGTGTTGCCCCTCGCGTCCAAAACTCCCCACCGACGCGCCGGGGCCTATGCAATGAAACGATTCCGCGGTTCGAGTTCTGTCCCGGACGTAAGACTACGCTCTTGGGATGGCTGGAACAGAAAAACGAAACTGCATAATCTCCCGCTTAATATTTATAACACGAAAAACCGGGCAAGTCAACCCCTTTGGCTCCCCTACTAGTTGAGGGCTCTGCAACCACTTGTTTTACAAGGGCTTATGGCCCTGCGCCACTACCTCAGACAACGGACTCAATCGTCCAAAACTACGCAACTGCAAGCAACCCCCCAACACAGTGCCGTAAACCGCCAGTTTCTTGCTTTCGGTCAGACGTCCCTCTTTGAGCGTAAGCACAATCCACCCCACTTTGTCACCTGGGACCGCGTCGTCTTTCAAGCGCACCTCGACCCGGTACCGCTTGAGGGACTCGATTGCCTCGATCTTCAGGGCGACGTCATCAATGGTGCTGGACGCTTCGAGCACCTCGATATCGTGGACGCCTATCACTTCTATGGCACCGACCCTCGTCCCGGGCGGGTCGGGGCCGAAGACGACAACGCGCGGCGAGGTGACGCATTCGACGCCAATGACCTCGGCGGCGACGCGTACGCGGACCTTGGGAACGCGTTCAATGTTGGTCAGGAGGGTAAGTTTGGCGCTTAAACGCCCGTTTGGGGTTTCGGGGGCAATCGTCACGTCCACTTGGTAGGACGTGGGCACCTTTTCGACATCGTTCGTCTGGGAAGCGTCTTCCGC
>CAYRLQ010000350.1:0-4322 GCA_964425145.1 uncultured Nitrospiraceae bacterium
CATCGTCGGCGTCTCGCTGCAACCCGCAACCGCCTTGGCAAGCGCCTCTTGTTTACGACCCTCGAGCGCGAGGAGGCCCGTGTCAACAATGACTGCAAGACCCTCGTCGGTCTCTGACCGATGTTTGTTCCATTCGCACGCTTTATGAAGGTAGGTGCGGGCAAGGTCCGGGTCAACAAGCGCGGCCATCTCGGCAAGTTCTATGTAGTGCAGTGTCTCACGCGAATAGGGCAGTTCGGACCCTTCGCCGTCACCCTCGACTGCGCCGTCCGGGTAGATGTCTTCGGGCTTGGTCGCGATAGCCTGACCGGCGAGGTCCAGGGCTTTCCGTGCCTTGTCTTCGTCCACGACGGTCAAGAAGGTGGCAAGATCAACGAGGACCAGGGGATGGAAGTCGTCGAGCGACGAGGCCAGCGCCTCGTCGTAGGCCAGCGAGAACGCACGCAGCGCCTGGTCCCGTACGTTTGGGTAATCCGCGGCCCAGGCCGTGCGCTGCGCGATGGCGGTCCACAGAAAGGCGCAAGTGAACAGCCAGGCCGCCACGCGCCCTATCGTTCTATTCGTTTTGTTGCTGGACTTTGCGCGCATCACATGAAGGTCTGAAACGGCGAACCAGGGTCTGTACGGACCAGTTCGCGTTCACGTACGATTTGCCATTCGGGCACTTGCTGAACGCGCGATCGCCCCACTCGCATCCATACCTGGAACCGGTCGGTCGGTGACTCGATGTATTCCTGCAAGAAGATGTGCAATTCGTCCAGCGCTTCCCATTGAAGCATTGTCAGGGCCATCAGGCACCGCTCCTTCACATCGGGCCGGGGAATGACAAGCGCCGCCTGGATCGCCTGTTCACGGTTTGTCGCCCCGGCAGTCCTGAAGACGCTGCTCAGCGGACCGGCGCAGTTTGCATCACTTGCCTTCCCGCGCCTTTGCTCGAGTGCCCCCCGGAGTTCTTGAAGGTCGCTTTCACCGGCCAACAGGGCGTGGTAGGTTCTCCATGCGGCTATCTCGATGTGCAGACTTGACCAATCAGTGCGATACTCTATCCCTTCCTCCTCGACGATGATACCGGTGAACTCCTCGGCGGCATCCGGATCGGTTTGGGCAACCCGCCGCGCGATGGTGTAGGCCAATCGCTTCAGGTCGTGGGGTTCCATGTCCAGTTGCTCGATGAAACCGTAGACCTTCTTGGGGTCGGCAACGGCCAGATAAGGCAGGACATCGGGATCGACCACGTGTTCGTTGTCGCGAGGCCGGCCGAATCGCAGATCGGGCACCGCGGACACCGATTCAAGCCCGCCGCGAGGGTCTCTTTTCGCATAACGTTCGAGAAAGTCCGAGTAGTTGCACCAAGCCGCCGCCTGGTTCGTTTCCAGTGCGCGGGCCAACGTGCAGTCCAACGCTTCCTTGAGGCATCCGCGGCCCTTTTCCGGCTCTAGCTCGGCGATTTGCTCGGCAAAAGACAGCGCCGCTCCGGCATGACGGTCAAGACCTAACGCAGACCGGAAGGCCTCGTCAAGAATGGACAACGCCCGCTCGGCGTCCGTGTCCGCCACGACTCGAGCGACTGCGCCAATGGCCCGCTTGCGGGCCGAGGCCCCCTCGATCAAAAGGAGCAGTTGGAGCGCGGCGTCCATGTCGCCACGCTCGGCCGAAGTAACGGCTGCCGTCCTGAAAACGCCCCCTACCGTCTGATCTCCGACGGAAGTGGGCAGAATGCTCCGGAGCAAGGCAGGGCCTTCATCAGCGTCGAGGAGCCGGGATGGGTCGTATTTGGCCACACCCATCAAGGGGCGACTCCGTATTTGCCTCTTTTCGGACTCGTTTTCCGCCTTTACCAAGTCGGTCAGCTTCAACGCCCGGTCGAAATCATGCGGGGCCAGGACCGGGACAAATTCCCCTATAACCAGGTCTCGCATCTCGCCGGGCTTCATGCGTTCGATAGGTGGCACGGCCTTGGCGATGTCGACCTCGGGCATGCCTTTCAAAGCCAGCCGCACATATCCCTTTTCCTTGGTGAATCTCGGCGGCGGCGAAATTGATGAAAGAGACAGCCGTTCCCTGTCCCCGTTTTCTCCCCCGAGGCCGTTGTCGCGACGTTCGTCCGCGAGCTTCACGACTGCCATGAGGAGGCCTTCGTACCACTCGACCCTGGGCGGGGTTTTCGTCAACAGACGCCACTGGATCGCGCGGTACAGGACATGGGCCTTGAGGTCAGGGGCGTCAAAACGGTCTGCGAACTTGACGGCCAAGTCGGGATCGAGCCACAGCAGCGCGTTGGCCATTGGTTGGGCCGACGGTTGCGCCGAATCAGCAAACGTGACGTATTTCGTCCGTTCGCCCTGGCAAAAACGAGCGGCCCGCCGCACCGCCTTCCTTTCGCGACCGTCGAGCACGAGCAGGGCGCTGTCTATGACCGCATCGAAGAGGTCGTCGGCGTCGTCTATGTAGAGGTTCCTTTTCCGCGCTTCGAGGAAGTAGCTGCGGGCCAGTTCGGCATCGACCGTCGCGGCGATTCCTCCCAACTCGATGTATTGCCTCGTCTGGGTCGAATACGGCTGAGCGATCAACCGAAGGTATTCTTCGGACCCTTCCGCCGGGCGCATGCCCTCTCGCCGCTTTTGCAACTGGGCATCGAGAGATTCGACCGCGAGACCGAGGATCGCGCGGGCCTTGGCCTTGTCGATCACGGATAAGTAGCGTGCCAGTTCGACGAGGTCGCGACATCTGAGTTCGCATTGCGGGGCCGCAATCGCCGTGTCGGCAGCTTTGCAAAAGGCATACGCGGTCTCCGCACGGGCCGGGCCAGTGGCCGACGACGTTTCCGCATCCGCAAGCCGGGAAATCCAGACGCAGCCCAACGCCATAGCACCGCACACTATTCTGTTCATGACCAGTTTCCGATATATCAACCACTTACGTCCAAATATGCCTGTGCAACGGCAGCCTGATCCGCTTTTCCCTCCTTGTCCATAACAATACACTTCAGACCGTCCGAGTTCCACGTGGAATAGGCAACTGTTCGACGGCTGGTTCCCGGGACAAACCCCACAAGAGCAGGAGAATCGTCTGGGACGCGACAGGACGGAATTTCAGGGAGGGACTACGAAATAGGCCCGTCGTTTTGCCCTCAACAGGTGATTGCAGGTTTATCTGTTAGAGAATTTCGCAGTTTGTCCCTGAAATTGAGGGACTCTCCTGAGCGTAGCGAGGAACGAGCAGGGATGGGGCTGCCGCCGTTCTCTTAGCGGGCGGTTTCCGCCTTTTCCCACTTGGCCAACCTGCGGCCCTTGAGAAACAGGACGGATGCGACGAGGGCTGCAAGGTTCACCATGCAAAGGTAGAAGGGTACTTGGAATACCTTGGGGCTCGAGGGGCGATCTTGCAATGCCCAGCCTACGAGTGCGCATCCGTAGAAGAGGGCTTGGCACGCCATGAGCACGGCGTAAAGCGGATGGACCGAGAGAAGCATGGCGTTGGACACCAGGAGGGCAACCTGGAGGTAGCCCATGAACCAGCGAAAGAACTTGTGCGATAGGAAAAAGAACAGCCGCTTCCCCCGGATGTGGCCAAGGAGTTTGACCGTGCCGGTCAAGCCCTGAAGGATAATGCGAACTTTCCGCGCATACTCTTCGCGCTGGTCCGAGGCCGACTTTTCCAGCGCGATGGCCTCCGGTTCATACAGGAGGTCGTAGCCTTGGCTGCCCACTTCCATCGGGGTCTGGAAATCGTTGGCGACATCGCCTTCGAGGGGGCCGACGAGTCGGCGCCGCACGGCGAAGATCGATCCATTCGCCACCAGCACGGACCGCAAGGCGCTCTGAAGTTCCTTTAGCCGGTTTTCGTATCGCCAGTAAAGGCCCCCGTCCACCGCTTCCCCACAGTCGGAAATGAAATTCAGCCTGCCCACCACGAGCCCCACCTTCGGGTCGGCAAAGTGCCGCACCAGCTTGCGAACCGCGTCCGGCCGGTACTGCGTATTGGCATCGGTGAAGACGAGGACCTCGCCCGAGGTCTGCGGCACGGTCTCGTTCAGTGCGGCGTTCTTGCCGCGGCGTTCAGGGTAGTGAAATACCTTGAGCCCCCGATCGGCGAAGGACAGGCCGATCGCTTCGGTCGCGTCTGTCGAGCCGTCGGAGATGAGGCACACTTCGAGTTTTTCCGGCGGATAGTCTTGCGACAGTGCGTTTTCCAACCGTCCCATGATCACTTTTCCTTCATTATACGCCGAGACCAGCATCGAGACCGTTGGAACGTAAGAGTCGCCGGTGATTACTTTTCTCCCGAACATTTTCGCCAGTAAGGACAGTAGAACAAGGAAA
>CAYRLQ010000351.1:0-4321 GCA_964425145.1 uncultured Nitrospiraceae bacterium
ACTGCCTGTTACCGACGAACAGGGCCGTCTCCTCGGTGTTGTCCGCCGTAGCGATGCCGAACAGGCCTTCGGCGAACGGTCTGAGAAGAAGTTCATGCGCTTCAGCGGCATTATCGGCGGCGATGAGCTGCGCAACATGGGTTTATTCTCACGGGCCTTTGGCCGCCTTTCCTGGCTTACGGTCAACATGGTTCTCAATGTCCTCGCAGCCGTCGTGATCGTGTTCTACATGCGCACCATCGAGGCCGTGGTAGCCCTGGCTGTAGTCCTGCCGATTATCTGCAACATGAGCGGCTGTTCCGGCAACCAGGCCGTTGCCGTGAGCATTCGCGAGATAAGCCTGGGGATCATCAATCCGCGCGACCTCGGCCGCGTAATGCTCAAGGAAATCCAAGTCGGTGTCATTAACGGGCTCGTACTAGGTGTCCTTTTTGGCGGGGTGACATTCCTTTGGAAGGGTAGCCCGTATCTGGGGCTCGTTGTGGGCACGGCACTCGCGTTAAACACCGTCGTGGCCGTATGTCTGGGCGGCGGGCTTCCCCTTATGCTGCGCCGCATGAAAATCGACCCCGCCTTAGCCGCCTCACCCGTCATGGCCACCATCGTCGACATGTGCGGCTTCTTCCTTGTCCTCAGTTTCGCCGCCTACGCCCTTGCCCGCGGCAACCTGTGATCCATTGCGGATTTCGGATTGACTTGCCCGCCGTAGCTTCAGCGAAGCCGGAGTTCCTTGTCTCTGACGGCAATCGTGTCCGTGCCCCAATCACCGCTCCCCATTTGACTTTGATTCATACGCGACAGATGCTAAGATTGGGGTGTGATAAAGTATCGGTTTCTTCGTGCTTACTTCTTCTTTTCCCAAAGAAGAAGTAAGTGGTTGCTGGAGTTTTGGCCTGCTTTTGCAGCCTATCGAAAGGGGAGTCAGGCGTGATTCAGGAGGCGATTGCCCACTTTGTTCAGGGCCGGAACCTGGCTCGCGATCAGGCAGCCGAGGCCATGCGCGAGCTGATGTCCGGCAACGCGACACCCGCGCAGGTCGGTGAATTTCTCGTGGCGCTGCGCATGAAAGGTGAGACGGTCGATGAGATCACGGGTTTTGCCGAGACGATGCGCGCATTCGCCACGCGCGTCGAGACCTCGCGCCGGCCCCTGGTCGATACGTGCGGCACCGGGGGGGACCATTCGGGCACCTTCAACATTTCCACCACGGCCGCGTTTGTCGTGGCTGGAGCGGGGATTGCCGTGGCCAAGCACGGCAACCGCAGCGCTACGAGCCGGTGTGGCAGCGCGGATGTGCTCGAGGCGCTTGGGGTAAACATCAATGCAACGCCTGCGCAGGCCGGCCGCTGCATCGATGAAGTCGGGATTGGGTTCTTGTTTGCCCGAACCTTGCACAGCGCCATGAAACACGTGGCGTCGGCCCGCGTGGAACTGAAAATACGCACCGTGTTCAACATTTTGGGTCCGCTGACCAATCCCGCGGGGGCGTGTGGCCAGGTGATGGGCGTGTTTGACGCGGCGCTGATCGAGCCCTTGGGGCGTGTGTTGGCGGAACTGGGTACGCGGCATGCCTTTGTGGTCGCAGGCTCAGACGGCCTGGACGAACTCACCCTGGCCGGGCCGTCGTTCGTGGCGGAGGCCAAGGCGGGAGCGGTCCGCACGTACGAGCTTGATCCAGCCCCGTTCAGGTTGGTCCAGGCCGGACGCGAGGCCCTTGCCGGCGGCGATGTGCGGAAAAACACGGAACTGCTGAAAGCGGTTCTGGAAGGCCGGCCAGGTCCGCATCGTGACATCGTCCTGTTGAACGCCGCCGCGGCGATCATTGCGGGGGAGGGTGCGTCCGATTGGGAGTCCGGGCTGCGTGAGGCGGCGCGGTCGATTGATTCTGGTGCGGCAAAGGCCAAACTCGAAGGATTGGTACGAGTATCCCATGATTCTTGAGAAGATTTGTGCGCACAAACGTGAGGAACTGGAAAGGCAAAAGGCGGCGGTCCCGCTCGCGCAACTTCAAGAGCGCATCAAACAGGTGCGGGCGCCGCGTAACCTCCGGTTAGCCGTCCGCGAGCCTGGTATCAGCCTGATCGCCGAGATCAAGCGGGCCTCGCCGTCGAGAGGCATGCTGCTCGAGAACCTGGACCCGGTCAGGTTGGCCGTGGTGTACGAAAGGGCGGGCGCCCGCGCTATTTCCGTGTTGACGGATCAGGAGTTTTTCAAAGGCGCCCTCGAGGACCTGACCACGGCGGGCCAAAATGTGGCCATTCCTTGCCTGCGCAAGGACTTCACCATTGATGAGTACCAGATTTACGAGGCACGTGCGGCCCAAGCCGATGCGATTCTCCTCATCGCACGGGTATTGTCCGACCGGCAACTAAAGGACTACCTGGACTTGGCCCACACGCTCGGGATGAGCGCGTTGGTCGAGGCTCACAACGCGGACGAAGTCAATCGCGCGCTGAATGCCGGGGCACACATCATTGGCATTAACAACCGCGACCTCGCGACGTTCAACGTTGACCTCAACACGACGCTTGAGCTGAAAAAACTGATCCCGGGCGGGCACGGGCTCGTTAGCGAGAGTGGCATTCAAACGCGCGACCACGTGCGCATGCTGGAAGACGGGGGCATCGACGCGATTCTGGTCGGCGAGACGCTCGTGACCAGCGGCGACATTCGCGCGAAGGTTCGGGAACTGTTGGGGCGGAACGAGGACTCGGGAGTTGTCAGGGCGTGACGAAGGTCAAGATTTGCGGCATAACGAATCTCGACGATGCGCGCGCGGCATGTGAGGCGGGCGCCGATGCTCTCGGTTTTGTCTTTGCCCCCGAGGCTAAGAAGCGGAACCGATATATCGCCCCGGAGGACGCGCGCCGGATCATCGAAAAGCTCCCGCCGTTTGTCACGACCGTGGCGGTTTGCGTGAATGAACCGCCCGAACGGCTCCTCGAGTACCTGAGCTTTGTGGACTGCGTGCAACTCAGCGGCGATGAGACATGCGAAGCGTGCCGGGCCGTTGGCCCTCGGGCTATCAAAGCGTTCCGTGTTGGGGCGGAGTTTCAACCGGAAAGTATGCTGGCATACCCAGCCGTTGCGTACTTGCTAGATGCATATGCGCCAGGCGCCCATGGCGGGACGGGGCAGACCTGCGACTGGGCATTGGCCCGTAGGGCGGTAGAGATGGGCCGTCCGCTGATCCTGGCCGGCGGGCTCACGCCCGACAATGTCGCTGAAGCAGTCCGGACCGTGCGGCCTTATGCGGTGGATACGTCGGGCGGCGTCGAGAGCGCGCCGGGGAAGAAGGACCATGAGCGAATCTGCAGCTTCATCCGAAATGCCAAGTCATCCCTATCCTGATGAACGTGGGCGGTACGGCCAGTTTGGCGGCAAGTACGTCCCTGAGACCCTCATGCCCGCGCTCGATGAACTCGACCAGGCCTACACCGCCGCCCAGTCTGATCCTGAGTTTCGTGAGACGCTGCGCTACTACCAGCGTCACTATGTGGGTCGGCCGACGCCTCTGTATTTCGCCCAGCGGCTTACGGAGTACTTGGGCGGCGCGAAGGTCTACTTCAAGCGCGAGGACCTCGCTCACACCGGGGCGCATAAGATCAACAACGCGCTGGGCCAGGGGCTGCTTGCCAAGCGCATGGGCAAGCGGCGCATCATCGCCGAGACCGGCGCGGGCCAACATGGCGTCGCCACGGCCACGGCCGCCGCGCTGCTTGGGCTCGAATGTGACGTTTACATGGGCACCGAGGATATGGAGCGACAGAGACTCAACGTGTTCCGCATGCGTTTGTTGGGGGCCCGGGTCATCCCTGTGGAATCGGGCGGCAGGATTCTCAAAGACGCCATCAACGAGGCCCTGCGTGATTGGGTTACGAATGTGCGTGACACGTATTATCTGCTCGGCACGGTCCACGGACCCCACCCATTCCCGCGAATTTGCCGCGACTTTCAACGCGTCATCGGCCGGGAGACCCGACGGCAGATTCTCGAGCAAGAGGGGCGCCTCCCGAACACGCTAATCGCTTGTGTAGGCGGAGGCAGCAACTCGATCGGGCTGTTCTTCGACTTCCTCGCGGAGAAAGACATCCGCATGATCGGCGTGGAAGCCGGCGGCCTGGGCATCGAGAGCGGCCGACATGCTGCGCGGTTCGCAGGAGGCAAACTGGGCATGTTGCACGGCGCCATGAGCTACGTGCTCCAAGATGAAAACGGCCAGATACTGGGAACCCACAGCGTCTCCGCCGGCCTGGACTACGCCAGTGTCGGGCCCGAACACGCCTACCTCCGCGAGACCGGCCGCGTCGAGTACACCTAT
>CAYRLQ010000352.1:0-4319 GCA_964425145.1 uncultured Nitrospiraceae bacterium
TTCTCAAGTGGCTTGACAGGAGCCTGCCGCAGTCGTTGCAGCCATCGGCAAACTGTCCCCCGACCTTTGCCCCTGGCCGAATCGCTGACCAACGAAGGTCGGGTGTAGGGGGGGGGGCACAGCGCATTCCAACTGCCGGAACCGAAGCGAAACCGGCACTTCCTAATCCTAATTCAGCATTCAGTTGGTGCCGGAAATGGTGATATCGATGCCGGGCTCAACAATCTGGCCCTCGGCATCCTCGCCGGCCAAGGTAAGGGTGTGTGAAAAAGTGGCTGGGGCCTCACTGCGATTTACAGTGGCGGTAACCATAGTGCCGTTCGCGTTATATGGAATGGTCCCGCCCACCAGCGCGCCTGGTGGTAGCCAGTCCGGTTGCTCGCCGCTGACTGCCAGCCAGTCCGGCAGGCCGCCTACGCCCGAGATGTGCCAGTACAAAACGCGTTGGCCGCTGTTGCTCACGAAGAAGGCCATCGAAGTACAGCCACCCGCTGCATCGCCGAAGTCTAGTTCGGCAGGATCGAGCGGCACATCAGAGAAGGGCGGGGCTTGCCCCAGGAAGAGCTCCGGCGGCAGGATGGTGCCGCTAACCTCGACCTCCAAATACGACGGCGGGGCCACGGATTCGGAGCGCTCATCCTCACCTGTCACCCCCAGTGTGTAAGTGAAGTCGCCCTCGGGCGCTGTGACACGATCGAGCTCCACTTGTACAGTGGGCGGGTTTTCCTCTACATTGAACGGCGGGTCAGGATCGCTCCAGGCCACCGTGCCGCCAAGAGAGCTGATGTCCAGCCAATCCGGCAAGTCCTCGGCCTCCACTTCGACGCCGAACTCGTCGTAAACGGCAAGTCTCCAGAACAGCGTGCCCTGGCCCGTGTTCACGACCCAGAACCCGTCTTCGGTTTCTTCCTCACCAAAGTCAAGTTGACCGATCGTGTCTCCGGCCTCATCAGTTACATCGAGCAGCGGCATAAGAACGCTCAGCCACACATTAATCCCGGCTACCCCGCTGCCATACAGGTGCCAGTACTTGATCGGGATGGTTGCGTAGTATTCGCCGGCCGTTATGTCGCGGTCAACATTGATGATAACTGTGTCGGCGTCACCGACACCATCTCGCAGGATACCCGCACTAGGCATGCCAAGGGGCACCTCCAGAAAAACAGGCAGGACGTCGACTTCCCAATCCAGCACAACAACCGGCTCCTCGGGGAGATATGGGAAAGTACCGCCGATGTTCGCGATCGTGAATTCGACATGGTCTTCACCGGAGCCCAGGTGGAAGGTATTAACGACATCGTCGTCATGAACCGGATCGATACGGGTGATCAGCGGCGCAGGGAACGCCGGGGCGCGCCGCCCGTCTTCGTTCACCTCGATGGCGTTGGGATAGATAAAGTACTTGTCTTCGTAAGGCCGGTCGGGGTCGATGTACAGGTCGTCGTCGACAAATAGGTTGACAGTAAAGGCATTGGTAACGCCTGCGAAGTCGAGCAGGAACAAATCGCCGAATTCGCCGTATCGAAGCGGTTCGCCATCGGGTGAGGAAATCGGGAACGTCGTCTCAAACAGGCCGCCGCCCACATCTACCGGGTCCTCCGGCGCGGGGGTCCAATCCCAGACGATGCCACCGTTCTCGCCGCTTACGCAGGAGATGGTGAACGGTTGGGTGCTCGAAAGGGTGATTTCGAGCTCATGGATATTGCGCGGTATGTAGTCCGCCCGCAAAATGAGTTCGGCCGTGTCATCGGGCTGGATGCCATCGGTATGCATCGAGACCTGCCCGAGATTCACATCGCCCACGACCAAGTCGAAATCGACCTTTTGCGTAAAACTGCCGAAAATCGCCCCTTGGTCTTGGAGCCCGCAAGCCCCCTCGTCATCGTTCGGGTCATCGAATGTAGCCGCGACGCGCGTTGCGACGCCGGCTTCCTCGTTCAGGGAAACGTAGCTGAACGCGACTTGAGATTGCAGGTCTCGCGCGATTGACTGTTCGCAGGGGGCCGTTGTAAAGCAGTACTGGCCCAATTCTTCGGTGGTGGGCAGAAGGATCGGATTACCATGTCCATCATAGATGGGCTCGCCTTGGCTGTCGGTTTTCATTACCATGCTCGTGGGGTAGTAATGACCGCCGGTGCCACTGGCAATACGGGCCAGCGGCTCGTGGTTGACGTCCTTGCCCCAGCCGATGGCGAATAGGCGCGTGCGGTCCCCTGCCAACCAATCGAGGGCGTCTTTCACCTTGGCGGGCGGCGTGGTGATGCGCCCGTCGGAAACGAAGATTAAGGCGCTCACATCCGCGCTGTCGAAGGGAAGATAGTAAGCGGCCATTTCGGGGCTGTTAACGGGGATATAAGGCGAATCGGCGTTCGCTAAATAAGATGAAGTGCTCATCAGTTCGGTCAGCACCTCGGACGCGCCGTGGTCCTGAATCGAGATAGACTGCAATTGTTGTATCAGGACCGTCTTGTTTTTCGTGAAGTTATAGACGACGTTCGGCCGGCTGACAACCGGTACGCCCCGCTCGTGAAACTCCAAGATCGCGATTCGATAGTAGTCTGGAAGTTGCCAAATGAGGGCCCCGATGTAAAACTCATAGATCGCCTGGAGCGGGTCGAGGGGGAGGTCGGGATGGTTATCGAGATACTCGTCGAATGCAGGGTCATCCTCGATGAGCTGGGCCGCGTCGAACATGCTGCCCGAGTAGTCGAGCAAGATCACGACATCGGTGCGCAGCCGGCTTCCGTCCGTGAGGAACTGGGTCGTTTCGGTGATTTCAAGCGGCACATCCTTCTCGTAAACGGTAAAGCTCTCATTATAAATGTCCAGTTGGTCTGGGGGCAGCGGGAGCGCCCGGTAGTGGATGTTGCGCATGAGCATCGGGAGACGGACCTGTGAGGGAACCCGTGTGGCCGCGGCGGCCACCTCGAATGACAGCGGCGCTGCCATCACGGTCACATCAATCGAACGCGGCGACACCACCTCATCGAGCAAGACCGGGTTCAGGTTCTCATCGAGCTCGAACGCGTGGACGTCTATGCGGGCCGTGGACCCGGTGCCCTCGAGTTTCGAGCGGTCGACCGATATACTGATGCTCCGCCAATCTTTTATGTCGGTCGAAGTGCCGACGCTTTGACCCGTCGCGGGGAAGAAGTACAGCCACTCTTTGTTGCACTCAACCACGAAATCGAGGATCGATCCGGGATCACCCGTATTGGCCACCTCGAAGAAGGACGAGTTGTCATCCTGGCCCAGGTCGACTACGCCGGTCCTTATCCCAATGACAACCTGCTTGGGGATTTGCAGCGTCAGGCTCACGTCCACCACAGGGCTCTGGAAGTCGTTCGAGACCACCCTGAACGTGTAGTCCTCGCCACCGAACTCCAGGCCTGTCCGATCCACCCTGACCGTTACGATGGTTTGCTCACCCGGCGCGATGGACCCTTGGGACGGGGCCATCGAGGTTATCCAAGAAGGCAGGTCGGAGGTATTGATGCTCCAAAACAGCACGCCACTGCCCGTGTTGCGGATGGAAAACGTTGCCTCGCTTAATGCCGTGCCCAGGTTGATGAACGGCACGCCCAACTGGTCTACCGCACCTGTATCTACATCGATGATGGGAACTCCCGCCACGGTCATCGTGACTTGAACCGGGAGACTCTCCAAAGGTGTTCCGGCGCCATCCGTCGCGGTGATCTCGAAATCATCATAGGTGTACGGTACTTCCGACGGGTCGAGTCCGGTGCGGCTTACCGTGACCATTACGGTGTCGGTCTGGGCGCCTGTAACAGTGCCCTCGGCGATGCCCGCCACCACGGGCGTTAGCGTCAGCCAGTCCGGGAAGTCATTGGTGTCGATGCGCCACGCGACCACTCCAATACCCGCGTTCCAGATAGCGAGGATGCGCTCGCCGGCAACAGTGCCGAAGTCCATTAGCAGGGGGGCGGCGGCAAGGGTTGGCGGGGTAGGCACGGTGATCTGGACCACTACGGCATCCACATCTTCGCCGCCCTCGATCGTGACCGTGCCCTGGTAGGAACCTGGCCCCAGCGCAGTGGGATCGACGGTTACCGTAATGGTCTCGGTCTCCACCACCTCGCCGCTACTATTGTCGAGGCTGAGCCAGGGCGTGTCGGGCGTGACCGTGGCCGTCCAAACCAGGGGGGCGCCGTTATTGTTGCGAATGACAAACGTGTCCGTGACCACGGTGTCAACCGTGCCGAAGTCGAGCAGCCGCGGCTCCACCACCGTGAACGTTGCCACCCTCACGCGCACCGTTAACGCCTGTTCATTGCCTGTCGCAGTCTCGGTGATGACTA
>CAYRLQ010000353.1:0-4247 GCA_964425145.1 uncultured Nitrospiraceae bacterium
GGAGAAGGTCCTGAAAACCCTTTAGAGTCCGCGGTTCAACCGGCGTTTTCTTGTCGCACATGGCTCTTTCTCGGTGAAGGTCCCCGTATCGCCCGCGGGTGTCCCGTTGTTGTCAATCAGTACCCTTTCACCTCGTGCACGTACTCGTAAACGAAACACGTGCACGAGCACGGAAGCAGTGTACTATAGGCGGCATTTCCCCCGCAACAAGCAGCCTGCAGCTTTGCACGGGAGCCTCTAGCAAAATTGTCCGCTTACTCTCCTTGCCATCCTGAGTGAAACGAAGAATCTCGAATAGCGCTGCGCCAAGTGGTTGGGGAGGTCCTTCGCTTCGCTCAGGATGACACATACTCAAAGGCTTTGGCGGGGAGACGTTGGCAAAGGCGATTGGCATCTCTTTGAATGCGACTTGGTATTATACTGCCGCGTCATAAACGAACAGCGTCCAGGACTGGCAGGAAAACCGCTTGGGAAATCTCCAGAACCCGCTTGACAAAACTGCTACAGCAAGGGTAGGTTTAAGAAGCACAAGTAGGGACTGCGCAACAGCTTGACCAAGGGCGGCCTTTTCATTTGAACTGCGTGCAACGACTGAAGCCGAGAGCGAGAAGCGCCGCTTGCCAAGTATGAAGGACGGAGTTAGAACTACGAAAACACGAACACGGTGGAGATAAGGACTTGAGAAAGTGCTGGCATGAATTCGAGCATTCAGATTGATGAAGAACGAATCGGTGCGTTCTGCCGCAAGTGGAAGATCTCGGAGTTTTCACTTTTTGGTTCGGTTTTGCGCGAAGACTTCGGCCCAGAAAGCGACGTGGATGTGCTGATCACGTTCGAGCCCGATGTGCCTTGGAGCCTCTATGAGTGGGTGGACATGATCGAGGAGCTAAAGGTGATGTTCGGGCGTGGGGTCGATTTGGTCTCAAAGAGGGGGTTGCGCAATCCCTTCCGGCGTCACAAGATCCTTACCACCCGTGAGGTGATCTATGGCGCTCGATGAGAGCGATGCGGCTTATCTCTGGGATATGCGCCAAGCTGCTGTGGGCATCGCCGCATCCATTCGCGGGCTTAGTTTCGAGGGCTATCTCGCCGACGAGAACCTCCGGCTGGCCATCGAACGGAGGATCGAGATCATCGGTGAAGCCGCCCGCCACGTCTCCAGGTCCCTAAAGGAAGCTCATCCCGAGATTCCGTGGCGGCGGATCATTGCTCAGCGGCACGTGCTTGCGCACGAGTACGGCGACATTGACGACCGTCTACTTTGGACGGTCGCCACCAACCGCATTCCCGAACTCATTGGGGCTCTCGAGGAGTTGGGCCTCGCCTCACCCCCGCCCGATCCGGAGCCGGCGTGAAATTGACAAGATGCGCGGCTGGCGCTTCGAGGAAAAGGTCATGCGCGAAGCGGAACATTAGAGAGGGTGATTGCGGCCCAGGGGGTCCGCTGGCCGTCGCACGGGCGGCTCGCCCACGCTTTACGCAGGGTCCTTTCAGGGCAGGGACTTGCTTGAAAAAGGCCCGTTTGCCCAGTAGTATGTCACCGTTGACGCACTGTGAGAGCGAGACGGGAGAAGGTGAAGAGCCACTCGAGGGAGGAATAGTCATGAAAGGGTTACAAACAAGAGGGATATTGGCAACCTGTTTGATATTGGCCGTTTGCGCGACGGCTATGGCCCAAGTCGGTGGATACGGTACGGTGCAGACGGGGGCTCATGGCGCCGATGAGATTACCCTCCTGAAGGTCGGCGGGACCCGGGATCAGATGGGCTACTGGTACGGCTATCTGCTTGCAGACGACATCGCAGGATGCTGTACGGCAATGATGGATTACGCCGATTACAGTGAAGCGGACTACACCTTCGCAACCGACTCGATGTGGAACAGCGACTATTTCGACACGGCCGCTTACGAAAGCGAACTGAACGGCATGGCAGCGGGATGCGCGGCCGCGGGACACTCGGAGATGACGTTCGAGAAGCTGCGGCTGCTTAACCTGATCCCCGACATGTCCGAGTACAGTTGCGGCCTGTTCGCCGCGTGGGGAGACGCGACCGCGGACGGCCACCTCTATCAGATGCGCAACCTGGACTGGATCATGGATGCCGGGATTGAGGACTACCCCCTTGTCGTCGTTTATGAGCCTGACGACGGCCATGTGCATGCCGTCATTGGCTTCGCCGGGGTGATTGGCGCAGGCGGGGGCGGCATGAGCGAGTGTGGGATAGCGGTGAGCGAGATCATGGGAGGGTTCGGCGACGCCGAGACGCTCGACGGCATACCGTTCCCGTTCTTGTTGCGCGACGCCCTGTACCACGATGTCACGCTGGCAGAAGCGCTGACCAGAATCCAAAACGCCACACGAACGAACCAGTACTACTATTGTCTAAGCGGTCCGGAGGGCTCCAGCGCGAGCGCCCGGCTGCTGCTCACGAGCAACTCACGCTATGACGAATATGGGGAGAATGAGTCGGTCGATCCACACCCTTATTATTCCCCGTTCCATGATCCGCTCGTAGATGTGGTCTATTGGAAGCGCCATGACGGCGGCGGAAACGAGAACCTCTATAACGCAATCAACAGCCGCTACGGCAGCATCGACTCTGATAAAGCCATCGAGATCGCCCAAGCCGACGGCGTGAGCGGCACGCTCATGAGCATCGTCTACGACACCACCGCGCTGAAGTTCTGGGTCGCCTACGCCAACGGCCCCGGTAACCCCGCCCATAACCAGGGCTATGTCGAGGTCGAGCTGAATCCGGTAACCTACTCGTTAGGCGATCCCAGCGACCTGCTCGATCAGGCATTCTACGATGGCGAGGCCGTCGACGGGTCGGACGTCGAGGGCCGATGGGCCTTCTTTGGGAGCGCCTCGAACGACGTGACGACCGTCGCATTCTGGGCCGTCAATGCCGCCACCTTTCACATCGCCGTGTTTCTGGTAGACATTGGCGACCCGTCCAGTTGGCGGCGGCTCACGCCGGACATCGAGAACAACCCCGAGGAACCCATCTACTGGACCCCGGACGACACCGCCATCATCACGCTCCGCTTCAGAAGTCCATTGCAGACGGGAGATATGTTGCCGGTCAACGTCGCCGGCTACGGCATTGACGAGGCGAGCATCACGCGCTTCCCCGACGAGAACTGGATTATCACGAACCAACACTCGGCCGCGAACATCGTTGCATTGCCCATTCTGTCCAACGGCGAGGCCGACCCGGGGCGTGATCCGGTATGGCTCACGAACATCGATCGCGAGGTGTACCCGTGTAACCTCGACTGGCCAGTGGCCTCCCCAGACGGCACGTGGCTGGCCTGGGGCGAAGGCCACGGGTCGGGGGAGTTCGGCTATGACGAATGCGACATTTACGCGCTGGACAACCTCCAGGAAATCCTCGAGGGGTCCGCTTCGCCCCCGACGAGTCTGACCGATCCGCATGTGATTCCCATTCGGTTGAACGACCAGTTCGCAGATTGTCCGATCTATTCCGAAGACAACAGCCTGGTCTTCTACTCCGAGGAGTGGAACCGGCAATGGCGGGGAGGCTCGGAGTTCCTTACGACGCTGCCCCTCGCGGATTTTGACGTCATGATCTCCACGGCCGACGGTACGGGCATTCCGGCGCGCCTTCAGGAGCCGGGCAATCAGTTGATCGTCGTCCCCACCAGGGGTGGCACGCGCGTTGTCTTTTTAAGCGACGACCTCGTTGACGGCCGGATACACCTGTACATCGCCACGCTGGAGGTTTCTACTTCGGTGGAGGGGACCGAGGTCGGCAATCCCGAGGATAACGACATTCTCACAACTGAGGATCAAGAGGCGTCGGATGCCAGCGGTACGGTGGTCGAAGTGCCGGCGTCTACCACGATTGATTTCCCGCCGGGTGAGCCGCAGGAGGTCCAGATCTCTACGCCGATCGACCCGGCCACGGAGCCGGAACTTCCCGCCGAAGTGGATGCAATCGCGGTGATCCGCGTGTTTGGGCCGGAAGGGACGAATTTCAGCCCACCGATTACGGTGACGATCACGTACACGGATGCGGAGATTGCGGGGCTCATCGAGCCCGATTTGCGCGTGTTTTGCTACAACGACGGAACGGGCAAGTACGATATCGAGGTCACCACGATTGTCGACCGCGACCTGGTGAATAACACCATCTCGTTTACGATGGACCATTTCTCGCAACTCGGGCTGGGGGGGGGGGGCTTGGACACGGACGGCGATGGAATCCCGGACCAGACCGACC
>CAYRLQ010000354.1:0-4247 GCA_964425145.1 uncultured Nitrospiraceae bacterium
TGACGTGCTGGGGATATACTCCGCCCCATTGTGTGATCTTAATTGTGTTGAGCGGCACTTAGGATGTTCCATCTCACACTTCATGCGGCGCGTTTCTCACCAGGCTATTGACCTCGCATCGACCGGGCCAGTAGACTTGGCCGCGATGGAAGATTCATCGAATAAGGCATCCCGCCCCGTTCGCCAGATAAAGCATCGCTATAGTTTCGACGCGATGATGATGTTCATCTACATGAGCGTTGTGCATGTCTGGGGGCTTTGGGTGTACCCGCTGGGCCGGGACTATGCACTGCTTGAAGCCCCCGGGAAACTTCCATTTCTCGTTGGCCCCCTATTCGCCTGGGAGACCGCCACATTCGGCGCTAATGTCGTGGGGTACCACCTGGTGAACCTGGCGCTGCTCTATGCCTGCATGCTGTGCATCTATCACTTCACCCGGTTTACGATCAAGGGGCAGGCCTGGTTTGGCACGCTCGCGGCGACGCTGTTCATGGCAAACCCCGTGCATAGCGAGGCCGTGCTCAACCTGTGTGGCGTGGCCGACCTGCTGCCGTGCCTGGTGGCATTGGCCGCGCTGACCGCTTATACGGCACGGCGAGCAGGAACGGCCAAAGAGCGTGTTGGCTCTGTCCTGTTTGCGCTGGCCTTGTTTATGCTGGCCGTATTGCCTTACCGTCAAAACGTGGCGCTGATTCTCGTCCTGGTACTCTTCGAGTTCCTGGTAGCGAATAGCGGCACGCGGCGCCCGGCGCGACTCCTTCCGTTCATTGTGGTCGCATTGGCCGGCTGTTACCTCCACGTGGGCGTGTTCCGCGCGGCGAACATTCACCCCGCGCGCATGTTCGCGCCGCTGTATTTCATCTTCTACCCCATCGGATTTTTGCCGGAAACGGCGGCACGGTTCCATACCTCACCTTGGCTCGGGTGGGTTGCCGCGGCGACGGTGCTGGGTGTTCTGGCGCTGGTCTATCGAAAAGCGCGGCGCCCGGCCATCCTCTTCGGGCTACTGAGCATGGCCGCCGTGCGCCTGTTTCAAGGCGACCGCCTGATCGACCCGGTCCACCTGGTCGGCGGCGGCCAACTGCTCCTGGCGAACGTTCTGTTCAACATCGCCGCCGCGGCCCTCTTCCACCGCATGATGGACCATGTCAAGTGGCGCCAACCGGTCATTGCGCTCACCACAGTGCTTTGCCTGGTGCTGTTTGGGCTCCAGATCCGATCCAATCGCAACTGGCGCCTAGCCGGCGAACGGGTTCAGGCCTTCCAGGAGCGCGTGGAGAGATGCGCGAATGAGACATCGGACGCTCCTATTGGGATCGTGCCGGATTATCAGTGCTACATCGGGGCGCCCATGTGCCTGGGCGAGGCCATAAGGCATACCACACCGTTTAGCCGTGCCGTGCACGCGGCATCGCTCTTGCCGCTCCACTACGCCAAATCGAATGAAATTAACGTGGCGGTCACACATTGGACGCCCAAAGGTGGAATCGTTCGCGTTACGGGCAAGCGCCCCGTCGAGGTCGTTTGTTGGCCTTACACCTTTACCGAAGAAGGCGATGTCCAGGAAACCGAAAAGGCCGTGCTCGAGCTCCGCCACGTCGAACCGGATGCGTTCGTTATATCGATCAGGCCGAAACATGGTGCGCTTCCTGCGAAGGTCATGCCGGTGGATTTGTAACCGCGCTCCTTGCCATTTACCCACATCCACCCTCAAACAAGTTTGAGGGCGCCACGCCTATTGTAGGCTTGTTCGTGTCGATAGACGCTTACGGTCGTGGAAAGAAACCGACTGCGAGGCCCATTCCGACGGTGAGCAGCAGCATAATCACGTTGAACAGGACAGCACGCACGACCACGGTGAATCGCCAGAGCAAGGGCAGGCAGGCGTAGCCGATGCCATAGGCCACGGGGACGAATGCCGGAACAGACCATAGGTCCAAGGCCGAGCGGTCGTAGACCCACATACGTGCGCCGATGAAAAGGTTCTCGCCAATAATCCCCAGGCAAAGGGCGCTCATGCCGCTGGACATGGCAGAAAACGCTGGACCGTAGCCCAGGTCGATGGCGCGGCGCCCCACGTAGTAGCAGTACGCCGAGGCCAGCCAGCCGACCAGCACAGTGTACAGCGGCGTGTCGAGCACCATGATGCCCGTGGCGACGTACTCGCCCCACCATCCGAACACACGCACCACGAACCGTTCTCCAACGGGCCATGACCACCCGACCACCGTGCCGAAGACGAGTGCCTCACGTAAGGCGTCCCGCACGAGACGCGCGCGAAGCACCTGTATGGTCAACGGCAGGAGTAACGCCAGGTGCGTGACCCAGAGGAATTCCCACCAGCAATTCCCGATGAAGAGTCCGAACGCGGCCGTGTTTGAACCCAATACGATGGTATCCGTCCAGTTCCAGTGCCGTCGTATCCGCCGTAAGAACTCGCGCATGGCCCAAGCATATCACGACTGTGCTGGTTTCTTCTTGCTTACTTCTTCTTTCTCTAAAGAAGAAGTAAGTGGAATTTCTTTTTTATTCCCGTGTATGCTATGGTTTTTGGCAGTTATATAGAGCGACAAAAGTAATTGCGCATGTTGCATACCGATTGCGGGAGATATTACGTTTGCGTCATTGCGAGCAAAGCGAAGCAATCACTTGCTAACAACAAAGGTCTTTGGCTCAAGTGATTGCCGCGTCGCTCGCTTTGTTCGCTCCTCGCAATGACGCGATTACATGCGCTGGTAATTGTGCCACCATGTATACGTTCGCGGGATTCCGTCTGGAAATCGCAGTATATTGGTGTGGCGACTGAATGTATGCGGAAGGAGTCAATAATGGAGAAGAATGACAAAGTCTATCTTATTTCTAATGGTGATTTTCGCGATTCAGCCAACATCGAGTGTTGGCCCAAACAGGAGGAGACGCTTAGAGCGGTCAGGGCGGCGTTTAGAAAATTAGGCATCAAAACCGAGGTGTTTCCCAAGTATAACCCAAAGCGTAAGCATGGGTTTGTGACCAAACAATGCGAGGGCGCCGCGTTGTTTTCGAAGATCGACCCGGAAGCCCCGGTAGTCGTCGTGCTGAGCATCTGGGCTTATGCACATCACGTGTGCGGGCCGCTGTTGACGCACAAAGGCCCTATTCTATTGCTGGCGAATTTCGACGGCACCTATCCTGGTCTTGTTGCCCTCTTGAACCACAGTGCCTCCCTGGACCGGCTCAACGTCAAACATTCGCGCCTGTGGAGCGACAGCTTCAGCCGTGATGCGACATTCATGAAGAAACTCGACCAGTGGGTCAAGAGCGGCAGCATCAGACACGGCATGGCCCATTTGGCCAATGCTGACAAACTCAAGCTGTCGGCACAGGCCATGAAGCTTGGCGCTGAAGTTGCCGCAGACATTTTAAGAAACAAGCGGATCATGGGCCAGTTCGATCCCGGTTGCATGGGCATGCTCAACGCCGTGATAGACCCCGCTAAACTCGGCGCCATCGGCATGCCCATCGAGTATCTCAACCAGTCCGATTTGCTTGCGGAAATGAGGCTGGTCGGTGACGGCGAAGCGCAGAAGCATCTCAATTGGCTGGTGAGGAAGGGGGCCTGGTTCGATTGGGGTTACGACCAGTACAAGCATCTCGTTCACGGGCAGGTGCTCACGCAGATGAAGATGTATTCCGCCGCTGCGCGCATGTATCAGCGCTATGGACTCAGCGCTATAGGTATCCCGTATCAGTACGGGTTGGTACGCAGCGTGCCCGCGTCGGACCTGGCCGAGGGTATGCTGAACAACAGCGATCGGCCCAACGTTGTCGACCCTGAGACGCGCCAGGTCGTCAACAAGGGCAAGCCAATCGTACACTTTAATGAAGGCGACATGGGCGCGGGGGTGCCGCAGGTGTTGATGAACGAGATTTACACGCGCAATGGCATGGCGCCTGAGACAACGCTGCACGATGTCCGCTGGGGCCGGGACTATGAAGGCAAGTTCGTCTGGGTGTTGCTCATTTCTGGTGCGGCTCCCCCTGCGCACCTCGGCGGCTGGAAGAAGACCAGGGTCTATCGCCAGGACCCAAAGTACTTCCCATTGGGTGGCGGTACCTGTTCGGGCGTCTCGAAACCAGGCACGATTACATGGGCGCGGTTCTACGAGAGCTTCGGCCAGATCGGCATGGACTGTGGCGCCGGCGATGTGGTCGACTTGCCCGAGGCCGAGGTCAACGAGCGTCTCGAGAAGACCAGTAAAGAATGGCCC
>CAYRLQ010000355.1:0-4247 GCA_964425145.1 uncultured Nitrospiraceae bacterium
TCCAGCGCCAGTCGAGCGAGGTCCCGGCCCACGCATCGATGCCCTCGGGCACCGGGCCGCCCGCCAATTCGAGCGCCGTGGGCGGGAAATCCCAGAAGGCCCACACCTGATCGCTGACCGCCCCCGGCTTGATGCGGCCAGGCCACCGCGCAATCATCGGCATACGAATCCCGCCCTCATACAAATCGCGCTTGTAACCGCGCAATGGCCCGGAACTGTGGAAAAACGCCGGGTCGGCGCCGCCCTCCTTGTGCGGGCCGTTATCACTGGAGAAAAAGACGATGGTATCGTCATCCAACCCCAGGTCCTTGAGTTGCTTGAGCAGCCGGCCGACGTCCCGGTCGAGCCGTGAGATCATGGCGGCGTGGCCTTTTTGCGGCTCAGGCCAGTCCTTGTCCGCGTACGCCCCGTAGTCCGGCACCTCCATGCCGTTGCCGTCGTAACGGCCCCGCTCGTTGTTTGCATGCGGCACCGTATAAGCCAGGTACAGGAAGAAGGGTTCGTCGTGGTGGCGTTCCACGAAGGCCAGCGCATCCTCAGCGAACAAATCATGCGAGTAAACCTTGCGCTCGACCGATACCCCGTGATGCTCCTTGCTCTCGACGTTGCCCTCGAGTGGATACTTCTCCTCATTTCTCCAAATGAACTCGGGGTAGTAGTTGTGCGCGCGCCCCTGGTCCAGATAGCCGAACAAGTAGTCGAACTTTTGGGCGTTGGGTACGCCGGTCGTCCCTTCGTTACCCAGTCCCCATTTGCCGATGATCCCCGTCGTATACCCGGCCTCCTTGAGCAACTCCGCCACAGTCACCTCCTCGGGCGGCAGCGGGACGCGCTTGTTTCCGCGCACGAATGCGTGCCCCGTATGCAGACCCGTCATCAGACAGCACCGAGACGGCGCGCACACCGTACTGCCGGCGTAACACTGCGTGAACCGCACACCCTCCGAGGCCATTCGGTCGATGTTCGGCGTGCGGATCGTCTGTTGCCCATAGCACCCCAGATCGCCATACCCCAAATCGTCGGCCAGGATGAAGATGATGTTGGGCCTCTTCGCCTCGCGCGCCTCGCCCCAACTCCTACCCGCGCCGGCCAACACACCCGCGCCTGCACCCAGCCCCATCGTCCGCAACATCTCCCGCCTGTCCATCTTCCTCATCAGTCGTCTCCCGGGCCAATCCGAGGCTTTTCCATTCGCAGTTGGCGCTTGGAATCCCGTTCATCCTGTTATCCCATCAAATTCAATTCATTTCCCACAGCATGCTCAAGATGGTACCATAGCGCGCAACTTACAAGGAACAATGTCTATGTCAGAGGTTCTTATGTTGCTTGGACTGGTTTCGGTTATCACCTCGCCAGCGGTTGCAGACGCGTTCCGTGAGGCAGAATGGATTCGCGATCCGGTGTTCGAAGACGTGGCAGTCATCGACATCTATCACAAGGAGACGGCGGAGCGGCCGGAGCTCGAGGGGCCGAGGAATGTCCACACGCTGTTCCGGAAAGAGATCGAGCTAACCGGCAAACCGGTTTCAGCCGCGCTGCGTGTGACGGGCGACGATTATTATAAGCTCTACATTAACGGACAGTTCGTCGTGCAGGGCCCGGAACCGGGCTATCCCTTCGCCCATCCCTATTATGAACTCGATGTGACGCCTTTCATAACCAAAGGCACAAACTGCCTGGCGAGTCATGCCTATTACCAGGGGCTGTGCAACCGCGTGTGGAACAGCGCCGATAACCGTGCCGGGTTTATCCTCACGCTCGACGTCGCCTTCGAGGACGGCAGCACCGCGCGGTACGTCACCGACAACTCGTGGCGCTGTCATCACTCGACCGCGTTCCCCACGCGCGCAGCCGGGGGCGGCGGTGCCACATTTGGCTACGAGACGCAGTTCGCCGAGGACATCGACATGGCGGCCATGCCCATGGGCTGGCGCGAGGCGGGCTTCGACGACGGCGCCTGGCACACGCCGCTCACGGGCCGGCAGGACCACACGTTTGTCAAGCAGATCACGCCCCCGCTTCAGGTCTACCGCGTCGAGCCGAAGACCACCAAGAAAAAAAGCGACGGGCGTTACTTCTACGACTTCGGCACGGAATTGGTCGGTCATACCCGGATTCGTATCAAGGGCGAACGCGGTCACAAACTCGAAGTGCGCCATGGCGAGGAGTTACGTAAGCCCGACACAGTCCGGTACAAGATGCGCGCGAACTGCACCTACCGGGAATTCCCAGTGCTCTCAGGCCGGGAGGACCTGATCGAGTTCTACGACTACCGCGCCTTTCGCTACATCGAAATCCTGAACGCGCCGGCTGAACCGGAGGTCTGGGTCGACGTGCGTCACCATCCCTTCGACCCCAACGCCGCCCGGCTCACCGCCTCGGACGGGCTGCTCGTACGCATCTGGGAACTGTGCAAAAACGGCGTCCGCTTCGGCTCGCAGGGCGGATTCCTGGACTGTCCCACGCGCGAGAAGGGCCAATACCTCGGCGACGCGCTCATTACGGGCCACGCGCACTTGCTGCTGACCGGCGACGGCTCACTCACGAAAAAGGCCCTTGCCGATTTTCAACTCTCGCAGCGCATTTGCCCGGGCATCATGGCTGTCGCACCGGGCAGCTTCATGCAGGAGATCGCCGAGTATTCGCTCCAGTGGCCGATACTGCTGGGGCACTACTACCGCCTGACGGGCGACCGTATATTTACCGAGCGCATGGTCGACGCGGCGTTCGACAAGCTCTACGGGTACTTCGCGCGCTTCGAGAACGACGCAGGCCTACTCACGGGCGTGACCGAGAAGTGGGTGCTGGTCGATTGGCCGGACAACTTGCGCGACGACTATGACTACGATTATGCCAAAACCCGTGAGAACGCCGTGCTAAACGCGTTCTACTACGAATCATTGCGAACCGCCGCGGAACTCCTGCGCGCCTTTGGCCACGAAGCCGCGGGATACGAAGCCAAGGCGGAGCGGGTCAAACATGCCTTCGCCGAGCGCCTACTCGATCCGCAGACGGGCCTCTTTCTAGATGCCCCCGGCTCAACACACAGCTCGCTGCACGCCAACGCCCTGCCGCTGTGTTTCGGACTGGTGGCGCCCGAAAATGTGCCGAACGTGCTCGACCTGATTCGGAAAAAGCGGCTGAGCTGCGGCGTGTACATCGCGCCATTCGTGATTGAAGCATGCTTCCGTGCCGGGGAACCCGATAACCGCGCTCCCGCGCGATTGGGCTACGACCTCATCACATCCAAAGAGGAGCATTCGTGGCACGAAATGCTCGAACACGGCGCGACCACGTGCATGGAGGCCTGGGGCCCCGATCAGAAGTGGAACACGAGCTGGTGCCATCCGTGGAGCAGCAGCCCGATTTTCCTGATCGTCGAACAAGTCATGGGCCTGACCCCCGCTAAACCCGGGTGGAGGGAAGTCCGGTTCGCGCCGCGTGTCCCCAATTCACTCGAGCGCCTCGAAATCACCATCCCCACGCCTCGAGGGAGCATCACCGCGCGATACGAAAAAACGGAAGGTTTCGCACTGAGCGTTCCCCCGGGCGTACCTGTCCACAGCGACGTCCCGGAGGGCACTCCCTTAACCGTTCAGTCCGAAGAGGCGCTCACCAAGGCACAACGGGATTACATCGAGTCACTGGGCTGGCCACAATGGGTCGGCGACGACCCCGGTGTGTGGGTCTCGATAGCCGAGCAGATGCTGCGAGTTATCCAAGGCGGCCGGATTCTCTGGCAAACGCGCTGCGCGACGTCAGCGCAGGGTGCCGGCTCGGAGCTGGACAGCCACAAGACACCCCTGGGTTGGCACTCCGTCGCGTTGAAGATGGGCGACGGCGCACATTGGGGCCAGGTGTTCCGCTCACGCCAAGCTACATCCCGAGTCTGGAGGCCCACCGACGAGACGGACGAGGACCTCGTGCTCACGCGCGCACTGGTGCTCACCGGTGAAGAACCCGGCAAAAACAAAGGCGGCGAAGTCGATTCATTCGCCCGGAATATCTACATCCACGGCACTAATGCCGAGGACCAAATCGGCACACCTTCCTCACACGGCTGCGTCCGCCTCACCAACGACGACACCATCACAGCCTTCGAGAAGATTTCCGAAGGCACGTTCGTGCTGATCACCAAATGAGTCCGCTCAAATCGTCCTGCCCGGAAATGGTCCTGTCGGGTCTGCGTCATATTTTGGGGTTTTTGTCATGAGGCGCGTTGTTTCCGGAAGTCTTCGTATCTTCGT
>CAYRLQ010000356.1:0-4245 GCA_964425145.1 uncultured Nitrospiraceae bacterium
TCGGTCCACCCGCCGGCCGAGTTCGACGCGCGTGTCGTTGAGGTGAAAGGTCCGGAGCCGTTCGAGGCCGACGGCGTGATCGAACTCGGCAATCGTCCGCTCGTAGGCGGGTCGTCGGCGGATATCGTAGCCGGCGGCGAAGGCGTGTGCGGTGTCGTAACAGACGCCGATACGCTCGGACCCGCCCGCGGCTTCGATCATCTCGGCCAGCTCCTCGAACGAGGCCCCGAGCGTCGTGCCCTGCCCCGCCGTGGTCTCCAGCAGGATCTCGACCCGCTCGGATTCGTCGAGGATCCTCCTCACCCCCTGGGCCACGCGCTCGACGCCGCTGGCGCGCCCATCGCCCGTGTGGGCGCCGGGGTGCATGACCAGCAGTTCCACGCCGAGCGTCTCATCGGTTACGGTCACCTCCTGCGCAAAAGGGACTTCGATTTCAACCGTGGAAGTACTCACGCCATGCCTCCATGAACTCCTCTCGGTGTTGCGCGACAACGCGTTCGATTCGCAGGAGTTCTTCTCGGGCAAATGCCCCGCTCCTCTGTAATCTTACGGGATTGATCCACCATTTCGCAACCTTACCTTCGCCTTCGACATGAATATGCTCTGGCTCATCTCGATCGCTCGCATAGAAGAAGAATCGGTAAGGCCCTTCTCTCAGAACAGTTGGCATAGAAACAGTCTACACTATCATCCCGAACGTGTAAATTCTATCTGCTCGCCCAACGCTGGCGAAGCTGTTGCACGACACCGGCCCAAGAGACAGACCGCGAAGAGACGAATTGATCTGGGAGGCGTATCGCGATCACGGATATACCATGAAAGAAATCGGCGACTTCATCGGTCTGTATTACAGCACCGTCAGCCGCATCGTGAAACAACACGAGGACGAAATGTCATAATTCAAGACCTCACCCGTCCATTATGGAACTGACAATTACATTTCCTTCCCGTGGCACTCGTCAAACGGAATACCGCTACCACAAGGGCATGGGTCGTCACGCCTCATTGTGAATTTGCGAGCAATGAACGAAGGCTCAGAACTCTCACTTGTTGGGCTAACCTCCTCCGAATGGACTTTGCGTGTGATAAATTCCCGCAGTTTGGCTAATTGTTCTGGTTTCATTGTTGCAGAGCGGTCGCCGCCAACGTCTCTATGGGGACGCATTCGTTTCTCCCAGATTTCAAGCGTGAAAGTCCGCGGCGATTCCGGCGGCCTACTTGCACGTTTTGCGATGTATTTGTGCCTTCCCTCGACGGATAGTCGATCCCAGAATTCCGCCAACTTCTGAAGATCTCTCTTTAGTACTTCTCGCTCTACAAAATCTTGGTCACCGCGCAGGAAAAGCGGTACTGTCTTCTTGTGGAGTTTGTCTCCAGAACTGAACACCATACAGAACGGGATGTAAAAAAGGTACTCCATGTCGACGAAATTGGTGGGTCTGGTTCCAATTAGGTCGAGGGCTAACGCCCAGTAAAAAAGGAACACGACCTCTAAGCAGTGGTAAGCATACGGAGCAAAGCGACTAAGGCAGCGATCTGGAGCGAACTTCCATCTAATCTCAAGTTGCCTCCTGGATTCTTCTTCTTCGACAAACAACGTCGAACAAAGGGAAAGAAGGTCGTTCTGCACCCGCGCATGAGAAAGGAACTTACAAGTTCTCTTTCTCAATTGTTTTAGGCTGTGAACACCCGTAAGTTTCGGTATTGCGCTCTTCGAATCTGCTTTAAATGACTCCAGGTCAAATCCCAAGGTCGAGCTTCGCCATTGTTCAGCAAGGGCTTGTTCGGCTTCGTCAAACTTGCTTTCTCGCCATCTGTGTATGGCCCTCTCCTGGGGCGACTCACCCAAAACTAGGCCGCTCTTTCCATCATCGTCTCTCACGGTCTTGCCGGCCGGTAGGACCGGAACCCCACGCATCTCGACTGGTTGTCCACAAAGTGAGGCCGCGACAAGGGCAGTATAGTGTACGTTGACAGGACTTCTACCTGCCTGAAGCTTCTTGGCTAACTTGACGACCGCTTCGCGCGCCTCTTCAGATCTGTCGTACTTCTTGAGGTCTGCGAGGATTTCCATCGCGAGTACCGGAACAATGAAAGGCGAATAATGACGATGGAGGGCCTCGATTTCCTTTGCAGAGAGGGCCTGAAGTACTGACTTGTCTAAAGTAATTGTCGGTCCCATCATGAGTAAATTTCGATGCGTTTTGAAAGCGATGGCTCTTTGGCAACCAAACCGAATAAAGAATACAAGTCATTCCCCAGTAAATCACCCGGCAATCGAGTCCTGCCTTAGCAACCACGGGATATGCCTCGTCGCCGATAAGATCATACAGTTTATTGAGTAACCGTCTCACCTTGGGAGTAATAGGGGACGTTTACCTATTTATGGTCTTCTTTCGGTGTTTCACTTTCTTCGGTCGTCCGACGGGTAGCGGTCGCAGGCGGCGATTGAGGCGTCTCTAGAGTTTGCATAATAAGGTGTCGCTCGCCAACGGGCGGCCGCGGCTCGTCGCAAGGCCAATACTCGCGTCACGGTAACGGGCCACCACCGGCTCCAGCACGCTATGCCAATCGTCGGCATTATGCACGTTGCCCAAGAAGAAGGGTGCGTAATCGGGCAGAGTTTCGTAGTCTGTCCCTGAAACTCCCCCCCTGAAACTCCCCTGAAACTCCCCCTGAAACTCCCCAAACTCCCCTGAAACTCCCTTGAAACTCCCTCAGCCCTATATATCATCAAAGAACTTCATTTGGCGTAATTCGCATTTATCGCCGATTACCTTGCCCTGTAATGGCCGCAAATCAACAACCGCTCCGAATTCATTGAAAACATCCAGAAAAATATCAATATTCTCGTTCCAGTAGATCATCGCACATGACATGGGGGCTCCCTTGCCCTCGTCCTTTCCCTCAACAAGAAACCGGAGCCGAGTGTCGTAAAGAAAGCAGACTGCAGTTGCCCGGCCCCACACGTATTCCTTCCAGTGACTGGTATTTGTCGCGACCGGGACCAATGCGAGGACTTCTGATCCGTGGTGCCTGTGCGCGTAAGCGCACTTGTATAGCCAGTGCTTGATGGTCGTGCGCCGTTCCTTGTCCGCCCCATACGGAGGATTTACGTAGATCGTGGGGTAATCCCACGACTCTCGAAGACCGTCATGTTCAGGAAGCCGATACTCCAATTCCGCGTGGACAATGGACCATTCGCTCGAGCACGGATCGAGGGCAATCTTGCCGCCAAACACTTTGCGCACAGCATCGACATATTTCGGCGGCGTGCACCAGTTGACGCTCTGGGAGTTCACCGTTCGGCCTGCGGTCATGTCAGAATCTCGTTCCAGTTCTTGGACGCCAGCAAAGTCAGCTCGCGTTTCAGTTCCGTTACGGAGTGACCTGCGGGGGAAATTACGTTAAACCAGTTTTCCACCTTGCCCAGGTTGCTCGAGAAGTAATCCTGTAGGCAAAGATCGGCTGAAAGGGCGATCTTGACCTTGGTAAATCTGTTTCCTCCCTTCTTACCGGTGTAGCTCTGGACAAAGGCGTCTCGGATTGGCCGATACTGCTTCGCTGGCTTTACAAGTAGCGACTCCACGAACTCGCAAAGCCCTCTGTCGGTGAGAAACAGAAGCCAGTCATATGACTGAGCCAAGACCTTCAGTTCTTTGTTGTGGTCGTCGGAAGTGAACCAGTTCCCATGGTTGCTGACGACACCTACGGTCAATGTGAAATCGCGGAGCAATGAGGCGTCGTCGGATGCGATGACGCTACGCAAGAAATGCTCATAAGGCTCATACCGCAGGTCACCGCTGTCCAGATGGAGAACACCATATAGAGACCCGTCACTCATTCTGATCTTCTGAAGCGAGGACACCGTCCGAGCAACGTAGGCTCCTTGCTTCGCCTTCTCAATCGTCTGTGGGCCTTTCTTGACACCCTCCTCAACTCCGACACGTTTACACTCCAAAACCGCGAAGGGGTGCGGAGTGAGTTGGTTCACAGACAAGCGGTAGGAGGTCTTCGTGGCCTTGCCGAGATACGCGATGATGACTCTGGTATCGTCCTCGTACAATGTGCATGCATTACGGAGGATCTCGTCTGAGCAGAGGAGTTGTGTTGACTTCGAGTCCTGACTTGTCCAGTCGGGAGAATCGAGGAGTTTGAGAATCTTCTTCGGTGTCAACGGCAGTTGTGTCTCCCAAATCCGCACGTAGGGGTCGGGAAAACGTTTTTGGGGGCGTGTAGGCGGCT